>JAZTWL010000057.1:0-8851 GCA_045635845.1 Candidatus Scatosoma sp. | reverse complement strand
GGCCGAGTCTATCCCCGGGGATATCCTTCGTACCATCGGGTACCCAAAGGTTTACGCAGCAAGGGCTGCCCATTGCCTTACCCATTTCCGCCGCAATCTTCATGCAGGCTTTGCCGTGTGCTACCCAGAACTTTCTTACGTTTTCGTCGGGGGAAGACAAGGACAAGCCGTCCTTCATCATGGGGTGGGAGAACCACGTAGGGTTGAAATCCACGCCTTCAAGACCAACTTCCTTCGCCCACTTTACCCAAGGTTCGAAATGCTTATATTCGTAAGCGTCACGGTCTACCTTGCCTTTGTCGTCGCCAAGGATTGCATAGCAAGCGTGTACGTTTACGCGCTTTTTACCGGGCATAAGCTTAAACGCCGTGGTAAGGTCTGCGAACAATTCTTCGGGGTTTCTTGCTCTGCCGGGATAATTACCCGTCGTTTGAATACCACCCGAAAGGGAATCGCTACCGTCGAAACCGATAACGTCGTCGCCTTGCCAGCAGTGTACGCTTACGGAAAGCTTGGAAAGTCTTTCCATTGCCGCTTCGGTGTCAACGCCGAATTGCGCATAAATCTTTTTTGCTTCTTCGTATCTGGACATATTTTCTATCTCCTTTATTTATATATCTTTTTTTTATTTTTCAATTTGTTCTTTGTAAATCTTCAACCATTCGGTTGCGATTAGTTTTACTGCCGGGGGGGTGGGATGTATGCCGTCGTAGAGATACAAGCCCGGGTTATCGCCCGCTTTTTCTTCCAACTTTTCTTGCAAGGATAAGCACGGGAATCCGTATTCACTTGCAAGCTTTCTCACCGCTTTCGCGTAATCTCTTACGTTGGGCTCGCCGTCCCATTTGGGATAATCGATTTCCGATGCGCTCCCTTTCAAGAAGAAGGGTTCGCAAAGAATGATTTTCACGTTGGGAAGCTTGGCAAGCGTATCATCGAGCATCATTCTATACACTTTTTCGTACCGATCAAGCTCCACGCCGTTCCCTTCGTCGGGGAAGGGCCACACGTCGTTGATGCCCACCATAAAGCTCACAACGTCGGGCTTATGGTTCCAACAATCCGCTTTAATTCTTGCGTACAGATCTACCACTCTATTCCCGCCGACGCCGCGGTTGATGAATTCGTAATGCCCCGGCTTTTCGTAGGAAAGCTCTTCCGCAATGTAGTTTGCAAAGCCGATTCCGAGCCCCAAGCCGAGCTTGAAGGAAAATTCGTCGTTATCCCTTTCTCTGCCTGCATCCGTAATGGAATCGCCGTAAAATAAAATTCTCATAATGCGCTGCTCTTATTTTTCGATTTGTTCGTGGAAGAATTTCGTCCACTCGTTTGCGATCACCTTCGCACCTTCGGGGGAAGGATGCACGCCATCCGCCGCACAGTAGTTCAAGCCGTTTTCCGCCGCCGCTTTATCAAGCGCGTCTTGCAAGGGCAAGAAGTAAAGGCCGAGTTCGTCGGCAAGCTTTTTCGCCACCTTCGCGTATTCCTTCACTTCCAAGAATCTATCCCACTTTTCGTCCGTTGCCGTACCGTGCAAAATGAAGGGTTCGCAAAGGACGATTTTCAAGTTCGGCAATTTTGCCAACGTATCTTGCAAGAGCATACGATAGATTCTTTCGAAACGTTCTAATTCTACGCCGTTTTGGAAATCAAGCTCGTGCCATACGTCGTTCACGCCGATCAAAATGCTCAAAAATTCCGGCTGTAAATTCCAAACGTCTTTTTTGATACGCGCGTAGATATCCACGATACGATCGCCGCTGATGCCGCGATTGTAAATCACGTGTTCGGGGTTTTTCGAAAGCAATTCGTTCTTCGCTTCTTTTACGTAGCCGCCGCCGTAGGAATCTTCTTGAAAATCCACTTCGCGGTTTCTGCCCGCGTCGGTGATCGAATCACCGTAGAATAAAATTTTCATACGCTTTCCCCTTTTCGATTAAAGGTCTACAACGTCGAAGGACGCTTTTACGATTCTTCTGCCTTCCGCTACGTCCTTAATATCGCCGCAACCGATCATTTGCATCATCAAGTTGCCGATTGCCGTACCTTCCGCAGGTCCTGCGATAATCTTCTTGCCCGTATATTTCGCCGTGAGCTCGTTCAAGAACATATTCTTGCTGCCGCCGCCGATAATATTCAAGGTTTCGTACTTTTCACCCGTTACGCCTTCCAACGCCTTGAGCGCGATATCGTAATATCTTGCAAGGTTGTCGTAAATCACGTACGCCATTTCGCCCGTCGTCAATTCTTTGCCAACCGCGGCGTTGATTTCCGCCGTCATGTTTTCAGGAGCAAGGAATCTTTGATCGTTCACGTCAAGCTCGTAATGTACGGGGTTTGCCTTTGCCATATTTACAAGCTCGGCAAAGCTGTACTTATCGTCGATTTCATGGCGCACTTGTTGGATCATCCAAAGCCCCATGATATTGATTTGCAAACGCGAAGTGAAGTTCAAGCTGCCTTCGTTAGAGTAGCCCGCTTCCAACGCGCTCTTGGACGTGTGCGCATTGTTTTGTTCTACACCAAGGAGCGACCAAGTACCGCTAGAAATATACGGCGTTTGCGCTTCCAAGGGAGCAGCGAGCACCGCGCTTGCGGTATCGTGCGTAGCGGGAAGAACAACCTTCGCTTTATAACCAACGATTGCCGCCACTTCATCGGTGAATTCGCCAACGATTTCACCCGGTTGTGCAAGCGCACCGAAAAGTTCTTTCTTATAGCCGAGCGTTTCGATGATTTCTTCATCCCACGTATGCGTTTTCGCATTTACCATACCCGTCGTCGTCGCGTTGCAATATTCTTGCTTTTTCACGCCCGTCAAACGGAAGTGGAAATAATCGGGAAGCATGAGCATCGATTTCGCCTTTGCCATTCTGCCAGACTTCACGTCGTCGAGAAGTTGGTAAATCGTGTTGAAGGAAGCGAACGCGATACCCGTCTTTTCAAAAAGCTTTTCAAAGGGCAATTTTTCGTGTACTGCGGGAATCGTCGATTCCGTTCTCGAATCGCGGTAGCAATAAATGCCGCCGATCGCTTGATCGTTTTCGTCGAGAAGCGCGTAATCTACACCCCAAGTATCAATCCCCACCGCGTAAGGCACTTTGCCAAGTTCCTTCGCCACTTTCAAGCCGTTAAGGATTTCCGTGAACAATCTTTCGTGCGTCCACGTCAAATGTTCTTGTCCATCGTAGCCGATCAAGGTTTCAGGGCCGTTTTGGAAACGGTAAATTTCTTCCGTCACCATTTTCCCGTTTTCTAAGTACGCGATAATGTGTCTGCCCGACGAAGCGCCGATATCCACTGCAAGATAATATCTCATAATCCTTCTCCCGATTGATTTTTATTTGTTTATATCCGTCACGCTAAACGGATTTGCGCAAGCCGCGTTTGCCACGGCGATTGCCATTTTTCTTTCTTCTTCACTCACGCCTTCAGGCGCCCACGTCACGCCGTCGATATCCAAGCCGACCAACGCTTTCACCACGCAAAGCCCTGCGATGTATCTACCCAAACCAAAGGTCAAGTGGAAGCCGTCGCGGTTGAGTACATCCCCGATCACTTGGCGCGCGTTTTGAATTGCCGTACCCGACGGAATCACCGTCAAGTTTCTCGGCAAGATCTTCGTTTGCACCGCGTTCAAGATCGCATTGTACATTTTCTCTTGGTTATAATCGTAGTTGCCGTATTCTACGTAGTCGAAAGTTTGTGCATACGCCCACGTCATTTGCCAACCGTATTTGGGATTCCCCTTCGCTTTACTCTTGACGTACGCAAGCACTTCGTCCACGTCGTCGTACGTTTCCGCAAGCCCGCTTCTACCGCTCTGTTGTTGGGTGAAAATGAAATCCCATTCCTTCCAAGCCACGCCGTCGCCCATTTTGTATTCGAGTGTGTTTTCCCAAACGCCGCTATCGTTCGTGCGGAATTCGTATGCAGGCAAATCCTCGCGCAAATTCTTCACGTGACGTTCCAAAGGACAACCGCCTATGAACAAATTCCCAAGCTGAATATCTTCCACACCCAACGAATGAAGGATGCCGTAGACGTGCTCCATGCAATCGTCAGAGAAACTATTCGCAATCGCCAAAAGCTTTACGGATTTCATATTTTTTCCCTTCCCACAAACTTTTTCGTGTTCGTTTTTGCGCAGTTTTGCTCGTTTTTTTATATACGCGCATTCCTACACGAATACATTATATCATATAATTTTTTATTTGTCTATATATGTTCGAAATATTGACAAAAAATTTTTTTTATGATACAATATGAACATAAACGCGCAAAAACGCGCATGAATACGCCCGTTTGGGGCAAAAAATCCCTTTTGGAGTGTGCTATGGCGCTTACGGAAAGACAAAACGAGATATTACGGCGGTTAAAAGAAGACAAACGAGCAGTCGTTTCGGTGCTTGCGAAGGAGCTTTACGTGAGTGAAGCGACGATTCGCCGCGACCTTGCGGAAATGCATTCGATGGGGCTTATCGAGCGCAGCCACGGCGGGGCTTTGCTCCCCGAAAACGCGGAAGAAATTTCCATCTTTTTCCGCATGGAAAAAAACGCGAGCGAAAAGGAACGCGTAGCGACGAAAGCGTTGCCCTATATCCCCGCTTTCAAGTCCGTCTTTATCGATAGTTCGTCCACCGCTTTGGCACTTGCGGAGCGAATCGATTTGAACTACAAAACGGTAGTCACCAACAACTTGCAAACGGCGATTCAGCTTTCGAAGAAGCCGAATATCAATTTGATTTTGCTTGGCGGCAACGTGCACTTTAACACGAACTCGGCAACGGGGAGTTGGACGGCGCGCCAATTGCAAGATTTTTCCTTCGATTTGATGATTTCGTCTTGCGCGGCAATCAACGGAAACGCGTCCTACGAGCGCTCTCTCGAACAAAAGGAAATCAAGCGCGTGGCGTTTGAGCGTTGTAAAAAACGGGTGATTTTATTCGACCACACGAAATTTGAAGGGCACGGCACCTACCGCTTGGCGGATCTTTCGGAATACGATCTCGTCGCCACCGACGTCACCCCGCCCGAAGACTTGAACGTGGGCAACGCGAAATTGATCTACTAATTCCGCGAAAAAAATTTCGTTTTTCGCTTGCTTTCTTTCAGGTTTTGTATTATACTAAAAAACAGCAACGATAAAAAGGTTTGATTATGATTCAAGATTTACACGCACACACCTACTATTCTTTCTGCTCGCAGGATAGACCGGAAACCGTGATTGAAACGGCGATTGCAAACGGCATTCAACAGCTTGGCATTTGCGATCACAATTACGGCATCGGTTGCGCGCGCATTGAATTTTGTTGGGATAAAGGCACTCGCCTTGACGCCGACTACGGCAAAACGCTCGAGCGTTATTACGACCATATGAACTTGCTCCGCGAAAAATACGCGAAGAAAATTAAAATTCTTTGCGGGATCGAAGTATGCACACTTAAAAGCAAGGATAGCTACGCCTTGCCCGATAAAGCGGACGTATCCTTCTTCGATTTCGCGTTGATTGAAAACTTGGATCACCCCATGTCTATCACGAACGGCGACCTTTTCGCCTACGCGCGCCGCTTGGGTTGCCCCGTGGGCGTAGCGCATACGGATATGTTCAAGTTCATTCAAAGCTTGGGCGAAGATCCCCACCGCTACTTCCGCAAGATGGCGGAAAACGGTATCTTTTGGGAAATCAACGTAAACTACGATAGCTTGCACGGCTTTAAGCAACACGATTACGTGACGGAGTTCTTCAAGAACAAGACGCAGCAAGAGATTGTGAAGAAATCGGGCGTACGCCTTTCCGTCGGCTTCGACGGGCATATCGCCAAGGAATATAAAGCGCAAAAAGTGCGCACCGCTTGCGCACTCATCAAGGACATGGGTATCCCCCTTGTCTTCGAACACCGTTAATTTTTGAGAAAAATCATAACAAAAACGCCGCCCGTTTGGGCGGCGTTTTTTCGTCCTTTTTCTTATTCAAATTGCAATTTCAAGAACTTCGCGGGCACGTGGAAATTGATGATTCCCGTCGGGGAAAGCGCGCAATATTCGTCGTTGATTGCATCGTAGCGGAAGGCGTTAATGCGCCACGCAATCTTCTTGAATTTCGCCGCTTTTTTGCCGAGCATTTCCGCAAAAGGCACTTCCATTTCCGCTTCCCAAACGCCGTCGTTTGCGTTCGATTTCATCGCGACGATATCCCCAAGCGCGTGGTTATACGCCGTCTTGCCGTCGGGGTTGATAATGTGGCAATGATAACAGGAAAGGTTGGGCGCAATATCAAATTCAAAGTACTGCTTTTTCTTCGCGTACGGGGAAATGAAAACTTCCACCGCATCCCCGCGCCAAACGGGGTCGTTTTGACCCGAATACGGGGTGTTCAACCCACCCGTGTACGAGCTGACGAAGTGAAAACGGATTTTTTCGTCCGTGTAAGAAACGGAAAATTTCGTGCGGAATTTCGTCTTTTTGCCTTGACATAATTCCACGAGTTCGTATTCGTTTCTATCCGCGCCGTCGCGCGTTGCAATCACTTTCATATTCCGCACCCCTTAAAAAAATTCTTCTTCGAGCATTGCGCAAAGGCAATGATAAATCGGCAAGTGGTATTCTTGCACCTTGTACGTTTCCTTTTCGGGCGCAACCACCGTCACGTCCGCAAGCGTTTTGAGCTTCCCGCCGTTGCCGCCAACGAGCGCAACCACCTTCATACCAAGCGCCTTCGCCACCATCGTTGCATAGACGCAATTCTTCGAATTACCCGACGTGGAAAGCGTAAGCAAAATGTCCCCTTCACGCCCCCATGCATTCACTTGTTGCGCAAAGATAAAGGACGGGTCTTTGTCGTTCAAATACGCCGTAGAAAAGGCGATATGCCCACATAAGGACACAACGGGCAAGCCACCTTCCAAGCCCGAAATAAGGGCGTTTCCGTCTTCGTATTCCGAGAGTGCGTTTACGAGCCTTTCGGGCAAAGGACGGCATTTTTTGAAGCTCTTTAAGAGCTCGCCCGCGATGTGTTCGCAGTCTGCCGCGCTACCGCCGTTACCGCAAAGATACAAGCGGTTTCCGCCCGCGAAACAAGCCGCCAACGTTTCAAACGCGCTTTGAATATTTTCCTTTTCGCTCGCAAGCGCAGGATAGCGCTCCACAAGCCCTTCTAAAACCATTTTCGTGCAGTCTTTCATATCACACCCCCATTTCACTTGCAGCAAGTGCAAGCGCCGCCATATCACCGATATTTTCACTCAATTTCGCAGGCACGATTTCGCAAACCTGCGCGCTCAAATCCAACGCTTCCCTTTCAATTTGCTTGCGCATTGTGGGAATCAACAATTCCGACGAGCGCATAAACACGCCGCCAAGCACGATCTTTTCGGGGTTTAATACGTCGATTAAAATGCTCAAGCCCTTGCCGAGTATTTCGCCGCTTTTTGCGAATACGCGCTTACAAAATTTATCCCCCGCAAACGCCTTTTGTGCGAGTTTTTTCGTCGTAATCTCGGACATGCCCCCCATCTCCACGATGCAATCGGGCATTTTCTTCGCGCGGCTTGCCATAATTTTTGCAAGCTGCGTGATCCCACCACCGCTACAAAAGCCTTCAAACGAGCCCGCTTTCCCAAAGCCGATCGGTCCGCTTTTTGCAAGGCGGATATGCCCCGCTTCGCCCGCGTTATCGTTCGTACCGCTATAGAGTCTGCCGTCCAAAATCAAGCCCGCGCCAAGGCCCGTACCGAAAGTCATAAACACCATATTCTTCGTGCCCTTACCCGCGCCGAATTTCCATTCCGCAACCGCGCACGCGTTGGCGTCGTTTTGCAATTTCGCTTTCAAACCAAAGCGTTTTTGGATATAGTCCACAATTTCAAAGCCGTGCCAGTGGGGAAGGTTTGGCGTGGAAATAATCACCCCTTTCACGCTATCCAAAGGCCCGCCGCAGCTAATCCCCGAAGCGGCAATTTCCTTGCCTTCCTTGAAGCGTTCAATCGCGCTTGCAAGGTTTTCCAACGTCTGCTCCGCCGATGGCAAAGTGGGCGTTTCTTCCCTGCCGAGAATTTCAATCTCACCGTCTACAATTTTTCCAAGCGAAACGGCGCATTTCGTGCCGCCAATATCAAAACCGATACAGTACATATTCTTCTCCAAAAAATTTCTTTTCTCTATTATATCACACGCGCGCGTAAAACACAATACTTTCACAACAAAAAATCGGGCAAGGATTTCTCCTTGCCCAACTTTTATTCATTGAGATTTAGATGGAAATTAGTCTTCCTTTCTCTTTTTGATTACGAGAGCTGCACCAGCTGCCGTCAACGCGCCAACCATACCAAGTGCTACGCTCGAGCCACAACCGCCCTTCTTCTTGCCTTCGCTATCAGCGGGCTTTTCGCTCGTAGGTTCGTCGGGTTCGCTCGTTACGGGAACGTCGGGTTCTTCAGATTCGCCGGGAACTTCAGGTTCTTCGCTCGTAGGTTCGTCAGGTTCGCTCGTTACGGGAACGTCGGGTACTTCGCTCGTAGGAGGAACTTCTTCTTCAACTTTTGCAAGAACAAGGTTGATTTCGTCTTCCGTCAACGTCATGATTGCCGTCGTGCATACGTTAAACGTTACCACTTGACCTGCTTCCACTTCGAATTCGTAAGGAAGTTCTACCCATTCGGTATTGTATTCGCCAAATACAGCATAAACGTCCGCGTTTTCTTCGCCGTCTGCTGCCTTCAATACGTACTTACCTGCTTCGGGTGCGGTGAATTGTACGTTCACGCCTTCGCAGAAGTTGTTTTCAACCGTTACGTTGATTGCGTTGTCGCCAAGTGCAAGCTCGATTGCGGGTTCTACGTACGCCGCAAGG
>JAZTWL010000056.1:0-2995 GCA_045635845.1 Candidatus Scatosoma sp. | reverse complement strand
GCCGTTCTTTCGTCCTTTGCGGAAACAACCGCGCCCTGCGTGAAAGCAGGCAAACTCTTATGTACGCCGTCCACCCACATATCCGCTACGCTGCTCGCGTGCGACGTCCTTTCAAAATGCAAATGCCCGCCGTGCGCGCCGTCGATAAGCAGGAGTTTGCCCGTCGCCTTACAATGTTTTCCAAACCCTTCCAAATCGGAAATATTCCCGTAATAATCGGGGGTGGTGAGAAAGACCGCGTCCGCGCGTTCCAAAAACTCGCCGTATGCCGAAAGCAACTCGTTGAAAGTCGGCTCGTAGGGAATGCCGTCTTGATAAAATCTCGGGTAGAGCAACAATTCCAAGCCCAACGCCTTCGCGCCGTTGAAAAGGCTCTTGTGGCTTTCTTCGCAAGCCAACACCGTCTTTGCGCCAAGCGTTTTCGCCGCGTAGAGCATAGAAAGTACGCCTGCCGTGCTTCCGTCGGTGAGAAGAAAGCTTTGCTTCGCGTGTAAGCGCGCGGCAATTTCCCTTTCCGCTTCCAAAATACAGCCTTTCGGGCAAGAAAGATTGTCGGAATAGGAAAGCTCGGTGATATCCCACTTGGCATTTTTGTGCCCGGGCGTATGAAAAGAAAGGTGCGGCCGCTTCGATTGCGCGACGAGCATTTGATAGATTTTACAATCCTTCAAAATCTTTTTTTTCTTTCGTATCGTCCGCATAAAGCTCCGCACCCCGCAACTATTCGATTATGCTTTTTCCGCCGCCGTTGCTTTCAACGACAAATCTACCATTTCGTTAATGAAAATCAAATTTTCGCCCACGAAATTCTTGTTTACGCCGCCAAGCTTGAATAAGCAAAGCTGCATATTTTCCGCCGAAACCACCTTTTGTTCTTTGCCTTCGTCGTTTACAACCGTCTTAAGATAGGACGCGTAGTTTTTCAAGCCACTCGTTGCTTCCGTCGGGCAAAGGTTAATGGAATATGCCACGTTATCGACCAAGATTTCCTCTTCGCCATCTTCGTTTTCACCGATAATCGTCGTATATTCCAACGAGATCACACCGCTATGCAAATACGCTTTGAATTGCACGAGTGCGTCGCGGTATTTTTGAATACGTTCAATATCCTTCAAAACCCCCGCTTTCTTTTGCTTTTCCGTCTTGAAACGCTTATCCTTCTTTTCACGAGCGCGGAAGTCCACTTCCACCTTCACTTCGTTCAACGTACCGTTTTCATAGTCGCCGTCGTCGTAGTAGCTCTTCACGTAGCGTTCCATGTAATCGAGATATTCGTTAATATCGTAGAGATAATAGCCGTAGCGCGCAATGAACGTTTGCAAATAGGTGTACTGATACTCTACTTCGCCCTTTTCCGTTTCGTATTCGGTGTTGGGATCGTATTCCCTTGAAACGAAGATTGCATCCCCTTCGTCCGTTTGCAAACGCGAGTCCAAAACGGTGTAAATATCACTGCCCGCCGTCGTCAAATCGTAGGTTGACGCTTCCAATACCTCATGCGAGAAAATATCTCTCTTGTACGCGTCTTTGTACGCACTTTGAAACTCGGTGAATTGAAAAGCACGATTGCCGCGATAATTGAATACGCTGTACTGTTGCGCGGGCGTAATACGCGTAGCCGTCATGGTGAAAATAAGCATCCACGCCACGATCAACGCCGCCGCCACAACGACCATTTTCACCCAATCGTACGAAAGCATTCTACTCAATCTTTGTTTGGTGATTTTTGCATCCATAGCCTTTTATTCCTTCAAATTTTGGGGGCGAAAACGCGATTATCACGTCTTTTTGAAAGCCCCACTTTGGAAAAAAGCCCGCCGTTTCTCGTTTGGAAACGGCGTAGCGTTTTTTTATTTCTTCGGTTTCATCGTCGGGAAGAGAATGACGTCACGAATCGTCGAGCTGTCCGTAAGGAGCATGACGAATCTATCAAGACCCATCCCAAGACCGCCTGTGGGCGGCAAACCGTATTCAAGCGCGTTAATGAAATCTTCGTCCACTTGCGCTTCGTTGTTGCCCTTCGCACGCTTCGCTTCGATTTGCTTCACCATACGTTGCTTTTGATCGATGGGATCGTTCAATTCCGAGAATGCGTTGCCGAATTCGTGGCCGCAAATGAAATATTCAAAGCGTTCGGTGAATGCAGGGTTGGAAGGCTTACGCTTTGCCAAAGGCGAGTTTTCTACGGGATAATCGTAGATTACGGTAGGTTGAATGAGCTTGTCTTCTACGAACGCGTCGAAAAGTTCGATAAGCACCCAACCCTTCGTTGCGTTTTCGTGTTCAAGTTCCACGCCGAGTGCCTTTGCAGCCGCGCGAGCGTCTTCGTCGGTAGCCCAATCGTTATAGTCTACGCCTGCGTACTTCTTCACAGCTTCCGCCATCGTCAATCTGGTCCATTCGCCCATGTGGATTTCCGTACCCTGATAGGTGATATCAAGGGTACCGCAAACCTTCAAGGTAACCGTCTTGTACAAATCTTCAATCATATCCATCATATCGAAGTAGTCGCTGTATGCTTCGTACATTTCGATAGAGGTGAATTCGGGGTTGTGGTAAGCGTCCATACCTTCGTTACGGAAGATACGGCCAACTTCATACACCTTGTCCATACCGCCAACGATCAAACGCTTCAAGAAAAGTTCCGTTTCAATACGCATGTACATGTCCAAATCCAACGCGTTGTGATGCGTTTTGAAAGGACGCGCGTCCGCACCGATTTCCAAAGGCAAAAGGGTGGGGGTATCTACTTCCAAGTAACCACGGTTGTCGAGGAAGTTACGGATTTCTTTCAAAATTTGCGAACGTACACGGAAGGTATCGCGAACGTCTTTATTCATGATCAAGTCAAGGTGACGAAGACGATACTTCATATCCTTATCCTGCAAACCGTTGTGTTTTTCAGGAAGGGGAAGAAGGGATTTCGTCAAAAGGGTCAATTCGGTTACGTGGATGGAAATTTCACCCGTTTGCGTTTTGAATACAAAACCCTTTA
>JAZTWL010000055.1:0-1338 GCA_045635845.1 Candidatus Scatosoma sp. | reverse complement strand
TGTGAAAATAACGGTCATTGATCGAAAAATGCCCCCGATAATATTCGCAAATACTAATCGTACGTTGTTGCCCGTCCAAGACTTCGTATTCCCCGTCCTTATTTACCACCCAATACATAACGTTCAACGGAAAATTCTTGCGCACCGTATCGATCACGGCGTCCCGTTGCTTATCTTTATAGACAAACTCTCTTTGATATTTCGGGCGAATATTCAATTTCCCGCCATAGCCCACAACGCCTTCTTCGTCGCTATTGACGTAGCCTTCCACCAAATCTCGAATATAAATTTCTTGCAACTCAATCTTCATTTTCTTTTCTCCTTATTAAAATGCGTGGATAAATACTCAACAAATATCCATCAACACCTTCTGCCGTATAATAAACTGTTCCTATCGGTTTTTCTTTTAATAAAAGAGCAGCACGCGTATTAACCTTTGAGCCACCTTGGGTTGAGCCGTCCTTATTATGTTGAATAGCATTTTTATAAATGTTTGTCATTTCATAGTCAACCGTATTGCCTAACGTTATCCCCACTATCTCAAACTGCTCGGGATTATACTTATCCATAAAGGTAATCGGCACGCCCATAACGCCAAAATAATCGCAAGGAATATCTTGCACTTTATTCACGTTGATAGCATCATAATTATCGTACGTGGGATATTCTTCGGGGGTGTAATTCTTATATAAAAACAATTCTTCGTGACGTTTAGAAATATCAAGATTTGTAGTCCAACATATATTCCCAAATTTAGCAAATTTAACACCATTTTCCGTATAGGCATTATTTCGGTCAAACGTATCAGGTACTCTAAATGTTTGTGCACCACAATTAAAACCAAACCACACCTTATTTTCTTTCAATAAAGGAAAAACTTCTTTATAGGTAATGCAGTTTTGATTGCCTATAATTAGAAATTTTTTCTCATATTCTATTAACTGCGCCAAATATTCACGGAAAAGAGAAAAAGGCGGATTTGTGACGATAATATCCGCTTCCTTCAAAATTTCCACGCATTCCGCACTACGAAAATCCCCATTTTCTTGCAAGGGCGTTTTCACGTAATCGGGAATGCCCATTTGCGCACCTTTATCTTGGCGGACAATTTCCATTTTGTAGCTTGGCTTATCCGCTTCGTAATGGGTAGAAATCAATTTCTTCAACCCCAAATAATGAAAGTTTAATTGAAAATATTTCCAAAAATTACTATATTCGGGATCATCACAATTGCAAAAGACGATTTTATCTTGAAAATGCGCCTTATAGTGGTGCAATTCCTTTTCTATATCCGTCAACTGCGTAAAAAATTCGTCGTTCTTCGCCGCGTTCGCTTTA
>JAZTWL010000054.1:0-8000 GCA_045635845.1 Candidatus Scatosoma sp. | reverse complement strand
GAAAAAAAAGAACGCTTGTTAGCGTTCTTTTGGAGCTACTAGTTGGATTTGTAAGGAGCGAAGCGACGGAATAGCGTAGCGTCCTCATGCCGACCTCGTTCGAAGCAAGGAAAGGGGAATGAGGAAAAGAAAAAGAACGCTTGTTAGCGTTCTTTTGGAGCTACTAGGCGGATTTGAACCGCCGACCTCGTCCTTACCAAGGACGCGCTCTACCGACTGAGCCATAGCAGCATTTATTCATTACTATGACATTATAGTTAAAAAGAGAGTAAATGTCAAGCCGAAAAGCTGTGTTTTTCAAAAAAAATTGAACTTTTCAAAAAATGTTGTCTATTCTTATCAATATACTTAAAATGGGTATTGCAATTTTCCAAGAACTATGCTATAATATAGCATATATTTTACAAAAGGAAGAACGTTTATGAAAAAATTGAAAAGATTTTTCCGATATTATAAACCGCATAGAAGAATGTTCTTCTTTGATTTGGTGTGTTCTTTTTTGATTTCCGCTTGCAATATGTTCTATCCTATGATTGCAAGGAATATTATGAATGAGTACGTTCCCAACGAAAATCTGCGTTTGCTTATCACTTGGGCAATCGTCATGGGGGCAATTTACATTGTAAAGTCCATTTTGAATTATATCGTTGCCTATTGGGGACACGTACTTGGCGTAAAGATTCAAGGGGATATGCGCCGAGATTTGTTCCGGCATATTGAAACGCTTCCGTATTCCTATTTTGACGAGAATCAAACGGGAAGCATTATGTCAAGACTATTGAACGATCTTTTTGAAGTTTCGGAGCTTGCGCACCACGCGCCCGAAGACTTGTTTAATTCCTTCATCTCGATTATCGGTGCGTTGATTATGCTAGGTACAATTAACGGTTGGCTTTCGCTTATCGTGCTTTGCTACATCCCGCTTATGATTCTTTTTGCGGCAAAGGCGAGAAGAAAAATGCATTTGGCATTTAGTGATTCGAGAAAGAAAGTGGCGCTTTTGAATGCGGATATCGAATCTTCCATATCGGGCGTGCGTATCACGAAGGCATATAATGCGTTGGATAGCGAATGTGAAAAATTTGACCGCGTGAACGGCGAATTTAAGAACGCAAGATCGAATGCTTATAAGGCTATGGGCGGATTTCAGGCAGGCATGTCCGCGTTTAACGACTTTTTGTATCTCTTGGCACTCGTTTCGGGTGGGTTGTTATTCTTCTATAATAAGATCAACGCGGCGGATTTTACGGCGTTTATTTTGTATATCACCATGCTACTCACGCCCATTCGTACCATGATTAACCTTTTTGAGCAAATTCAAGACGGTATGACGGGCTTTAATCGGTTTTGCGAGATTATGGATACACCTTCGGAGTATGAACCCGAAAATCCGATTGATTCCGATTTGGACGGGGATATCGTCTTTGAGAATGTAAATTTCGGTTATAAAACGAAGGACGGCAAAGATCCCGAAGTACTCAAGAACGTTTCCTTTACCGTGAAAAAAGGGCAAACGGTGGCGCTTGTTGGCTCGTCGGGCGGTGGTAAAACGACGATTTGCAACTTGTTGCCGAGATTCTATATTTGTGGGAATGGGGCAATTCGAATCGGGGATACGAATATCAACGACGTTTCCACGGAAAAATTGCGCGATAGAATTGCAATCGTTTCGCAAGACGTCTTCCTTTTTGCAGGAAGCGTGCGTGAGAATATTCTCTACGGCGCACCCGATAGATCGGATGAAGAAATGATTCTTGCCGCAAAACGCGCTAATATCCACGATTACGTTATGACGTTGCCAAACGGTTATGATACGGAAGTCGGGGAACGCGGCGTGAAGCTCTCGGGCGGACAAAAGCAAAGAATTTCGATTGCGCGTGCGTTCTTGAAAAATTCGCCGATTTTGATTTTGGACGAGGCGACGAGTGCGCTCGATAATATGACGGAAATGCAGGTGCAAGCGGCTTTATCGGAGCTTGCTGTTGGTAGAACGACGATTGTCGTTGCACACCGCTTATCCACGGTGAAGAATGCGGATAACATACTCGTTTTGACGGACGGGGAAATCACCGAGCGTGGTACGCACGACGAGCTCGTTGCAAACGGCGGGCTTTATGCGGAATTATACCGCTATCAATTCAAAGAATAAGTAGAAAACACGCGCATGAATTACGCGTGTTTTAGGGGTAATATATGAAAGAATTTTTGCTTGAAGGAAGAATCCTTTTAGATATTTTATTGGCAGTTTTATTGGGTTTTGCAATCGGTATTGAAAGAAGATTGCGCAGTAAAGAAGCGGGGATTCGTACGCATACAATCGTTTGCGTTGGATCAGCGTTAATGATGTCTGTTTCCAAATACGCCTTTGGCGACGCGGCGGATAGTGCGCGCGTTGCGGCGCAAATCGTTTCCGGCGTAGGTTTCTTGGGTGCAGGTATGATCGTTTATAAGCGCAACGAAGTGCACGGCTTAACGACTGCGGCTGGTGTATGGGCAACGGCGGGCGTTGGTATGGCTTGCGGCGGCAGACTTTATTATATTGCCGTCGGTGCAACGATTATTTTAATCGGCTCGCAATTCCTTTTCCATGCGTCCATTTTCCGCAACAAGAAGTCGTATTCGGTGAATATTGAATTCATTCAAACAGAACGCGAAAATAAGATTATTAAGGATATTTTCGGCACGGATCGTTTCAATCACTTGATTATCAAAAGAAACGACGGAAAGGTTGTCTATAGCGCAACGTTGAATACGGAGAAGGAGTTCTCATCCACCAAATTGAATCAAATTATGGCGGAAAATCCTTTTATTTTATCCATTGTGCGTTGTGATAACGATTAATCGCAATCTTTTCGAACTTGCATAAAAAAATACACCCCAACCGCAAATTTGCGATGGGATGTATTTTGGCAGGGGCTATAAGAATTGAACTCATCTCATTGGTTTTGGAGACCAAGGCACAACCACTATACCAAACCCCTAGACAACGAAGCTATTATATAACAAAAAACGTCGCTTTGTCAAACGTTTTTGCGGGGCAAGGGAACGAAATTTCTTAAAAACTTTATAAAAAAGCATAAAAGGTAAAAAATGGACGATAAAAAGACGGTAATTTTATATACGGACGGCGCTTGCTCGGGAAATCCGGGGCTTGGTGGCTACGGCGGTATCTTAATTTACAAGGACGTAGAACGGGAATATAGTGGCGCGGAAGTGGAAACGACGAACAACCGTATGGAAGTTTTGGCAGTCATTGAAGGCTTGAAACGCTTGAAATATCCTTGTAAGGTAGAGATTTATAGCGACTCGGCGTACACCGTGAATGCCTTCACGGAAGGCTGGATTTACGGCTGGAAGAAAAAGAACTGGAAGAAGGCGGACGGAAAAGCGGTACAAAACGTCGATTTGTGGGAAGAACTTTACGCGCTTACGCAAAAGCACGACGTCACATTCCATAAGGTTGCGGGGCATGCCGATAACGAGAAGAATAATCGCTGTGACGAGCTGGCGCGCGGCGCAATCGTTGAATTGCGTAAGACGTTGCCTGTCGTCGTGGACGAAGTGGACGAGCCCTAAAATTCATAGTTATACTTTTCGTGATTTTTCCATATACTATATATAATTAGATATGGGATGGATCAAGGTGGGGCTATGAAGAATCAAAAAAGTGTATACGAGAAGAAGACGGTAAAGGCTTTTCTTCTCGTATTTTTTTTATGTTCTATTTTGGCAATCGTCTTTTGCGCGGTATATTTAGCCGACTTGTTTACAAGTGCGCAAACAAACAAGCTTTGGGTGTGGTTGATTGCGGCGGTGGGTGTGATTATAAGCGTGTGTGGAATAAGCGTTTGGTGCGTGTTGACAGGCAAAAAACGAACAGCGAAAATGCTATTAAGTTTCTTTATCTTGCTCGATTTTTCCTTGTTTTTACTTTTAACTTTGCAAAAGACGGGCTTTTTTAACGTAGTAAAATCCTCGGAAAGCTTGCAAGCGTATTTGGAACGCGCGGGGATATGGATGCCGATGATCTATATTTTATTGCAATTCTTGCAAGTGATTCTTTTGCCCATTCCAAGCGTTGTTAGCACGATTGCGGGCGTTGCGCTTTTCGGCGCATTTTGGGCGACTATATATAGTATGATCGGGATTATGCTCGGTTCGATTTTGGCGTTTTTTATCGGGCGAAGATGGGGAAATAAAGCGGTTTCATGGATGGTTGGGGCGGATACCCTTCAAAAATGGCAAAGAAAATTGAAAGGGCGGGATAATTTAATATTGACGTTGGCGTTTGCCTTGCCGCTTTTTCCCGACGATATTTTGTGTTTTCTAGCGGGGCTTTCCACGATGTCTATGGGATATTTCGTTGTGATGATTACGATATGTAGATTTCTCGGAATTGCGGGTACGTGCTATTCCATTGATTTTATCCCGTTTAATACGTGGTGGGGCGTTTTAATTTGGTGCGGTTTTGCGCTTTTGACAATTCTTGTATTCGTGTTTTTATATCGAAATTTTGAGAAAATTCAAGTAAAAATAACGGAATTACGAAAGAAAAAGGGCAGCAAGGGAACAAAGAAAAAGAAGATTTGATAAAAAGAAATAATTTATGATAAAAATTTGCGATTTTTAGGAACTTTTTTCTTTAATCCACTTGAAAAATGACGAAAATTGTAGTATAATATATTTGGTAAAGTTTTGGCAAAAAATTGTCAATAGATATACAACTTTTTAATTATAACCGAGTTTTCTAGGAGAAAAAATATGGAAAAAATTCAGTTATTGCAAGAACGAAAAGCAAAGCTTTTAAGCGCCGCAAAAGAAATTCGTGACGATATCCAAGCGATTATCGACGAAGGCAGTTTTGTGGAATTGTCGGCTTTTAGCTTTTCAAAGAACGACTTTTATAACGAAAGTGTGGCTGGCGAAGGCGTTGTGACGGGTTTTGCAACGGTAGATGGGTATCCTTTCTATATCGTTGCGCAAAACTATAAGGTTTGCGACGGCGGTATGTCCAAGGCAAATTGCGATAAAATCGTAAAGTGCTTGGATCTTGCAGATAAAAACCGTACGCCCGTCATTTACCTTTTGAATACGCACGGCGTACAAGTAGGCGAGGGCGTTACGGTTTTGGAAGGGTTGGGCAAGCTCTTGCTTCGTTGCGCGCAATCTAAAAAGTTTGCACCGCAATACGTGATTGTCAACGGCGACGTGTATGGTTCTGCAGCTATGCTTGCTTCGATTGCAAATTTCTCGTTCTTTATTGAAAATAAGAGTGTTTTAGCAGTCAATAGCCCCTTCGTTTTGTCGGCAAAGTCGGGCAAAAACGTAGCTAAAGAAGAAATTGGCGCGGCAAAAGCATTGAAGAATAGCGGTCTTCCTTCGTTTGAAGTGAAGGATCTTGCGCAAGCGCGTGAAAAGATTCTTGCGCTTACGAATCTTCGCGTAGAGCCGGTTATTGACGCGGAATTGAACGATTCCATCCCTGAATTGAATGATACGGCTAGCGCGGATGGTGTTTTGAGCGTATTTGAATCCTATATGGAGCTCAACGCGACGTACGAGCCGGAAATTAAGACCGTTCTTGGTAGAATCGGCGGTATTTCCGTTGCAGCAATCGTTTTCGACGGCGGCGAAGACGGCGTAGAATTGGATGCGGCGAAATTTGCGAAGTTGAAGAACTTTGTAGACGTAGCATTCTATCGTCAACTCCCCTTGATTACCTTTGCAAACGTGAAGGGGATTGCGCCTTGCATGGGCGTGAATAATAGCCGCGCATTGAAGGAAGCTGCGGAATATTTGGAACTCTTCGAAATGTTGGATACGCCGAAGATTGCGGTTGTATATAAAAAGGCAATCGGGCTTGGCTATTCCTTGTTTGCGTCGAAGTCGATCGGCTTTGATTATGCTTGTGCATTTGCGAATGCGAAGATCGCGCTTTTCGATAACGTACAAGGCGCGCAAATTGAAATGTCTGGCGAATCGATCGATCAAGCGGCGCTTGCGGCAAGATATGCGGATGAAAATTCCGATCCCGTGCATGCGGCGAAGGATGGCTATATCGACGCGATTATCGAGCCTCAATTCGTGAAGCAATATTTGATTTCTGCATTGCAGATGCTTGCGGAATAAGGAGTGGGAAATGTTAAAGAATCTTTTAACTTTGACTGCCGAAGAGTTGGCGGAAAAAACGCGAGACGTTTCGATTCCGGAAGCCGCGCTCTATGCCTTGCTTGGATTCCTTATGGTGTTCGTCGGCATTACCTTCCTAATTTTTATCGTTTGGATGGTTGGGAAGATTATGAACGGCGCAAAGGCCAAGGAAAAAGTGTTGGTAAAGGAAAAAGAGCCTGTTAAAACGGCACTTTCCGAGTTGAGCGTTTCGCAAGATGAAACGGCTGTTGATGACGAAACGGTTGCCGTAATTATGGCGGCGCTCATGGCGTATTATCAAAAGAACAATCCTAAATGTGAATTTACCGTAAAGAGAATTAAGAGAGTTTAAGGAGAAAAAATATTATGCGTAATTTTGTAATCACTGTAAATGGTAAGGCGTATGAAGTAGGCGTTGAAGAAGTAGGCGCAAGCGCTACGAGCGTTGCCCCCGTTGTTGCGGCAGCTCCCGCAGCGGTTGCAGCTCCCGTAGCAGCACCTGCGAAGGCAACGAATGCAAAGGGTGAAAAAGTGCTTTCGCCGTTCCCCGGTTTGATTAAGAATCTTCTTGTTGCGGATGGCGCAGCTGTAAAGAAAGATCAACCTATTCTCGTGCTTGAAGCAATGAAAATGGATAACGATATCACCGCACCTTGCGACGGTGTTGTAAGCTTTAACGTGGTAAAAGGCGCGAACGTGGAAACGGATGCTGTTCTTGCTGTAATCGGCTAATAAGGAGTTCTTGTGATGCTCAATAATTTACTTGTAAATATGGGCGAGATGTTCAAGAATCTTTGGGAATCGTTGGGTTTAACAAGCGGTAATTGGCAAAACTACGTGATGCTTCTCGTATCGTTCTTGTTGATGTACTTGGCGATCGTAAAGAAATTTGAGCCGTTATTGTTGTTGCCCATTGCATTCGGGATGTTCTTGATTAACTTGCCCGGCGCGTATAAGGTTGTTTGGGGTACTTATGCGGAAGGCGCTCCGCATACCTATGATAACGTCCAAAATCGCGGTCTTTTGTGGTATTTATTCTACGGCGTTGAAAACGTTATTTACCCGCCGCTCATCTTCTTGGGTATCGGCGCAATGACGGATTTTGGACCGTTGATTTCGAATCCTAAGAGTATGGTAATCGGCGCAGCTGCGCAGCTTGGCGTATTCTTGACCTTGATTGCAAGCGTTGCAATCGGTTTTAACCTTGCGGCGGCTTGTTCCGTAGCAATTATTGGCGGCGCAGATGGTCCTACGGCTATTTACGTGACGCAAAAACTTTCCGATTTCGCGTGCTTTAATGGAAATCACACCGATTTACTTTCGGCTATTGCAGTGGCGGCATATTCTTATATGGCGTTGATTCCCATCATCCAAAAGCCTTTGATGAAGT
The DNA here is from genome assembly GCA_045635845.1 of Candidatus Scatosoma sp. Lineage (GTDB taxonomy): Bacteria > Bacillota > Clostridia > Christensenellales > Borkfalkiaceae > Scatosoma. The sequence goes on along the minus strand of JAZTWL010000054.1, from coordinate 460 downwards.
GGATTGTGCCCAAGAAAGAACGCGCGATTAAAATGAAGCCGCTTCGTACGGTAAGCAAAGTGGAAAAGATTATTTTCCCGATTATTGTTACGCTTGTAGTAGGCTTGCTTTTGCCCGATGCCGTACCGCTTTTGGGTATGCTTATGCTTGGTAATTTGCTCAAAGAATCGGGCGTTTGCGATCGTCTTTCTTCGCAAGCACAAAACGGTTTGATGAATACGATTACGATTTTCTTGGGTGTTTCCGTTGGCTGTAAGGCTTATGGTTCGACCTTCCTTACGGGCACGACGCTTGGTATTATCGGTCTTGGCCTTGTGGCGTTTAGCTGCGGTACGATTGGCGGACTTTTGATGGGAAGATTCATGTGTAAGCTTTCGGGCGGCAAAATCAATCCTTTGATTGGCAGCGCGGGCGTATCGGCTGTGCCCATGGCGGCGCGGATATCCGAAGACGTCGGCAG
>JAZTWL010000053.1:0-1601 GCA_045635845.1 Candidatus Scatosoma sp. | reverse complement strand
GGCTACGATCCGACTTCCCCGATTTTATCAATATCGTGGAAGACGTTTCCCGTCAAAGCGCGACGGAGCTTATGACGGCTGTCGGCTACGTGGACGCGCTTATTCCCCGCGGCGGCGCAGGCTTGATTCGCGCTTGCGTAGAAAACGCGAAAGTGCCTTGCATTGAAACGGGTACGGGTATTTGTCACGTGTACGTGGATAAAGCGGCGGACTTCGAAAAGGCGCTCAATATCATTGAAAACGCCAAGACTTCCCGCCCTTCCGTTTGCAACGCCGAAGAAGTTTGCTTGGTGCACGAAGAGATTGCAAAGGACTTCCTTCCCCTGCTTGAAAATCGGCTTTGCGCAGTCCGAGCGAAAAAGGGTTTGCCCGCGGTAGAGCTTCGTTGCGACGAAAGCGCGCTCCAAATTTTGCCTACGGCAAAGGCAGCGAGTGAAAGGGATTTCGATACGGAATTTTTGGATTATATCTTGGCAATCAAGGTAGTTTCTTCCGTGGACGACGCGATTGCGCATATCGGCAAGCACTCCACCCACCACAGCGATTGCATCGTGAGTGAAGACGATAACGCGCTCGAACAATTCGCACTTTGCATCGACAGCGCAGCCGTTTACTTGAACGCTTCCACCCGTTTCACCGACGGCGGCGAATTTGGGAAGGGTTGCGAAATCGGGATTTCCACACAAAAATTGCACGCGCGCGGGCCGATGGGCTTGGAAGAACTTTGTTCCTATAAATATATCGTGCGCGGAAAAGGGCAAGTGAGATAAGGAGTATATTATGAGCAAGTATAAAATCGGGTTTATCGGTTGCGGCAACATGGGCGGCGCGCTCGTGACCGCGGCAGCGAAAAGCATTGACGGCACAAAGATTGCCGTGTGCGATTTTGATAAATCGAAAACGGATAAATTCCATAAGGAATACGGCGCGGTAGTCACCGACGCGAAGGATATTGCGGCGAACGCCGATTTCGTACTTCTTGCGGTGAAACCGCAAGTGATGGCAAGCGCGATTGCTGATTTTGCCGAAGAATTGAAATCGAACGCAAACGTCACCGTGATTACGATCGCGGCGGGTTTGTCGATTGCGGCAATCCGTTCCTATATCGGCGCAAGCGTGCCCATGATTCGTATTATGCCGAACACCCCCGTTGCGCTTGGCGCGGGCATGATCTTATATACCCTTGCGGGCGTTGAAAAGAACGTGGAAACGGACTTCTTAAAAATCTTCGAAAAAGCGGGCGTATTTGATAAAATCCCCGAAGAGAAAATCGACGCGGGAAGCGCGCTTTCGGGCTGTGGTCCTGCATTCGTTTACGCCTTTGCGGAAGCGCTTGCGGACGGCGCGGTGGAATGTGGCGTACCCCGTGATAAGGCGGCGCTCTATGCGGCGCAGACCTTGCTCGGCGCGGCGGAAATGCTCTTGGAATTTGGTCACCCCGCCGATTTGAAGGATGCGGTTTGCTCCCCCGGCGGCACGACGATTGCGGGCATTCACGCTTTGGAAAAAGCGGGCTTCCGCGGTGCGACGATCGAAGCCGTAACGGCGGCGTACAAGCGCACTTTGGAATTGAAGAAATAACTAAATAGCTAGAAAAAAAG
>JAZTWL010000052.1:0-1708 GCA_045635845.1 Candidatus Scatosoma sp. | reverse complement strand
CGAATGTTGAGAGTGAAGATGAACACTGCTTGTACACCGGAAGGGTATACTTTGTCAATGCCTCTAAGTTCAAGTCCTGCCATAATCTTTTTCCTCCAAATGGATTATCATTTTTTCATTATTATTATTTTACTATATTTTGTTAAATTTTACAATGGACAAAATCAACAAAGTTGGCTTATATGGATTGTCCACTTTGTACATACGCGCGTGTTTAGGGCAAGGTTTTGCCCGTTGCCAAATAGAGCTCGTACCAATCCTTATGCGAAAGGTTGATTTCGCCCGCCTTGCAAATATCGCGCATACGTTCGGGGGTGGACGTACCCGTCACCACTTGTCCAAACGCGGGATGGCGCAAAATCCAAGCAAACGCAATCGCCGTGGGAGTACATTCGTATTTTTCCGCCATGGCGTCAAGCACGGCGTTCAATTTGGGGAATTTTTCATTCCCGACAAACGTGCCTTCGAAGAACCCGTATTGCAAGGGCGACCAAGCCTGCAAGGGAATCTTTTTCGCGCGGCAATATTCGAGCGCGTCCCCTGCTCTCGTGATCGATTCGTCTTTCGACATATTCACGTTAAACCCTGCGTCCACAGGCAACGTATGCCCGAGCGAGAATTGCATTTGGTTTGCCACCACTTCAATCCCCGACGAACGGAAAAGGGCAATTTGTTGCGCCGAGAAATTGCTCACGCCGAACGCGCGCACCTTGCCGTCTTCAGCAAGTCTTTCAAACGCTTCGCCCACTTCGTACGGATCGACAAGCGTATCGGGACGGTGGAGCAAAAGCACGTCGATATAATCGGTGTTCAAGCGCTTCAAGCTCCCTTCTACCGACGACAAAATGTAGTCTTTTGAGAAATCATAACGCGCGATACCGCCGCCCGTTTTATCCTTTCGAATCCCGCACTTCGTCTGCAAAATATAATCCTTACGCGGCACGCCCAAATCGCGGATCGCCACACCGAAAATCTTTTCGCAGTCCCCGCCGCCGTATACGTCGGCAAGGTCGAACATATTCACGCCCGTACGCATCGCTTCGAACATAACCTTTTCCGTTTGCGCCAAAGGTTTATCCGCAATACGCATACAGCCCATTACGATCGCGGACGCGTGTATATCGCGCAAATTACAATATTTCATAGTCGTTCACTCCTATTTTATTTACTCTTTGAAGGGAGCGTAATATTCCGCGCCCCGTTCCGTTTTCACACGGCCTTGCATATAGTCCACGAGTTCGGAAAGAAACCCGTCGATCTCCGATTTTTTCACCGCCACTAAAAAGCTGACTTTTTCTCCGTAATCGGTGGAAAGAAGGGAGCAGGGATGCGACGAAAGGTATTTTTGCACGCTATCGATCCCCGTATAATCCACTTCGATTTTGCACTCGGCGCACACTTCCAAAACGCGGATATCCGCGCCGTCCAAGTTCTCGGAAGCGGACGAAGAATAGGCGCGCACCAAACCGCCTGCGCCTAATTTTATCCCCCCGAAATAACGAACGACTGCCACCGCCGTTTCGAAAAGTTTTTTCGCCTTTAATACTTCCAAAATGGGTACGCCCGCCGTGCCTTGCGGTTCGCCGTCGTCGGAAAAGCGTTGCAGATTGCCGACCTTATCCGCCACAAAAGCAAAGCAACAATGGGTTGCAAAAGGGTGCGCCGCGCGGATTTCCGCAATAAAAGCGCGCGCCTCTTCCTCGCTTTC
>JAZTWL010000051.1:0-5295 GCA_045635845.1 Candidatus Scatosoma sp. | reverse complement strand
CAATCGTATCTGCCGAAGAAAACAATCCCTGCTATTCGTTTGATTTTCTAAAAGTAGACGACACCGTAAACGAGCTTGACTGGGTTCCTGGTCAAACGTTTGATTCTTTCGGAAAAACAATAAACTGCAAAAACTACAAAGAATTTCTTGAAAAAAAACCATAAAGAAAGGCGGCGAAGGCTGGGGGAAAAGTATTTCCCCCGGCGATCACCGCCAAATTTTCAAAAAAGTTCGTAAAAATGGTTGACTTTTTAATCTTTATTGAATATAATAATAATGTCCTTACGGACAATCTTTCACTATTTTATAGTGATAATGTGAGTCCCTATGCTCGTAGCATAGGGACATTTTTTATTTTCTTCCTTTAAGTCTACGAACCTTTTTCTTTTGGTTAAATTTCTTTTTACCACCAGTTGTAGCCACATTTTCACGGGGAAAAACTAAAAACATTTTATCAATCCTATTTTTATCGAAATCAACAGGCGCAAATTCGTCCGTTTCTTTATGTAAAGCCGAGCGTTTTCCAACAAAAACTTTTGGATACGCGTAAAAACGGTTGACTTTTTCTCAAAAATCAAATATACTAATATTGACCAAGGGATGACGGGCTAACCGTCTTACCTTCCTATCGTATCAATACAATAGGGTAAACGCTCTCGCATTGCGAGAGCGTATTTTTATTGCAACTTATCAATTTTCTTCGGGTAGTTCAATTTTTGCAACTTTTTAAGAGCACAATGGCTTGTTTTTCTCGTAATAAAAAAGCCGAAATTAGGGGTTGTGCATAAACGGTTTTGCATATTTATGGAAATCAGCGTGAAAGATTGTGCTTTAACGTCTATATTTGCAAATTACTTGCTATTTTTTCTAGCGTTTGACGGACTTTTTTTCAAAAAGGCATTGACGAGCGTGAAAAAATATGATATGATAGTTATGTCCGTATTGGATAGAATAAATAGGATGTATTTTAAGAATGAAAAAGTTTTTAATGCTTCTTTTAAGCGTAATGATGACGGCAAGTGTTATGGCTGGTTGTGCGTCGTTGAAAGATGACGATAAAGAATCGGGTAACAGCACGCCCACGACGAGTGAAGGCAGCGTGAGCGAAACGCCTGAAGAAAAAACCTACACGATTACGTTCAAGCAAGTTGGACAGGCGAACGTAGAAAAAACGGTGAAAGAAGGGGAAGCTCTTACCGATATTCCTTCTCCCGTGGCAAAAACGGGTTATACCATTACGTGGGATAGAACGGATTTCACGAATATTACCGCCGATATTACGGTCACGGCGCTTGAAAAAGCAAATAAATATACTGTCACCTACGACGCAAACGGCGGTACGGCTTCCGCTTCGTCGCAAGAAGTGACGTTTGACGCAAATACGGTGCTTGCAACGGCTGAAAAGGAAGATTATCAATTCCTTGGTTGGACGTATGAAGGCAACGCGGTTTTGGACGGAAAATGGTCGATTGCGGACAACGTGACGCTTGTTGCAAGCTGGAAAGACGCTCGTCCTACCTACAAGGTAACCTTCGTTGACGGCTCGCAATCCAAAGTGGTGGAAGTGAAGAAGGGCGAAGACGTTGCAACGGCTGACGTTCCCGCGTTCGTTGGCAAGACGGGTTATTCGGTTGCATGGGATAAGACGGATTATACGAACGTTCAATCCGATATTACCGTGACGGCGAACTATACGGCGAACAAATATACGATCACCTACGAAGCAGATGGTTTTGCAATCGACGGTACGACGGTGGAATTGACCTACGACGCGCTTTGCTCGGCGTTGGATATGAGTTTGACGAGTGCGGATTCGAATTTCCTTGGTTGGAAATACGGCGACGCGACCTATACGAACGAATCCACTTGGAATATTGCAGACAACGTGACGCTTACGGCGGAATGGGCGAAGAAAGATCAAGTGACGATTACGTTCAAGGATACGGACGGTTCGTCGGTAAATAAGACGATCTACAAGGGCAACGATTTGACGGATATCCCTACGCCGAAAGCAAAAACTGGTTATACGGTAGATACGGAAAACTGGTACACGGACGCAGAATGCAAGAACGTGGCAACGTTCACGAACGTGCAAGAAGGCTTCACCGTTTATGCAAAGGCAACGGCGAACAAATATACGGTTTCCTACAACGCAAACGGCGGTAGCGTAGCAAGTGCAACGCAAGAAGTGACGTTTGATGCAGCTTATGAATTGGCAACGCCTACGCATGAAAAATCGTACATGGCATTCGAAGGCTGGATTGATGCGCAAGGCAACACGATCGCGGCAACGGGTACGTGGACGACGGCAGGCGGTATGTCCTTGACGGCACAATGGAAGGATACGCGCGCGATCTACACGATTACGTTCAAGCAATTTGGACAGACGGACGTAGAAAAAACGGTGAAAGAAGGCGAATCCTTGACGGATATTCCTACGCCCGTAGCAAAGACTGGCTACAACGTAGCATGGGATAAGAACGATTTCACGAATATTTCCGGTAACATGATCGTTACGGCAGTAGAAACGGCAAAGGTGTACACGGCGACGTTGAAGTGGTATGACGGCAAGACGGAAACCATTTACTTCGAATTTAACGGCGCATACGAAATCAAGTCTAAACCCACGCAAACGGGCTACAACTTCACGGGTTGGGTGCTTAACGGCGTACCTTTCGCTGAAAAGGGCACGTGGACGTTTGATATGGATGCTCCCATCGTAATCGAAGCACAATGGGAAAAGATTCCTGAAGAACCCGAAGATGAATGGACGGGCAACTACTAATAGAAGACATTAAAAACCCGCCGCGGATATACCGCGGCGGGTTTTCTATTATGCAATGGCATAAGAAAAAGGCTTTGGGCATTTGCCCAACTCCTTTTCAATTTTTAGTTTAGCCAACGATCAAGTTTACAAGACGACCTTTTACGATAATGCACTTTCTTACGGTCTTGCCTTCGATTTGCGCCGCGATCTCGTCGTATGCGCAAACGGTAGCTTGAATGTCTTCGTCGGAAAGTCCTTCGGGAATCATCATTTTTGCTTTGATTTTGCTGTTGATTTGGATTGCGTATTCCACTTCGTCTTTCACGAGCGCTTGTTCGTCAACGACGGGGTAGGTTTCTTCGAATACGCTCGATTTATGGCCGAGCGTTTCCCACAATTCTTCTGCGAAGTGGGGGATGAAGGGCGCAATCATGCGTACCAAATCTTCCACGCATTCCTTATAGAACGCTACGTTCTTTTCCGCAACGTCCGTATCGTACTTTTGCATTGCGTTTACGTATTCCATCAATCTCGCAACGGACGTATTGAAGGAGAATGCTTCCACGTCGCGCGTGATATTCTTGATCGCGTAATGCTTTGCGTAGTTCAAGTTCTTTTCTGCGCTCGTCATATTCTTATGACCGCCCGAAAGCTCTTTCGATTTCAAAACGATACGTTCAATACGATCCGCGAATTTTGCAACGGACTTAATACCGTCATCGCTCCAAGGGCCGCCTTCCGTATACGAGAAGCCGAACATCAAGTACAAACGGAACATATCCGCGCCGAATTCTTCGATATAGGTATCGGGGGAAACGACGTTGCCGTGCGATTTCGACATACGGTTGCCGTCCGGACCGAGAATAATACCTTGGTGTACCAAGCGCTTGAAGGGTTCGCTAAAGTTTACGTAGCCCATATCGCGAAGTGCCTTCGTGATGAAACGCGCGTACAAAAGGTGCATACAAGCGTGTTCCGCACCGCCCACGTAAACGTCAACGGGGAGCATTTTGTTCGCATATTCGGGCGTCCAAGCTTGCTTATCGTTGTGCGCTTCGGGATAACGGAGATAGTACCAGCTCGAGCAAACGAAGGTGTCGAGCGTATCGGGATCGCGGGATGCTTTGCCGCCACATTCGGGGCAACGGCAGTTCATAAAGCCTTCGTGAGAAGCGAGGGGGGATTTTCCCGTAGGACGGAATTCTACGTCGTAGGGAAGCTTAACGGGCAAGTCCTTTTCGGGAACGGGCACCGTGCCGCACTTTTCACAATGAATCATAGGAATGGGTGCGCCCCAATAACGTTGACGGGAAACCGACCAATCGCGAAGACGATAATTTATCTTCTTGCCGCCCTTGCCGATTTTGGAAAGGTGCACGGAGATTGCGTCGCGTGCGTCTTCACCGGAAAGGCCGTCGAATGCGCCGCTGTTCACCAAAATGCCGTCTTCACAGTAGGGAAGAATCGTTTCGCCGCCTACCTTTTGAATAACTTGCGTCACGGGCAAGCCGTATTTCTTTGCGAAAGCATAATCGCGTTCGTCGTGTGCCGCAACAGCCATTACCGCGCCCGTACCATAGGAATAGAGTACGTAGTCCGCAAGGTAGATAGGCAACTTTTTGCCCGTCAAGGGATGGGTTGCGTATGCGCCGGAGAACGTACCCGTCTTTTCGCGAGCGGTGGAAAGACGATCGATATCGTTTGCTTCTGCCGCGTAGCGCACGTATGCGTCAATGTCTGCCGCGCGTTCGGGGTGTGCCGCCTTGAGCTTTTCCACAAGGGGATGCTCGGGAGCGAGAACGACGTAGTTTACGCCGAACACCGTATCGGGACGAGTGGTGAAAACGGTGATTACGTCGCCCGTTTCACATTCGAAGTTGATTTCGCAGCCCGTCGATTTGCCGATCCAGTTCTTTTGCATGAGTTTGGTCTTTTCAGGCCAATTCAAGCCGTCCAAATCCGCGAGCAATTCTTCCGCGTAATCGGTGATTTTGAAGAACCATTGCGTCATGTCCTTGCGGAGTACCACGGACGAGCAGCGTTCGCACTTACCGTCGATAACTTGTTCGTTTGCAAGCACCGTTTCGCAATCGGGACACCAATTGACGAGCGCCTCTTTGCGGTAAGCAAGTCCTTTTTTATAAAGTTGGATAAAGAGCCATTGCGTCCATTTATAATAATTTTCTTCGCAAGTTTTGATTTCAGCCGTCCAATCAAACATCGCGCCCATATTACGGAGCTGGCGTTCCATTGTTTCGATATTCTTAACGGTGGAGTCTTGGGGGTGAATCCCCGTCTTTATCGCGTAGTTTTCCGCAGGCAAACCGAACGCGTCGAATCCCATCGGTTGGAAAAGCTCGTAACCTTGCATTTTCTTGAGACGGGCGTACGTATCCGTAGGGCCGTAGTTGTACCAATGCCCGACGTGCAGTTTTGCGCCCGAGGGGTAGGAGAACATTTCGAGTACGTATAATTTCTCTTTCGTACTCTTTTTATTGAACACGTTCGTTTTGTTCTTTTCCCATTTA
>JAZTWL010000050.1:0-7240 GCA_045635845.1 Candidatus Scatosoma sp. | reverse complement strand
ATCCCCCAAACCGCCGCGTTCGTAGTGCGCTTTGAGTTCGTCCAAGTTCGCATATTCGGGCAAGTATCTTTCGAAATGCTCGGGCTTGGAGAATGCGTCCAAGTAAATAAAGGTCGGGTTGTTCTTCGTATCGCCGGGATCGGTCACCTTGATGTGGTTGGGATCGGTGTACATACCCATTACCTTGCGCTTGATTTCGTCCGCGCTATCCGAAAGGTAAATGCAGTTGCCGAGCGATTTACTCATTTTCGCCATACCGTCCGTACCGGGCAAACGCAAGCAGGATTTATTTTCCGGAAGCACCGCCTTCGGCTCAACGAGCGTTTCACCGTATAAGCCGTTGAAGCTTCTTACGATTTCTCTCGCTTGTTCAAGCATGGGAAGTTGGTCTTCGCCAACGGGTACCGTGTCCGCCTTGAACGCCGTGATATCCGCCGTTTGGGATACGGGATAGGTCAAAAAGCCCATAGGGATCGAGTTTTCGAAATTGCGAAGCTTCAATTCCGTCTTCACCGTCGGGTTGCGTTCCAAACGGGAAAGCGTGACAAGGTTCATATAGTAGAACGTGAGCTCCGTGAGTTCCGCAACGTGCGATTGAATGAAGATCGTCGATTTCTTGGGATCGAGTCCGCAAGCGAGATAATCGAGCGCAACTTCCGTGATATTCGCGCGCACCTTATCGGGGTTATCGAAATTGTCCGTGAGCGCTTGCGCATCCGCAATCATGATATAGATTTTTTCAAACTTGCCGCTTTCTTGCAATTCCACGCGGCGGCGCAAAGAGCCTACGTAGTGCCCGATATGCAATTTGCCCGTAGGTCTATCGCCCGTCAAAATAACGTTTTTCATAGTCTTCACCTTTCCTTCCTTTTCCGTATAAGCACGCGGGTTTTCGTCCATACTGCCTATATGAAAAGGTCTTATTTATATTTGGTTGCTTTTTTATTTGCTCTTACGATGATTTTCGTGCTTTGGGAACACCGTGTACGCGTTGAACACACTTTCACGCCCATTTCTCAAACGAGAATTTTGCGCCGAAAACCTTATTTCGCGCCGTAAGTGCTGCGATAATTGTACATGGCGGGAAGATGCTCTTTCCCGTCGATAACACCCGTTTCGATCGCTTCGATGATATCGTCCATCGTTACGACGGAATAAACGTCGATGCCGAATTCCTTCTTCGCTTCCGCTACGGCGGAAAGATCGCTCGTCAAGCCCTTTTCCTTGCGGTCTACGGAAATGATCATGCCCACCACTTCTACGTTCGCCGCCGCTTCAAGCTTGGGCAAAATTTCACGAAGGGCTTTACCCGACGTCATTACGTCTTCAATGATGATTACCTTTTCACCGTCTACAAGTTGTTTGCCTACGAAAAGACCGCCTTCGCCGTGGTCTTTTACTTCTTTTCTATCGAAACAATAGTTCATTTCTTTTTCGTAATCGTGATAGAGCGCAATCGCCGTCGCCACGGAAAGGGGAATCCCCTTATACGCAGGGCCTACGAGCGTTTCCGCGTCCAAACCGTTTTCGTGAATGCAAGCTGCGTAGTATTGACCGAGCTTTGCAAGCTGTTTGCCCGTCTTATAATTGCCCGTATTGATAAAGTAAGGCGCAAGACGGCCGCTCTTCAAGGTGAATTCCCCGAATTTCAATACGCCGTTTTGTACCATGAAACGAATGAACTCTTGCTTATACGTATATGCCATTTTTCTATTACTCCTATTTCCTTATTTTCCGTTGAGTTGTAAAGTACCCGTGAGCTCGCTCACGTTGGCAACGCCGTGCTTATCGCACCAAGCGTTCAAGGCTTGAATAATCTTGGGCATAGCGTAGGGATCGGTAAAGTTTGCCGTACCCACTTGTACCGCCGTTGCGCCCGCCATCAAAAATTCGATTGCGTCTTCCGCGCACGTGATACCGCCCATGCCGATTACGGGAATACTCACCGCTTGCGCCGCTTCGTACACCATACGCACCGCCACCGCTTTCACGCCCGCGCCCGATACGCCGCCCGTGTTGTTGGCAATAATCGGTCTGCGTTTTTCAATGTCGATTGCCATACCCGTAAGGGTGTTGATAAGCGAAATACAGTCCGCACCGCCGCGTTCCGCCGCCTTTGCATTCGCCGCGATACTTTCGACGTTGGGGGAAAGCTTGACAATCAAGGGCGTTTTTTGAAGGGCGCTCTTTGCCACGCGCGTCACTTCTTCCACCGTTTCGGGTTTGATACCGAACGCCATACCCCCACTCTTTACGTTGGGGCAGGAAATATTGAGCTCGATCATATCCACCAAGCCGTCCAAGCGCGCGCAAATCTTGTGATAATCGTCGAGCGTTTTGCCTGCGACGTTGGCAATCACCACCGTACCCGTCGATTTGAGCCATTCCAAATCTTCTTCAATGAAATGTTCCACGCCGGGGTTTTGCAAGCCTACCGCGTTCAAAATTACGCCGCGCGATTCCGCGATACGGGGCACGGGATTGCCCAAACGGGGCTCGTTCGTCAAGCCCTTCGTCGATACGCCGCCGATTTGGCCGATATCGTAAAGCTCGTGAAATTCACGCCCGAAACCATACGTACCCGAAGCCGCAATTACGGGGTTTTTGAAATTTACGCCACAAAGATTGACCGATAAATTCGCCATAATATTTTTTCCTTTGCGGATCTCTCCGCGCATTTTATTCTAACTAATTAGAGCACTACTTCCTTCGCGTCAAAGACGGGGCCGTCCTTGCATACACGCGCGTGCGCGCCCTTCGTGAGATCGCATACGCACACCAAGCACGCGCCGATCCCGCAGCCCATTCTTTCTTCCAAGGAAACGTAGCATTTCAAGCCCGCTTGCTCCACCACTTCCTTGAGCGCGCGGAGCATGGGCGTAGGCCCGCAAGCGAGCACCACGTCGGGGCGGTTGCCCTTTTCCAAATCGAGCGCAAAGGCTTGTACGGCGTTCATCTTTTCGCCGTAGCTGCCGTCGTCCGTCACGCCGACGAAACGAGTCGCCTTCTTAAATTCTTCCACGCCGCAAACGGCGTCCTTATTGCGATAGCCGATATACGCCGAAATGATCTTTTCGCCGTAATATTCTCTCAAAACGGAAATGAGCGGGAATACGCCGACGCCGCCGCCAACGAGCGCAATTTTCTTCTCGTCTTCTTCCACGTAAAAGCCGTTGCCGAGCGGCATGAGTACGTTTAACTTCATACCTGCCCCCATCGCTTTCAACTTTTGCGTGCCTTCGCCCTTGATTTGGTAGCAGAAGGTCACTTCTCTGCCTTCCGTCTTGCAAATGGCAATCGGGCGGCGGAGCAAATGCGTACCGCCAACGGAAATATTCCCGAATTGACCACAACGCACCGTGATATCTTCGTCTAAACCGAAGGTGATTGCATAGATATTTTCCGCAATTTTTTCGTTCTTGACAATCGTTGCAATATAATCTTTCATAACGTACTCCTTGCGCTTACGTTCTTTTTTTATTTTTACGCTTTCATCGTCCCGATAACGCTCGAAAGGTCTTTTTGCATTGCTACGCAAGCTTCTCTCGCCGCGTCGTAGTACGTGCCGCCGTTCTTCTTATACGCGCACAAAATCCCGCGCGAATTATTCACGACGCCGCCAAGACCGTTTGCACCGAAGCAGCTTTTAAGCATTTCCGCGTTGCCGCCTTGCGCGCCGTAGCCGGGGATCAAGAAGAAGGTGTGCTTTAACAATTCGCGAAGTCTTGCCGCTTCCGTGGGATGGGTTGCGCCAACCACCGCGCCGACAGCCGAATAGCCGTACTTACCGATCGTGCTTTCCCCCCATTTTTCTACCAAACCGCCTACGTATTCGTACATGGGCGTACCGTTATCCAAAACCATGTTTTGAATTTCCGCGCCCGAAGGGTTGGAGGTCTTTACCAAAACGAAGATACCCTTATCGTTCTTTTCGCATTGTTCCACAAAAGGCACGATCCCGTCCGAGCCGAGATAGCCGTTCACCGTCACGTAATCGGAAGGGAACGCCTTCATTGCGTTTTCGTTCACTTGCGTTTCGCCAAGGAATGCCTTTGCATAGCAAGAAGCGGTAGAGCCGATGTCGTTACGCTTTGCGTCCGCGATGACTACGAGTCCTTTTTCCGCCGCGTATTTCAACGTTTCGTAGTATGCTTTCATGCCTGCCACGCCGTACATTTCGTAGTACGCGATTTGCACCTTTACGGAAGGTACGATATCGTAAACGCTATCGATGATTTTCTTATTGAAGGCAAGCACTCTTTCCGCAACGTCATCAAACGTCTTTGCGCCCGCTTTCATATCGTCGGGAAGATAATCAAAGAGCGTATCCAAGCCAACGCAGGTAGGGTTTTGCATGGCAATAATGCCGTCGATAAGTTTATCCGTAATCATATTCGTCTCTCCTTTTTACGCTTGATATTTAATTTCGCCGTCCACGATCGTATATTTCACTACGCCGTCCAAAACGTAGCCGCCGAACGGGCTGTTTTTGCCTTTACTTACAAACTTCGCGGGATCAACCGTCCACTTTTCGTCCAAGTCCGCAATCATAAGATCGGCTACGCCGCCTTCCTTGATTTCGCCGCCGTCCAAATTCAAAATTCTTGCAGGCGCGGCAGACATTCTATCCGCAATCTCGTTCAAGGAAAGCACACCCGCCTTATAAAGGTAGGTGATTGCAAAGCCGAACGAAGTTTCAATGCCGCTGATACCAAACGCCGCCAAATTATATTCCACGTTCTTATCGTCCGCATGGTGGGGTGCGTGGTCGGTGACGATACAATCAAGCGTGCCGTCCTTCAAGCCTTCCAAAATCGCTTGCTTATCGATTTCTTCGCGAATGGGCGGGTTCACCTTCGTATTCGTATCGTAGGTGCGGATAATATCGTCCGTCACGGCAAAATAGTGGGGACAGGTTTCCGCGGTCACCTTAATACCCGCTTGCTTTGCGTTGCGGATCATTCTCACGCCGCTATACGTGGATACGTGACAAATGTGCACGGGCACGTCCAACGTTTCCGCGAGCGAAATTTCGCGCGCGATAATCACGTCTTCCGCCGCACGGGGAATCCCCTTCAAGCCCACGAGCGTGGAATTGAAACCTTCGTGCACGACGCCGCCGTCCACCAAATCCTTATCTTCGCAATGGCAAAGGCAGGTGATATCAAAGCCCTTTGCGTATTCCATGGCAAGGCGCATGAGTCTTGCATTCTTCACAGCAACGCCGTCGTCGGAAATCGCCACAGCGCCCGCTTTCTTCATGCCGGCAATCGCCGCCATTTCTTCCCCTTTCGAGCCTTTCGTGATCGCGCCGATAGGGTGAATCTTGCAAAGGTTCACTTCCTTCGCTCTTGCTTTAACGTAGGTGACAACCACCTTGTTATCCGTGATCGGGTTCGTATTCGGCATACAGCAAATTTGGGTGAAACCGCCCTTTACCGCCGCCTTCGAGCCGCTTTCGATATCTTCCTTTCTTTCAAAGCCCGGTTCGCGCAAGTGCACGTGCATATCGATTAAGCCGGGGAAAATATGTTTTCCGCTCGCATCGATTTCCGCTTCGCCGTTTGCAGGGATATTCGCCGCAAGCTTCGCAATTTTGCCATTCTCTACGAGAATGTCCATTTTTTCTACGGAATTTTTCAAGACTACGTTGCCGTTTCTAATAATCATCTTTTCGTCCCCCTTACGCCTTTCTTGCGTCGTTCAAAAGGCAAAGCGCCGCCATACGCACCGCTACGCCCGAGAGCACTTGGTCTTCAATATAGCTTCTTTCGTGATCGATTACGCCGCTCGTCAATTCCACGCCGCGGTTTACAGGACCGGGGTGCAAGACGATTGCGTTCGGTTTCGCAAGCGACAAAATCTTTTCGTCCACGCCGTAATTTGCGGCGTACTCGCCAAGCGAAGGGAAGTTGCCCGCTTGTTGGCGTTCAAGCTGAATACGCAAGCCCATTACGACGTCCGCGCCGTCAAGCGCTTCTTCGCGGGATTTGCAAATCTTTGCGCCCAATCTATCCATGCCGATCGGAATGAGCGTTTGGGGAGCGTACATGGTCACTTCCGCGCCCATCGTTTTCAAACCAAAGACGTTTGATTTTGCTACGCGGGAATGTTTAATATCGCCAAGGATCGCCACCTTCAAGCCCTTGAGAGAGCCGAACACTTCGCGCATGGTGAGCATATCCAAAGGGGCTTGGGTGGGGTGTTCGTTCATGCCGTCGCCGCCGTTGAGTACGCTTGCTTTCACCGTCTTTGCAAGAAGGTGGGGCGCGCCGCCCATGGGGTGGCGGATTACGATGAAATCGTTACGTTGCGCGTCGAGCGTTTTGCCCGTATCGATGAGCGTTTCCCCCTTCGCAACGGAAGAATTGCCTGCAACGATATTGATCGTCGTCGCGCCGAGATACTTCGCCGCTTGTTCAAAGCTCGTGCGCGTTCTCGTGCTGTTTTCGTAGAAGAGAACGGTGGCCGTTTTGCCCTCCAAATAGTTCATCTTCTTTTCGCCGCGTTTGATGCGGTTCTTAAATTCTTGCGCAAGATCGAGAATTTCCGTAATCTCCGATTCGGACGCATCGATCAATCCCAACAAATCTTTTCTTTTGAGCATACTCTACTCCCTTCCTTTTTCGCCATAGAAAAAAGCGCCTTGATACGGACCGTTCAAAGCGCATAGAAATTGCTTATTCTTTTGCTTGCGCCCTAAAATCCGCTATTGTAATTATAGCACTTTTTTAAGGCAATGTAAAGGGTTCAAAAGCAACTTTTTCCGCTTTTGAACCCTTTTTATAAAAAATCAATAGATTTTTATAAGTTTGAATGCCACCTTGTCGCAAGAAGCAAGGATATATTCCACGCCGCCGCGGGTGCATTTCAAGGGAAAATACGCCGCGCCATGGATATGGCCAAACACCGCTTTATCCACCTTTCTCTCTTCGAAAAGCTCGGTGAATAAGGTGCTCTCATTCTTCACGCCGAAAGGCGGGAAGTGCGTCATAACGATCAACTCGTCCCCCTCTTCGCGCAATTTTTCCGCGTCGTTCAAGGCAAGGCGGAAGCGTTCCGCTTCCCGCTTATAGAGTTTCTCGTCTTGCTCGGTGTAGTCCGCGCTGCCCGGACAAGTCCAACCCCGCGAACCCGCAATCACGAATCGATCGATCTTCACAGCGTCCGTTTGCAGGAAATAGAAGGTATCGTTCGGGGCTTGATCGCGAAGCTTGGTGATGCCGCTCCACCAATAATC
>JAZTWL010000049.1:0-3363 GCA_045635845.1 Candidatus Scatosoma sp. | reverse complement strand
CGTTCAACCACGAGCTTTACGAAACGTTGCAAATGATTTCTATGTAATTAAAAAAATGAGACTGTCCGTCATAGGGCAGTCTTTTTTTTGTAAAAAAAATAAATTTTACAAACTTTTTTTCATTTTGCTCTTGAAATTATCATAAAAGTAGTATATAATATCTTGGAATGATTTGGGAGATGCCTTTTTAAGAAAGGGCGGTGGGATATGATTTTATCGGTATGTATGAGTCCTTGCGTGGACGTTTCGGTGGAAGTGGATTCCTTGAAAGTTGGCAAGACGAACGTTGTAAAAAGAAAAGCAATCACTTTGGGTGGCAAGGGATTGAACGTGGCGATCGGGGTGAGCCGTTTGGGCGAAGAATCCTATCTTACGGGCTTGATGTACGAAGATAGCGGTCGCGCGTTTGAAAACCTTTTAGATAATGAAAACGTACAGCATTCCTTCGTGTGGAACGAGGGCAGAGTGCGTGAGAATTATAAGTTTATCGATCGTCGTTCTATGCTCACGGAAATCAACGACGTGGGCGGGGAGATCGAAGGCGGGAGAGAATACGAGATTTTGTCGGCAATTCAAGTGCTTTCGGCGCGTAGCGACGTGGCGGTTTTCTCGGGCGGAATTCCGCGCGGAATGGACGATTCCTTCTATGGCGAAATGGTGAAGGCGTGTGATCCGAAATGCTTAAAGATCGTAGATACGCACGGTTTGAGAATGTTCTCGGCGCTTCAATACGGCGTGGATTTAGTCAAGCCGAATATGGAAGAATTAGAGAATACGATCGGCCGCAAACTTACGAGCAAAGAAGATATGCTTGAAGCTTGCTACGAGCTTGTGGAACGCGGTGCAAAACGAGTGCTTTTGTCGCTTGGTAAGCAGGGCGCAGTAATCACGGACGGCAAGCGCAATTTCTATTGCAAGAGCTTGAACGTGGCGGTAAATTCCACCGTTGGCGCGGGCGACGGCATGGTTGCGGCGGTGGCTGTGAAATTGATGCAAGGCGCAAGCTTGCCCGAGCTTTTGCGGGCGGGTGTTGCGGGCGGTACGGCAACAGTGACGAACGTAGGGGATATTTCCTTGAGTAAGGAAAAATATCAAGAAGTTTATCCCACTTTGCGCGTGCATGAAATTTAGAGATAAGGAACTATTTTTCGATATTTTGGCATAAGATATATCGTATCCGCTTACAACGGATTTATCCTTTGCGCGTCGGAAAAGGCGGCAGAAGACAAACGAAAGAAAAGGGGTTTCGCGCTTTGCGATTGTATTCGCAAAGTCGCGTAGCTAGTCAAATTAAAAAGACTTTCAACCGCGGAGAAAATCCGCGGTTTCTTTTTTATAAAATGTGGAATAAAATTGTAAAAAAGGGTCGAAAAATCGTTGAATTATTTTTTCGTTTTTATTATAATAATATGGAAATTTCGTATTGAAAAGAAAGTGAAAGACATATAATAAAAGGAGAAGAGTTATGGATTATAAGACGCAACAACGAGCGTTTGACGACGAAAAATGGTACGATAGCGTGCAATCGGGGAACGATCAATGTGGATCGTATGCGTTTTGCGCTGTATGCGATAAGACGGAAGAATTCCCGTGTGCTCGCGCGGCGGAACGTTATCAAAAGGCGAATGCACCCAAGAAATATATTCGTATCGCCACCGTTCGTTGGGGGTTCTAAAAAGCGCAAGGAGTGTGCATGAAAAAATCGGAAAAAATCCTTTCTGCGATTCTTACGACGGGGATAGGGATGATGTTAATCGTCCTTAAAGGGAATTTTATCGGCGTGCTTATGACGATGGTCGGCGTATGCTTGATTGTCTTGGGGCTTGTGGATTTTTGGGGTAGATTGATCCCGCCTGCCACCGTGAAATGTATCGTTGGGGTTTTTATCATTATCTGCGGTTGGACGGTGATGGAAGCGGTGCTTTATATCGCGGCGGCGCTCTTATTGATCGTGGGGATACTGCTCCTTTACGATAAAATCCGTTGCCATAGAATCGTAGGCGGTTGGCAGGACGCGCTTTGCGAATACGCCGTTTCGATTTTGTATATACTTATGGGCGGTTTGTTGCTGTTCCATAAAAATTCGGCAATGAATACGATTTTGGTGCTCGTGGGGATTTTGGCGCTCGTGCAAGGCGCAATCCTTCTTTTCAAAGTTTGGAAGGAAGAAACGTTATAAGAGAATAAAAGTACGGTTTTGCGATAAGCGAAGCCGTTTTTTTTATAAAAAAACGTAGAAAAGATAAAAATTTATCGATTTAACGATTTAATTTTTCATATAAGCCATTCATTCGTTTGTATGAGAAGGGAAATTGTGCTATAATAGAATCGTATGATTGGGCGGAAAACGCGCAAACGAGAAAATAATATTATACGGAGATATATACTATGAACAACAAAATCACTATTATCGGCGCTGGCTCTGTGGGTGCAACCGTTGCTTACACCTTGGTAGCAACCGGTTCGGTAGCGGAAATCGTTTTGATTGACGTAAACGAAGCAAAGGCAAAAGGGGAAGCTTTGGATATTTTGCAAGCTACGCCTTACCTTTCTCCCGCAAAAGTGCATTTCGGTACGTATGAAGATGCGGTTGGTTCGGACATCGTTATCGTCACGTCCGGTGTAGGCAGAAAGCCTGGTCAATCTCGTATCGACCTTACGCAAACGAACGTAAACATCTTGAAGAGCATTGCTCCCCAAATCGTAAAGTACGTTCCCGATGCGATCTATTTGTTTGTTGCAAATCCCGTAGACATTCTCACCTACGTATTCTGCAAGATTACGGGTGTGCCCAAGAACCGCGTTATCGGTACGGGTACGACGCTTGACAGTATTCGTTTGAGAACGCGTCTTTCTGAACTTTATTCTGTAAACCAACAACAAGTACACGCTTACGTACTTGGTGAACACGGCGATTCCTCCTTCGTTGCTTGGTCGACGGCAGACATTTCCGGTATTCCTTTGGAAGAATACGAAGAAACGTTGACGGATAAGAGCGTTTTGAAAGTTGCGCCTTATACGCACGAAGAAGTGGAAGAATACGTGAAGAAGTCGGGCGGTCAAATCATTGCGGGCAAGGGCGCAACCTTCTACGGTATCGCAGCTTCCGTAACGAAGATCGTAAACTGCATTTATTCGAGCGCATATAGCATCCTTCCCGTTTCGACGGTACTCGAAGGCGAATATGGTATTTCCGACGTTGCTCTTTCCACGCTTTGCGCAGTAAGCAGCGAAGGCGTTGTGACGACGCTTACGCCGAAGCTTTCCGACGAAGAAATGGAAAAGATGAAGCACAGCGCAGAAGTCCTTAAGGGCGTTATCGCACAAATTGAAATCTAATAGGCGGTGAAAAGAATGGAATAC
>JAZTWL010000048.1:0-9209 GCA_045635845.1 Candidatus Scatosoma sp. | reverse complement strand
CGAGATTTATTTCCGTCCGTTAGAAGGTGTGGAAATAGAAATGCCCGAAGGACCTTCATACGAGCTTGTTTTTGATCTTGAAGGGAAAATTGCGCTCGTTGGGATCACGTGGTTTCATTACGATGGAAACTTATACGAAGTAGTAGGCGGAGTGGATTTCTCGCAAATTTTCGTGGACTATCCCTGCGATTATAATGCCGATGGTTTGTGCGATCATTGCGGGCAAGAGAATGAAGGGATTGCCTATCGAGAAGAATATAAGGTCTATCTTTGCGATAGTTGCTATCAAGAATATGAAGACGTGATTATGTTGCCGTGTTGCTTCTGCGGTTCGTACGATTGCAATGGCGATTGCCAAGATGAAGAGAATCCCCAAACGTTGTGCGAAAACTGCGTAAAGCCCGACGAAAGCATTACCTATCGTCAAGAATACGGCGCAAATCTTTGCGATACGTGTTATCACGATTTCACGGAGAGTTGGATGCAAGCGTGCTGTTTTTGCGGCTCGTACGTGTGCCACGGCGACTGCCAAGAATAAAAAGGAGAGAGAATATGATTTTGTACTACATTCGTCACGGGGATCCCATTTACGATCCCGATAGCTTGACGGAGCTTGGTCATAAGCAAGCGAACGCGCTCGTTGCAAGAACGACGCTTTACGGTTTGGACGAGATTTATTGCTCGACGTCCAACCGCGCCAAATTGACGGCGCAACCCACCTGCGAAGCGCTCGGCAAGGAAATGGTTTTATTGGATTGGGCGAACGAAGGCTATGCCTTTGCGGAGATGTCCATTCCCAAGCCCGACGGCTCGAAAATGTGGATGTTTCAATCGGAAGAATGCCGCAAAAAAATGAATTCGCCCGAGGTGAAAGCGCTTGGCGCGAAGTGGTACGAAGATCCCTATTTTCCGCAAACGTGCGGGGCAGGTGTGCAACGAGTGGATAGGGAAGTGGATAAATTCCTGCTTTCCTTGGGCTATAAGCACAACCGCGAAACGGGGGAATACGAGATCTTAAAGCAGAAGAACGGCAAACGCGTAGCGCTCTTTGCACACCAAGGCTTTGGGATGCTCTTTTTGAGCAGCGTTTTGGATATACCGTATAATATTTTCTCTACCCATTTCGATATGAGCACGTCGGCGGTGACGGCAATTCTTTTCGGGGAGGACGGGGAATCTACTTTCCCGACGGTTTTGCAGCTTTCCAACGATTCCCACCTTTTCAAGGCGGATTTGATGACGGGTTACCATAATTGCATTAAAGTCTAAAAAAACGGCGTTTTTACACTCCGCGAAGGGAAAAAATTTTTCTTTTCGCGGAGTTTGTTTTTTCATTCCGCTTTCAAAATACTTTACATTCTTTTGCGTTTGCTGTATAATAGGATAGATAATTGTGTTATTATGCCTTCTTGCACGCATTATGCGAAAGGGGGTAAGCAGGAAAACGTTATGAAGATTTCAAAAAATTGGAAGGATTATTCGATTATCGCAACGGGCGACGGGTACAAGCTCGAACGTTGGAAGGACGTCTATTTGCTCCGTCCCGATCCGCAAGTGATTTGGTCGTCGCAAATCGACCTTTTCTCTTATCCCAAGCTCAACGCGTACTATAAGCGCAGCGAAAAGGGCGGTGGCGGCTGGAAGATTCTCCGTTCCTTCCCCGAAGAGTGGAATATCTCTTACGACGAACTCGATATCGCTTTCAAAATCAAACCCATGGGTTTCAAGCATACGGGGCTTTTCCCCGAACAAGCGGTGAACTGGGAACGCATGACGGAGCTTATCAAAAACGCAGGGCGTCCGATCAAGGTCTTGAATTTGTTCGCTTATACGGGCGGTGCGACGGTGGCTTGCGCAAAGGCGGGCGCACAAGTGACGCACGTGGACGCGGCGAAAGGTATGGTAGAGCGCGCGGGCGAGAATGCAAGGCTTTCGGGTATTGAAACGGGCATTCGCTATATCGTGGACGATTGCTTGAAATTCGTGCAAAGAGAAATCCGCCGCGGGAATAAGTACGACGCGATCATTATGGATCCGCCGAGCTACGGCAGGGGGCCGAACGGGGAAATGTGGAAGATTGAAAATAATCTTTATCCCTTCGTCGAGCTTTGTTCGCAGGTGCTTTCGGATAACCCGCTGTTCGTCTTGATCAATAGCTATACGACGGGTTTGCAACCGATGGTTTTGAAAAACATTTTGCAGCTCACCTTGAAGAATTTCAACGGAAAGGTGGAAGCCTACGAAGTAGGTATACAAACGGAAGAAGGGATTTCGCTCCCTTGCGGTGCAGGAGGTATGTTCGTCCATGACGGAAACGACTAATGAAAAAACGAGCGCTGAAGAAGAGCTCACCATTTTATACGAAGACAACCATATTTTGGTAGTGTTGAAGCCGCAAATGACGGCGTGCTGCCCCGACGAAAGCAAGGACGATAACTTGCTCGATCAAATCAAGCGCTATATCAAAGAAAAATATAATAAGCCGGGCAACGTGTACGTTGGGCTCGTGCATCGTTTGGATCGTCCTACGGGCGGCGTAATGGTGTACGCAAAAACGAGCAAGGCGGCTGCAAGACTCACCGAAGGCATGCAAGCAGGGGAATTCGAGAAGAAATATCTCACCGTGCTTTGCGGTACGCCCGATACCGAACGCGGCACCCTTCGCAATTACGTAAGAAAGAACACCGTCAACAATATGGTGTACATTTGTACGCAAACGGAAGAAGGCGCGAAGTATGCGGAGCTTGATTATCGCGTGGTGGATGAAAAAGCGAAATATTCCCTTGTGGAAGTGCGCTTGCACACGGGCAGAACGCACCAAATCCGCGTGCAAATGGCGGGGATTTCCCATCCCGTATTCGGGGATATGCGCTACGGCGGCCCGCTCGCGCAAAAGGGTAAACTCGCGCTTTGGGCATACTCCCTTTCCTTCTTGCATCCCGTCACGAAGGAACGCTTGAAGTTTATCGCCTATCCGCCCGAAACGGACACGCCTTGGAAGGCATTTGATTTGGCGAAAGCGTTGGAAATTAAATAAAAATTTAATTATTTAGGAAAAATGCAAAAAATCCTTAAAAATGCGTTTGACAAACAAATCGTTTTAGGGTAAAATAGATAAGTACGATATTGTAAAATATAGACAAAGTTTGCAAAAATCACGAGGCAGAAGTTTCATGAAAAGAACGAATAAAAAACTTATAACTATTATGCTTGCCGGTGCGCTTTGCTCGGCAACGCTTGGCGGTATGCTTGCGCAAGGTTCGATGGCTTCGATTACGTCTTCCGCAGCGGAAGCAACGGCGAAGATCACCGATATCTTCGAAGCGGACAAGACGAACGGCGGCGTTATCACGACGAAAGCGAATAACGCAACGACGGATGATAAGACGGAAACGCTCGTTTTCGAATTGGCTGATTCGAACGACAAGATTTCCATTAAGCGCGATTTGGCGTACAAGTGGTTCGCAGGTAAGAACGACGCGAGATATTTCAATATGACTTTCGCGTTTGAAGATTTGAGCTTTGAAAGCCTTTCCTTCGTAATGGAATGCGCTCCTTCCGTAGCAACGGAAGACGAAAAGACGTCGAACGCTGTGAAGTTCACGAAAGACGCAGAAGGTAAGATTTGGGCGTCCGTTTTGAACGGCGACGTAGAAGATACGGCGAACAAGAAAGAAATTGCAATCGCGGCAGGCGACGAAGTGAAGCTTTCTTTCAAGAGCGCAATGGAATCGGATGCGTTTGCAATCGTTTTGAACGTAAACGGCACGAATTATGAAATCGGCGATTTCACCAACGTAGGCGCGAACTTCGCGGACTACTCGGCGGAAAAGATTTCCCCCTTGTCCGTATCGGCAACCTTCGCGGAAGGCGCAACGGATACGTTGGCAAGAGTGTTGCTTAAAGATATCAACGGTCAATCGTTTGCGAATATCACCGGCGAAGAAACGAAGTTGATCACGGATACCGCTGCTCCCGTTCTCGTTGTAAACGACGATTTGAACGGCTTCATGCTCGGTACGAAGATCTATGAATCCATGTCCTACGTGAATATCGACGTATTGCAAACGTCGAATATCACCGAAAAGAAGGAATTCTATCATTATAGCCCCGTAGATACGGAAGTGACCTATACGGACATCACGTCGTCTTGGTCGAGCACGCTTGTGAACTACACGTCGTACTATCTCAACCGTGCAACGGACGAAGTTTCCAAGGAAGCAAAAGACGGCTATGAATTGACGTCGGTATTCTTGGAAGAAGAAGCGGAATACGTTTCCACGAAGATCACGCTCGGCGACGACGCGTTCAAGGATGCGGACGGCGAATGGGCAAAGGCTACCTACGATCTTTCTTGGTATGCACCCACGCTTGATCCCACCGACGCTACGAGAAATATCGTTGTAGAAAAGGGCGGCGTTGATTATATCGTCGTAGATAGAAACACGAGCGGTCCTTCCTATAAATATATCGTTGCAAACGAATCGACGAAAGAAAATGAATTCGTAAACGAAACGGAATTCAACGAACAAGTGGCACTTTTCCAAGCCAAGCTTGACGAAAAGGCAACGGGCGTTTACGCAGGTAGCGGTTCGTATATGTACTTCCCTTCGATGGAATGGCTCTTCCAAGATAACAACGGTTATCGCGGTTTGAGATTCGTAATCAGCTACAAGACGCCTACGTCGCAATCGCCTTCTTCTTCGGCAATCAAGACGTACAGCAGCTTGTCGTTGAGCGCAACGGCGGAAGGTACGTACGAATTCAAGATCTTCGCTTCCGACAAAGCAGGCAACCCCATGTACTACTACTTGGACGGTGAGCTTGTGGAAGTGACGGCGAATAACGTTTGGGATATCGACGAAATTCCTTCCTTCACCTACGTTATTGAAAACTTGGGTATCAAGGTAGAATCTTCTTCTTCGACGAGCAGAAAATCTTCCAAGATTTTGGACGAAACCTATACGTTCAGCGATCCTACGATCAAGGGTGCAACGAATAGAAAGAGCGAATACGCACTCTATAAAATTGATCTTTCCGCTTACAACGATACGTTGAAAAACGGCGAAAAGGAACTTACGACGAGTATGCTTTCCGAAGTAGGCTACGATCAAATCGCAAAGAAGCTTGAAGGCAAAATCACGATCGGTGCGGATTATTTCAATCTTTACACCATGGCAATCTCCGAAGTTCTTGCGGAAAAGGTAAACGGCGACGCAACGGCAATCCAAGCGATTTTCGGCGAAGCGATCGGCGAATACAACGAAAAGATCACGGAAGACGATGCAGAATGGGCATGGAATAAGTACGAATGGAGACCTTCGTCCAAGAGCTTCAAGACGGTGGAAGAAGGCACGTATATGGTAATCGCGGATTATTGGGAAAGAGATCTTCCCATGCAACGTGCGGCTGCTTATAAAGTGGTTATCGTTGCTTCCGAAGCGGACGTAATCAAGGGCGAAACGCAATGGTTGAAGGACAACGTAATCTCCGTTGTACTCTTCGCAATCGCAGGCGTAATGCTCGTGCTTATCATCATCTTGCTCCTTATCAAACCTTCGGACGAAACGCTTGAAGATTTGGATAAGAAGCCCGCAAAGAAAGCGAATAAAAAGGATAAGAAATCCAAATAATCGAAAATAAAAGAACGGCTTAAACGCCGTTCTTTTTTCTTGCCTTTTTACGGAAAAAGGGGTATAATAAAGATATGTTAGAGCTCATTTCCGAAAAAACTCAATCGTTGAAGGAATTCACCGAAAATCATTACGCGCAAGCGTCCTTCTATTGGACGGCGCTTTTGAAGAATCGGGATATCAAAGTCAACGGCAAACGCGTGGGAGCGGACGTGCGCCTTTTTACGGGGGACGTCGTTTCCTATTATCTCACGCCCAAGCAAGCGGAGCGCGCGGCGTTTTATCCCGTTTACGAAGACGAAAACGTACTCGTTGTCGATAAGGAAAGCGGCGTGAATTCGGAAGCGGTTTTTGCGGAGCTTGCAAGGAAAGGGGAATATTATTTCATTCACCGCTTGGATCGAAATACGACGGGTTTGCTCGTCTTTGCTCGCAACCCCAAAGCGGAAAAAGCCCTTTTGAAAGCCTTCAAGGATAAGAAGGTAGAGAAGAAATACCACGCCTTGTGTTTTGGTGTTTTTCCCAAAGAAAAGGACGTCTTGACGGCGTACTTAAAAAAGAATGCGGATAGCGCGCTCGCCAAGGTGTACGATACGCCCGTAAGCGGTGCGGAAAAGATTATCACCGAATATCAAGTGCTTGAAAAACGCGGGGAATGCGCGCGCGTGGAAGTGACTTTGCATACGGGTAAAACCCACCAAATCCGCGCCCATCTTGCGCATATTCGCTGTCCGATTGTTGGAGATATGAAATACGGCATAACGGCGCAAAACAAGGCGTTAAAACGCGCAAGGCAGTGCCTTACGGCAAAGAGTTTGCGCCTTGAATTAGACGGCGAATTTGCCTATTTGAACGCCTTAAAATGGACGTCCAAATTTGAAGCGGAATTTCCCGAAATGGACTAGGCATGTACGAGTTGAATAAAAAAAGCAGTCGGTTTTTACCGACTGCTTTTCATTTGTTTTATAAGGCTTATTTGATCAAGCTCTTACCCGTCATTTCTTTGGGTTGTTCAAGCTTCATCATATTGAGAAGGGTGGGCGCAAGGTCAGCCAAAACGCCGTCTTCACGAAGGGTGACGTTCTTATATTCTTCGGAAACGAGAATTACGGGAACGGGGAAGGTGGTGTGTTGGGTAAATGCACCAACGCCGTCGTCCGCAAGCATTTGATCCGCGTTGCCGTGGTCGGCCGTCACGAGTGCCGAGCCGCCCATGGAAAGGATCTTATCCGTCACTTTCTTCACGCATTCGTCCACAGCGTGTACTGCCTTGATAGCCGCATCCATAATACCCGTATGACCTACCATGTCGCAGTTTGCGAAGTTAAGAATTACGACGTCGTATTCGCCCTTATCGAGTTCTTCCAAAACCTTTTCGGTGACGGGATATGCGCTCATTTCGGGTTGCAAATCGTAGGTTGCCACTTTCGGGGAAGGGATAACGATACGCGTTTCGCCTGCAACGGGTTCTTCAAGCTTCGCGTTGAAGAAGAAGGTCACGTGCGCGTACTTTTCCGTTTCCGCGATATGGAGTTGCTTCAAGCCAAGCGAAGAAATATATTGCGGAAGGGTGTTCGTGATTTCGTCGGGGGGGAATGCCACGCCAACGTTTTCGAAGGACGAATCGTACACCGCAAAACCAACGTAGGTGGGAGCAAGGAAGCCCGTCTTTCTTTCGAAATAGTTGAATTCCGCTTGCGAGAACATTCTCGAAATTTGTCTTGCTCTGTCGGGGCGGAAATTGAAGCAAATGATGCTATCGTTCTTTTCGATGAGCGCGATAGGCTTGCCGTTTTCGGTCAAGTTGGTGGGGAGAATGAATTCGTCGGTCACGCCGTTTGCGTAAGAAGCGTTTGCCGCGTCTTCCGCCGTGCCTTCGAATTGTACGCCCGTGCCAAGCGTGAGCATATCGTACGCCTTTTCTTCTCTATCCCAGTTGTTGTCGCGGTCCATTGCGTAATATCTACCCGCAACGGAAGCGATTTTACCGAATTGCAATTCGTCGAGCTTTGCTTGCAAATCCTTCAAGAAACCTGCACCGGAAGTGGGTGCAACGTCACGGCCGTCCGTGAATGCGTGGATATATACGTTATCCAAGCCTTCTCTCTTTGCCATTTCTACCAAAGCGTAAAGGTGTTCGGTGTGGCTGTGTACGCCGCCCGTGGAAACAAGACCGTAAAGGTGAAGTTTCTTGCCGCTGTTCTTTGCAGCGTGCATCGCACGAAGGAGTTCTTCGTTCTTGAAGAATTCGCCGTTGCGAATATCCTTCGTGATCTTCGTAAGGTCTTGGTAAACGATACGACCTGCACCGATGTTCAAGTGACCAACTTCGCTATTGCCCATTTGACCGTCGGGAAGCCCAACCGACATACCGCTCGCGCCAAGCTGTGCGGAAGGGTACTTTGCTTGAAGTTCTTTGACGTACTTGCTACCGTCCGCAACGATTGCGTTGCCGGTTGCGGAAGGGTTAATGCCGTAGCCGTCCATAATAATAATTGCGTAGGGAGTTCTCATTCTTTTATCTCCTTAAAAATACAAAATGGTGGGGGCAGGTACGCGTTGAACACGGACAAGCCCCCAAGATTATTCGAGTGGTTATAGCTTACTTATCGAAGTTTACGATAGCAGCGAAGTCGGGAGCTTTCAAGGAAGCGCCGCCGATCAAACCGCCGTCGATTTCGGGCATAGCCATAAGTTCTTTGCAGTTGCCAGCGTTCATGCTGCCGCCGTATTGAATGCGGAGTGCTTCTGCGCACTTGGGGCAGAACATTTCGCCCACCGTCTTACGGATGAAAGCGATCGTTTCGTTTGCTTGTTCGGACGTAGCCGTCTTGCCCGTACCGATAGCCCAAACGGGTTCGTAAGCGATAACGATCTTCGTGATATCTTCGATGTTCTTCAAGCCTTCGTGAATTTGCGTAGCCAAAACTTCTTCCGTCTTGCCCGTTTCTCTTTCTTCAAGGGATTCACCGATGCAAACGATGGGAATAAGGCCGTTTGCGAGCGCGGTAAGCGTTCTCTTGTTTACGGTTTCGTCCGTTTCACCGAAGTATTGACGACGTTCGCTGTGGCCGATAATAACGTATTCTACGCCATATTCCAAAAGCATTGCCGCGGAAATTTCGCCCGTGTAAGCGCCTTTTTCTGCAAAGTGTACGTTTTCAGCGCCGAGCTTGATGTTCGTGCCCTTAATCGCTTCGCTGATTGCGGGGATGTTGATTGCGGGTACGCATACTACTACGTCGCAGTTAGCTTCCGTAACAAGGGGAGCGATTGCGTTTACGAGTGCAACGCCTTGGGAAGCGGTGTTGTTCATTTTCCAGTTGCCTGCAATAATAGGTCTTCTCATTTTCTTTTAACTCCTAAATTTCTTTCGTTTTGTACATAGTACAAGGGCGAATCGAGTTCGCCCTTGCGTTGTGTTGAATTATTTATCGTTAAGGCAAGCGATGCCGGGAAGCACTTTACCTTCGAAAAGTTCAAGGGAAGCGCCGCCACCCGTGGAGATGTGCGTCATCTTATCTGCATAGCCAAGCACTTGTACAGCTGCTGCGGAGTCGCCACCGCCGATGATGG
>JAZTWL010000047.1:0-1047 GCA_045635845.1 Candidatus Scatosoma sp. | reverse complement strand
ACTCTTCGCAAAACGAACAAGATAGCCGCTATTACGCAAGAAGTGCGCACGTGCCTATGCTCGAGCCTTCCGACGCGAACGAAGGGAAGGAATTCGTGAAGCTTGCGTATGAAATTAGCGAAAAATTCGATACGCCCGTGATCGTGCGCGAAACCACGCGCGTGGCGCATTCCCACGGCATGGTAGAGCTCTGCGATCGTGAAGAACAGCCTTTGAAGAAATACGAAAAGGCGATTTCCAAGTACGTAATGATGCCCGCAAATGCAATCAAGCGTCACGTGTTCGTCGAACAAAGAGATAACGATTTGGTGCAATATTCCTGCGAATGTGCGGCGAATAGAGCGGAATATACGAACGAAAACGAAATCGGCGTCGTATGCTCGGGCGTGGTTTACGAGTACGTAAAAGAAGCGTTGCCGAATGCGAACGTTTATAAGGTTGGTATGGTTCATCCCGTACCTGTACCCGCCATTTTGGAATTTTCCAAGCGCGTAAAGGAACTTTACGTAATCGAAGAATTAGAGCCTTTCATCGAAGACACGTTGAAAGCGGCGGGGATTTCGTGCAAGGGAAAGGAGCTTTTCTCGTTGCAAGGGGAAATTTCCGTACCCAAGATTTTGGACGCTTTCCACTTGCCCTATGAGAAGGCGGCGGATGCGGCTGTCGTGCCCATGCGCCCGCCCGTAATGTGTGCGGGTTGCCCGCATCGCGGCGTTTTCTACGTCTTGAATAAATTGAAATGTACGGTAAACGGCGATATCGGGTGCTATACGCTCGGCGCAGTCGCACCCCTTTCGGCGGTGGACACTTGCGTTTGCATGGGCGCGTCGGTGGGTATGGCGCACGGCTTTAAGAAAGCGACGGACGGCGAAAGCCACAACGTTGCCGTAATCGGCGATTCCACCTTCTTACATAGCGGCGTGACCGGCCTTATCAACGCGGTATATAACGATAGCGGCATCACGCTTATGATTTTGGATAACTCCACGACGGGTATGACGGGTCATCAACAGCACCCCGCAACGGGCAAGAAT
This sequence comes from Candidatus Scatosoma sp., assembly GCA_045635845.1. Lineage (GTDB taxonomy): Bacteria > Bacillota > Clostridia > Christensenellales > Borkfalkiaceae > Scatosoma. The sequence goes on along the minus strand of JAZTWL010000047.1, from coordinate 13 downwards.
TTGAAGGGCGAGC
>JAZTWL010000046.1:0-2565 GCA_045635845.1 Candidatus Scatosoma sp. | reverse complement strand
TAAACACGCCAAGACATTCACCCTTTTCGTTCGTGTATCTTTGTCCTTGCGCGTTCGCTTCCGTGAACCATCCTGCAAACGACCCAATCGGATTTTCAGGCGTAGGCAATACGTACATTTGATCGTACGTCGCTTCATACGTCGCAATCGGTTCTGCGTCGCCATAAGCTTGATACATATTGATCGTGTACTTATTCACACTCCAGCTCGCATACACAAGCACGTCTTCCGCTTCGCTTACCGTAAACTTTTCCGCCACAGGCTTGCCTTCCGTCGCGCTGTCCGCCCAGCCGGCAAACGTATAACCTTGACGGCTCTTCACTTCGTTCGTCAAATCTACGCTGTCGCCTACCGCTTTATACAATACTTGCTGTTGCGCTATTTCTTCGCCTTCACCGATATATCCGCCGTTACCCATCAAGTACACTTTATACGCCGTTACTTCCACGCTCAACGCGTCCGAAACGTTATCGTCCGCGTCGTAGCAACGTACCTTGATCACGTTCACGCCGTCTTTGTCAAGCGTTACCGCCGCGCTGTTCTTCGTGCTTGCTACTTCGACCCATTCCCCGTCGTTCACTTGCACTTCGTACTTCGTCGCGTTCAATACCGCCGACCACGTTACCTTTCCTGCCGCGTACGTCGGCGCTTCCGTCATTTGTCCAAGCGTTACCGTGTATTCGCTCGCAGGAGAATTCCCTTCCGCTGTAGCCCCTTTCGCTACCACTTTCAGCGTTACGCTCGTTACGCCCGTAGGAATATTTTCGCTCGTCAATTCAAACGAGTTTGCCGTCGCGTCGTACGTCTTTTCTCCGATCGTTACCGCGTAGCCGTTCGCGCCTTCTACTTCGCCCCACGTTACCGTGTTGCCGTTCAACGCATAACCCGTTACTTCCGCCAAGCTCACTTTCGTATACGTCGCTTCCGCTGCCACTTCCGACGCGTTGTAACCGAACGCCGTCGCGATCACTTTCACCGTGAGCTCGCCTGCTCCGTAATTCTTCAAGCTATAACTCGTTCCGTCCGTTACCGTTACTTCTTCGCTTTCCTCGCCTTTCACGATCGTAAGCTTATATCCCGTTGCGTTCGCTACTTCCGTCCACGTGATTACGTCCTTTTCTACCGTTACGCTTTCTACGTTCGCAAGGTTCTTTTCATGTACGAATTCTTCCGATACCGACGTTACGCAGCCTTCCGCTACTGCCTTTACCGTGAACTTGATCCCGCCTTTCTTCATCTCGCAGTTCGAGAAATCGTACGCCGCCGTCGTTCTTTCTTCGTCCACGTGATTATGCGTTCCGTCCCCGCATTCCACCGTTACCAAGTATTTCTCCGCTCCGGCTACCGCACTCCAAGTCAACACGCTCGTTCCTTCCGCTACACCAAAATTCGTCGCTTTCGCTAGCCCTTTGTTGTTGTAGTACGCCGTGCCCGTCGCCATTCCGTTCACCGTTACTTCTACGCTGTATTCACCTGCCGCTTGCGCCGTGAAATCAAAGTCTACCGAATTGCTCGACGCCGGTTCGTTCAATACTTCTTTCCCTTCCGCGTCGCGCACTACGACTCTATATTGATCACCGACTTTCGTCGCCAACCAACTGATCTTATTCGATTCCACCGAAATCTTCGGCTTCGCGTCTTTCCATACCGCGTACAACGTTACGTCCCCGTTGACCTTCGTGCCTTCTACCACTTGCTTCGTCAACTTCGTCGCGTTCTCGAAATCACTCATCCACCAGCCCACGAATTCTTCGTTTTCTTTCGTCGGCACAGGAAGATTGTATACGCATCCGCCAACCGTGCTCGTTTCCGAACCATACGTTTCTCCGGATACTTTATACGTTACCTTGTATTCCGCTTCTTTCGGTTCTACGAACAACGCGTACAACGTAATATCCCCTCTTACGGGCGTCGCAAAATCGTATGCGGTCTTATAGCTCGCGTCCGCATACCAACCAACAAACGTATATCCTGCTTTTTCAGGGTCCGTCGCAGGCTTCGTCGCCGTTTTCCCGTTCACTACCGTCTGCACGTCCGCTTCCACGACCGTTCCTTCTACGTTGAACAATACTTTCCGATCTACTTTCAGCAAGAACTCATATGCCTCGCCTCCGTATGTAAACGTCAACGTTTCCTTTTCCAACATCGCGTCCGAAATCACGTTTCCGCTCTTGATGATGAGGATTTCCCCGTCGTACGAGTATTTCCCCTCCACCTTTTCTTCGCCCACTTTCAACGTGAACTTCCCGTCGTCAAGCGTAATTTCGTTCGACTCGTTCGCCACGTCGTAATACGTGCCTTCTTCGCCCTTGTCGTATACGCTCTCCTGTTTCTTGTCATCTTCGCCTCCGCCGCACGACGTCATCGTGGCTACCGTCCCAGAAAACGCCAATGCTAAACAAAGACAAAGCAACAAACTCTTTTTCTTTTTCATTGAAAAGTCTCCTCCTTTTTTGATATGACCGTTTACGCTTCACGTTTTGAAATCGAACAAAACTTTTTTTGTAGGGTACGGTAGTAGCCTACAAAGAGGGACGTCCCTCTTGCTTTTCACGCGAATCATGC
>JAZTWL010000045.1:0-2381 GCA_045635845.1 Candidatus Scatosoma sp. | reverse complement strand
CTTTATGGGCATGGAATACGGCCAACAAAGCCGTGGCGGTTATTCGCAAGAAACGGCGGCGGCGATTGACGAGGAAGTACGCAGACTCGTTGCCGAAGCACACGCAAGAGCGCAAAAGCTTTTGACGGAAAACCGTAGCGTGCTCGATAACATGGCGCGTGTACTCGTGGAAAAGGAAACGATTTATAACGAAGAAGTTTCCCTTCTTATGAAAGGCGCGTCCTACAAAGAAGTGATCGAAAGCATGGAAAATGCGGAAGAAACGCATAAGGCAAATCCCTTCGTGCGCGTGACGCCCAAAGACAAGGCGCACGTCGTAGAAGACGATAAGCTTTTTGAAGAAGAAACGCCTTGGATTGAAGACGAGCCTACGAGCGAAGAACCCACAAAGGCGGACGAAGAACCCAAAGATCAAGAATAACGCAAAAAAACGGAGTCACCTTTTTCGGGGACTCCGTTCCACTAAATTTTCGAGTATGCGGCGTGATCCGCAAAGGGTGAGAAGTATGAACAAACCGAAACGCAAAAAATCGTTTAACGTGGATTTTGAACGGCGCACCGCGCCCCTTTCGTTGATTGTGAGCGAAGTGGACGGTGAAAGCTTTGATAAAAAAGAGCTTCGCAACCGCGCGGCGTATTTTCTTTTGAACGGCGCGCCGGAATTTTCCGTCAACGAAGAAAACGGCAAGTTGAAATTACTTGCCGCAGACAAGGATTTCTACGCATTCAAGGGCACGGGCGCAACGGAAGCGCAAGTGCGAATCTATCATTTCACCGAGAACAACGCCGAAGCCTTTTCCTGCATTGAAAAGCTGAAAGCGGAAAGCTTGGAAACGATGGAAGAAGCCTATTTGATGCAACGACTCGTCAAGGAATTTTCCTTCACACAAGACGACGTTGCGGCGCTTATCGGCAGATCTCGCCCCGCCGTGGCAAACACCCTTCGGCTTTTGACGTTAGAGCCCGAAGTGATCGGCTTGGTGGAAAGCGGTAAGCTTTCCGCGGGGCACGCGAGAACGCTTGTCAAAGTGCCGAAGAATCAACAATACGGTTTTGCGGTGGAAGCGATTAAGCGGGAATATACCGTGCGGGAAATGGAACGCGCCGTGAAGGCGTTTTTGACGCCTCCCGAAGTGTTGCAAGCGGAAAAGGACGCAAAAGCGGCAATGAAGAGCGCGGAATTGAAGGCGTTCGTGGAACGTATGCGCAGCGTATTCCGCACGAAGGTGTCTTTAATCGGAAACGATAAGAAAGGCAGAATTTACATAGACTATTATTCCGCGGAAGACTTGTACCGCTTTGAAGAGCTTTTGAGTATGATTGAAAACTACGATTAAAAAATAGCCGCCGTCACTTTTTAAGTGGCGGCGGCTATTCCTTGCAATAAAAAACCCCGTCGAATGACGGGGTTTTGGTTGCTTTTTACAGCTCGAATACGGGTTTGTCTAAAAGCAAGAAAACGATGTCGATGATCCAACCGATAGCAGCACCGAAGAAGAACCAAACGATACCGAGAATAACGTTTGCGGTGTCACCCTTTGCAATACGGTAGATACCATAGAAAATACCATCGAGAAGGGGAAGCGCAAGAATAATCTTCACGATAAGGGGAAGAGAATTAAGCCATTTTCTGTAATCGCTCATGAGAAAAGCCTCCTTAATTTTTGTACTAGTATTATACTACGCCTTTTTGCTATTGTCAATGACTATACGAAAAAAAGTTTAAGAAAAATTGCAAAATTAGTCGTTTTTCGAATCCTTTTTATCGGTGGAGTCCGTTTTGGCGCTGCTAGCGGGATTAAAAAAGTCTGCGGGGGTGGGTTCGTCCTTCTTTTCTTGCTTTTCTTGCGCGTCCTTACACATAATCATAAGCACGTAGAAAAAACCTGCGCCCACTGCGCAAATTACAACGCCCACCCAGCTCCAAAAGGCACTCGCGGGCAAAATTGCCGCCAAACAAATCGCGGAAAGTATGGTAAATATAATTCTTAAATTCTTATACATAGCGTAAATGCTCCTTATATATAATATTGTATCACGCGCGCGCGTATAAGTCAAGGGAATGCTTGTGATGCGCCGGATTAGTATGACAAAAAAGACGAAAAATCTTTGAAAATGTTATAAAAAACGTTTGACTTGTTAAAAATAAAATGGTAATATATACAAGCTAACGCGAAGGACAACTAGAAAAACAACAAAAAAAAGATTTTTCAAAAATTTTCAAAAAAGTTGTGAAAAACAGTTGACAAGGCGAAAAGGTTTGTGGTATTATATACAAGCTGTCGCCGAGAAAGCGGTGGCCCGAACTGAAGTTCGGTAAACGAAGATTAAAAATGGAATAAGAAAGAAATGAGATTTTATTTGACAAACAAGCAAATGAA
>JAZTWL010000044.1:0-4050 GCA_045635845.1 Candidatus Scatosoma sp. | reverse complement strand
TCGTTCGGTGGAAGAAATTCTCTATTCGGCAATGGAAGATTACGCGCTCGATATTATCGTGGGTAAAGGCCCGTCTGCGCGCAATATCCGTTTCGCTTTGAAGAAGTTTACGCTCATCGGCGCAACCACTCGCGTGGGTATGCTCGCTGCACCCTTGCGCGATCGTTTCGGGATCATCAACCGCTTGGAAATGTACAATCCCAACGAACTTCGGGATATCGTTTCCCGCTCGTCAAAAGCGCTCGACATTGCGATTGCGGACGATGCGGCGGACGAAATTGCCCGTAGAAGCCGCGGTACGCCCCGTATTGCCAACCGCTTGTTAAAGCGTGTGCGGGACTTCTCTCTCGTGAAGGGGAATAAGGAAATCACCCGCGAGGACGCTCGTTTTGCGCTTGCGCGCTTGGAAATTGACGAGCTCGGTTTGGACGAAACGGATAGAAACTATCTCCGCGCATTGATTGATAAATTCGGCGGCGGCCCGACGGGTTTGGAAACCCTTGCGGCAACGATTAACGAAGACGCGAATACGATCGAAGACGTTTACGAGCCCTATCTTTTGCAGCTCGGCTTTATCGCGCGTACGCCTAGGGGCAGAATTTGTTTGAAGGACGGCTATGCGCACATGGGTATGAAGCCTTCGCTTAAAGCCCAACGCCAAATGTCGATTTTTGACGATAACGAATAAAACGATAGGGGCAGGTATGCGTTGAATTGCCCCGAAGAAGTGGATACATGGAAAAAGTACAATATAAGAAAAGCGATTTTTATTACGATTTGCCCGAAGAAAGGATAGCGCAAACGCCGGCAGAGCCCCGCGATTCTTCTCGGCTTTTGGTGTACGATTCAAAAGAAAAAACGATTACGGATAAGACCTTTCGGGATATTTGCGATTATTTGCGTGGCGGGGACGTACTCGTCGTAAACAACACGAAGGTTATTCCCGCCCGCACCTATGCGCTCACCCCCCACGGCGGCGTGGTGGAAGTGCTCCTTTTGAAGCGCTTGGAGCTCAATACGTGGGAAGTGCTTATGCGCCCCGGAAAAAAGGGCAAAATCGGCGTGAAAATGACGATCGGCGACGAGCTTTCGCTCACCGTAAAGGACATCACCGAAACGGGCGAACGCATCGTGGAATTTGAATACGAAGGCGCGTTCGAAGACGTACTTTCCCGCGTCGGCACGATGCCCTTGCCCCCCTATATCAAGGAAAAACTTGAAAACCAAGCTAGATATAACACCGTGTACAGCAAAGTGGACGGCTCGGCGGCAGCGCCGACGGCGGGCTTGCATTTCACCCCCGAGCTCTTGCAAAAACTCAAAGATAAGGGCGTGCAAGTGGCGGAAGTGCTTTTGCACGTGGGGTTGGGTACTTTCCGTCCCGTGAGCGAAGAGATTATCACCGACCATAAAATGCACTCGGAATATTACGAAATCAAAGCCGAAGCGGCGGAGATTATCAATAAAGCAAAGGCGGAGGGCCGCCGCGTGATTGCGGTGGGTACAACGTCGGTGCGCACGCTCGAAAGCGTAGCGGACGAGAAGGGTATAGTGCGCGCGTGCCAAGGAAATACGGAAATTTTCTTGTACCCGCCCTACAAAATGAAATGCGTTGACGCGCTCGTCACGAATTTCCACTTGCCCGAAAGCACCTTGATCATGCTCGTTTCTTGCTTAACCGGCCGAGAAGAAATCCTTTCCGTCTATAAATACGCGGTGGAAAATAAGTACCGCTTCTTTTCCTTCGGCGACGCAATGTTCATCGTATAAGCGGCGCAATACTGCGTTGCGGCTCGGTCACGTACTACGCGGTACGCTCCCTTGCCGCGCCTTGTCTTGCTTGCTTCTACGAAGAACATACCACCTTGTTCGAGCCATCGAAATAGGGCGCAAGCCCAAAAACCATTTTTTAAGGGGAACGTTATGAACGTAAACGGAAAATACAATCAATCTTCGGAAGATTATTTAGAGAGCATTCTCACGCTCGGGAAAAATCAAGAAATCGTCCACCGTATCGACGTTTCCAAACGCATGGGCGTTTCGCAGGCGGCGGTGAATAAAGCCGTCAAGCACCTTTGCGAGCAAGGCTACGTCTACGAAGACGGCAAGCATCTTTATTTGACCGAAAGCGGCAAAGAGTACGCCGAAGCCGTCTTTGAAAAACATTGCATCATCCGCGATTATCTCATGAAAAACGGGGTTTCTTCCGCAAGCGCCGAAGAAGACGCTTGCCGTATGGAACATCTCATTTCCGAAGAAACCTTCCAAATGATGAAGAATTTTCTCGCGAAAAAGGCGTAATTTTGCGCCATATATAATAAAGAAACGCGCGCGAAACGAAAATTTTGCCAAAATTTCTTAACTATGGTTAATTTTCACTTGACACGCGCATAAAAATAATGATATAATGCATTTTGGAATTTAGAGAAGTCCTTTTTTTATCCGCAAAAACTTAACCGCGGTTAAGAAAAGGGCGCAGTAATTAGGAGTATAGAATGAAACTTTTATCACAGCTTGAAATCGGCGAACGGGGCACGGTTGTCTCGGTGAAGGGAGAAGGCGCGGTGCGCCGTAGATTGTTCGATATGGGCATCACCCCTGGCGCGGAAGTATATTTGAGAAAGAAAGCGCCCTTGGGCGATCCGATTGAAATTGCCCTTCGCGGCTACGAATTGACGTTGCGCAAAGCGGAAGCGGCGCACGTAGAAATCAAGTAAGGGGGTTGGTATGTTAAAATTTGCATTAGCGGGAAACCCGAATGCGGGCAAAACCACCCTTTTCAATGCCTTGACGGGTAGCACGGCGCACGTTGGGAACTGGCCTGGCGTGACGGTGGATAAGCGCGAAGGGGTTTATAAGAAAGGGGAAGAGCCCGTCGATATTGTCGATTTGCCGGGGATTTACTCCCTTTCGCCCTATACGCCCGAAGAAGTGGTGGCGCGTAATTTCGTTTTGGAAGAGAACCCCGATTGTATTATCAATATCGTGGACGCGACGAACTTGGAAAGAAACTTATATTTGACGACGCAGCTTATGGAATTGAGTGTTCCTATGGTCGTGGCGCTCAATATGACGGACGTTTTGAAAAAGCGTGGCGATTCGATCGACGTAAAGACCTTGGAAAAGCGTATCGGTTTCCCCGTAGTGGAAATCTCGGCGCTCAAAGGCATGAACGTGGACGAACTCATGGAACGCGCGATGGAAGCGGTACAAAACCGCCGCGTGGGAAGAACGGTACTCAAGAACAGTATTTTGGGTTCGGCGATTACGAATGCGGAGATTGCACTCAAGCTTAAAGGCGTACACGCCCCCTTGTTCCATGCGATTAAGCTCGTAGAAAAGGACGAAATCGAAGTGCAAAACCACCCGCAAGAAGCGGCGGCAGTGGAAGCGTTTATTAGTGAAAACGTTTGCAAAGAACATTTTTGCGGAGACGTCGAAGCGGAGATTGCGGACGCGAGATATAAGTACATAACGGCGCATTTCTCGTCCACGCTCACCCGCGCGAGAAAACTCGACTACACCCACCTTTCCAAATCGGATAAAGCGGATAAGGTGCTCACGCACAAGTGGTTTGGTATCCCCATTTTCTTGCTTATCTTGTTCTCGGTATTCCACGTGACGTTCGCGGAAGACTTCCTTTATCTTGGCAAAATCATTCAACCTTTTGGCGAATGGTGCGGCAAGGGCGGCGCGGCTTGGAAGGAAATTTTGTTCACGAAGGGACTCAACTCCCCCGGGATTATACTCTTCAACGCCATGGATTACGCCACTTCGCAGGTGGGGGAATATTTAACCAAGGGCTTGAACGGACTTGGCGCAAGCGAATGGGCAATCGGGCTCGTTTGCGACGGCGTTTGGAGTGGTTTGGCGGCGGTGCTTTCCTTCCTTCCGCAAATTTTGGTGTTGTTCTTGTGCTTCTCTCTCTTGGAAGATTCGGGGTATATGGCACGCGTAGCGTTTATGCTCGATAGAATTTTCCGTCGTTTCGGCGTTTCTGGCAGAGCGTTTATGCCGATGATTATGGGCTTTGGTTGCTCCGTACCTGCT
>JAZTWL010000043.1:0-5644 GCA_045635845.1 Candidatus Scatosoma sp. | reverse complement strand
TAAAGTTCGTCGAAAGTAGGATAAACGTGCAACGCAAGAATTTTTGTCGAGAGCGTTTCTCCCGTATCGGCGTTTGTGAAGCGAAGACAATCTCCCACTTGCAAGGCTTGCCGTTTTTCGTCGTGTAAGCGCATTTCGATTGTTTTTGCCTTGCTTTGAATTGCCGCGAAGGGCGCGGCGTTCAATTTCATCTCGTGCGTTTTCATGCTTATTCGTGCAAGATAATATCGAAGCTTGCGGCATGGCTTGCGCCCGAAGCAACGCGCGTCATGTGCGGCTTCGTTTCAAGCTCTACGATCTTACCGTCGATTGCGGGCAACGCGCTCCACGGCTCTACGCAAACGTATTGCGGTTTAATATGCGCCATTTGCCAAAAACCGACGAAGGGATAATCGTGGTAAATCACGGAAACGTAGCGGCTACTCTTATCCGTCTTGATTGCCACTTCCCCCGAAGTATCCTTCAAAATCACGGCGTCGTGATCGAAAAGCTCGTGTTTCAAGGGGATTTTTACGCCGTCTACAAGGGGATAGGCAACGGATTTTTCCGCCATGAAACGATCCCCTTCGGCAAGCAATTCTTGTTGCGCGGGCGTAGCCTTGGAAAATTCAAGATAGTAATCTTCGAAAACGCCGCCGTCGAAGGGTACGTTGATCCCGGGGTGACCGCCAAGCGCGCAAATGAGTTCGCGCGAATCAGTATTCTTTACTTTGTAAAGGGTGGTGAGCTTGTTGCCGTCCAAGCGGAAAGTCACACGGAATTCAAAAGAGAAGGGATATTCCTTCTTCGTTTCTTCGCTGTCCGTGAAAAGGAAGGTAAGGCTATCTTCCGTTCTTTCTTCCAAGACGAATTCGTAATATCTCGCCAAGCCGTGCGAACGAGACGGATAGGTGTTTCCGCCGTAGGTGAAAACGCCTTCGTACGAACGCCCGATAAAGGGGAAAAGGTTGTACGCTCTGCCCGACCAAACGGACGGATCGCCCTGCCAAAGGTATTCCACGTTCGTCTTTTTGGAATAGAGAGACCAAAGCTGTGCGCCTTGGGAATTGACTTCGATTTTTAAGCTTTCGTTTTCAAGAGAATGAATCATAATTCGCGCTCCTTATATTTTATAATATTGTAGCACAGCTTTCCGTCTTTGTAAAGGCTACGGGCGTTAAAATGCGAAAAAAACGATATTTTCCTCGGTTTTCTGCAAAAAAAACGACATTTTTTTGCCTATCCGTGGATTTTTTTTGTTCAAACGCGTGACTTTTTGCACAGGCTTTGCTATAATTATAATGCGCGGATATGGGATTTTCGCGATTTACAAAGGAGTGGAAAAGATGAATACACACGTAGTCAACGTAATTATGATGCTCGCGGCGTGCGGGGCGTTCCTTGTCGGCTTTAAGTTTTTGAGCGATAACATGGAAAAGCTTTTCGGCAACAGCTTGAAAAAACTTTTCAATAAGACGTCCGATCAAAAATGGGTGGGCGTCGGCATGGGCGCGGTGTCCACGGCGGTGGTGCAAAGCTCGGGCGTCACGACGGTTATGGTCGTTGGTTTCGTAAACGCGGGGATTATGTCCTTGTACCAAGCGGCGACGGTAATCATGGGTGCGAATATCGGTACGACGATCACGGCGCAACTTGCGGCGTTTAGCTCGTTTGATATTGCTCCGATTTTCATTTCGTTGCTCTTTATCGGCGTTATGATGGAAATGCTTTCCAAGAAGGATAAAGTGAAATCGATCGGCCTTGCGCTTGCGGGGCTTGGGCTTGTGTTCTTCGGCTTGGAATGTATGTCCGCGTCCATGAGCGCGTATAAATCTCACCCGAAGGTGCTTGATATGCTCGGCTCTATGAGCAATCCGTTCTTGCTCCTTGCATTCGGTATCGGTTTTACGGCGCTCTTGCAATCTTCGTCCGCAGTGACGACGATTATCATTGCAATGGCGGCGAACGGCTTGATGATCGGTGGCGGCGGTAACGCGGTGCTCTATATCATTCTCGGCTCGAATATCGGTTCGTGCGTGACGGCGCTTATTTCGTCGATCGGTACGTCGGTAAACGCAAGACGTGCGAGTATGATACACTTGCTTTTCAATATCACGGGTACGATTATATTTACGGTGATGCTTTTGATTTGGTCGGATTCGGTGGTGCACTCGAATTTCTACGAAGTCACCTTCGTAAAATGGTTCAAAGAACCCACGACGCAAATTGCAATGTTCCACACCTTCTTTAACGTACTTTGCACCTTGATGTTCTTGCCGTTCACGAAATTGCTCGTGAAGGTTTCCACCTTGCTTATTAGAGATAAGAAGGCGGCGGAAAGAGAGCCTTGGGAACTCGTTTATATGGATAAGCGTTTCTTGGCGACGCCTACGGTTGCGCTTGAACAGCTCAAAAAGGAAACGATGCACATGTCCGATATGGCAATGGAAAGCGTTGCAACGGCGTTCAACGGCTTTATCGATAGAGATATTGACGTGGTAGAAAAAATCAACGAATACACCGAAAACGTTGCGAAGATCGGCGAACAAATTTCCGATTACTTGGTACGCGTTTCGGCTTGCGGTATTTCCTTTGCGGACGAAAAGATTGTAAGCGCAATCCACAGCAACGTCGGCGACGTTGCCCGTGTGGCGGAGCTTGCGGATAACTTTACGAAGTACATAAGACGCGAAGTGAAAGAGAATTTGGTATTCTCGGAAGGTATCAACGAAAAGCTTGCGGAAATGCACGCACTTTTGCAAGAACAGCACGATATGGTGCGCAAGATTATTCTCGAAGGGGATACGAGCTTGCTCGCGCCGTCGGATGCGAAGGAAGACGAAATCGATACCATGCGCAGAGAGCTCGTTGCGGAGCATATCGCACGTCTTGGCGCTTGGAAGTGCAGACCGGAAAACAATACGATTTTCATCAACTTGGTTTGCAACATGGAACGTATCGGCGTCCACTTGACCTTCATCGCGCATAGCATGGATAACTAACGAAAAATAAAACCCCCGTTTCTGCGAAAACCGAAACGGGGGTTTTTGTATAAAACGCTCCCGATATGGCAATGCTTACCATAGGGGGTGGGAAAATGAGAAAGTTTTTCTTATCGGCATTGTTGAGCGTGAGCGTTGCGGTTGGGTTGGGTGCGTGCGGTTGCACGAACGACGTTTCGGATATGCGTAGATACGCGGACGGGGATCGTTATTGCGTGGGCAATTTCACCTATTCCGCTGCCGAAGTGCAAAGCGTGGAAATCGATTGGGAAGGGGGCAGACTCGAGATTGAGCAAAGCGACGCGCCCGAGCTTTCCGTTATGGAAGAAAATCCGAGTGATGAAGAAAAGAAGCTCGTGCATTATTTCCTTGAAAACGGGGAACTAAAAATCCGTTATTGCGCGTCGGGCTTAAAGGGAAAAATCGACGAATTTTATAAGTCTTTACGCGTGGAAATTCCCGCGGGGATAAGCTTGGATATCGAAAATTTGAACGCGGACGTTACGCTCGGTGTTTTGACGCTTGACGAGTTTTCGATTTCCACGAAAAACGGGAACGTTTCCGCCGAGAAAATCACTTGCAAAACGGGGGAAATTGAAACGAAAAACGGGCGGGTTTCCATCGGGGTTTTTGCCGTGGACGAATTCGACGCGGAGAGCGAGCGCGGCTCGCTTTGCTTTGGCTTTTCCAAGCCGACGAAAGGGAAAATCGACTGCGGCGGGGATATAAAATTGATCCTTTATTCTGGGCTCGGCGCGAAGGTGAAATTCCATAGCTTTTTGGGGCAATTCCTTTGCGGAAAGGATTACGAAAAAACAAGCGACGGTTATCAAGTTGCGGGGCAGGAATATTGTCTTTTCGACGTGGAAACTCTGCGCGGGAAACTGGAAATTCAATGAAGAAACGGACGGTTGGAAAACCGTCCGTTTTTATCTATGTTCCCCAAAGGGGAAAGGTATTCAAAAAAATCCGCTTGTGCCGCACTTCGACGAACGGTGAACCCGTCGTTTATCAGGTGGGTGCCGCATTTGACGCTTCGAACTTCCCGAAATCAGGCCTTGTCTATCGCCATAAGTATAGGCTCCCTTATATGCATTGTGGATTCCGCATAAACATCGAACTCCGAACACCGCAGATCGTACTTATTATACGATATTTTAAGCGGTTTGTCAACGGAATGAAGGGGGGATTTTTAGTCGTTTAGATTTTTCAAGAAGGGGAAAATTTCCGCTTCAAAATTCAAGCCGTAGCGACGATCGGGCACTTCCTTTGCGCTGCGGCGAATTGCCGCCGCCACAAAGTTTTCGGCAAGAATGATGGCTTCCGTTTCGCGCTTTCCGCGCGCCAACGCACCGACGAATGCCGACGCAAAAACGTCGCCCGCGCCGCAGAAGAAGCCTTCCACGTTTTGGTGGGTGATAAGGCGTAAATTCTCGTCTTCGTCAATGAAACCGACGGAAATGCGGTTGCCTTCCGTAATCCCCGTGATAATGGGCTTGGGACAAATTTCAAGCAAGCTTTTCACCGCGCTTTTCGCGTCCTTTTCCGTCAAGGGATAGGGTAAGTCGGCAAGATAGCAAGCTTCCGTCACGTTGGGCAAAATATAGTCCGCTTCGCGGCAAAGCTCCCGCATTTTTTTCACGTATTCGGGCGTAAATCCTGCATAGAGTTTGCCGTTGTCCCCCATAACGGGATCGACGACGAAAACGCCGCCGTCCGCCAAGAATTCTTTCTTGATTGCGGAAACGAGATTGATTTGTTCAATGCTGCCTAAATAGCCGCTGAAAATAAAATCGAATTTCAAATTGAGCGTTTTCCATTGACGAAGGATATCGGGAATATCTTTGGTCAAATCGCGGAAGGTGTAGCCTTCGAAACCGCCCGTATGCGTCGAAAGAATCGCCGTGGGGAGAATGTCACATTCCACCCCGCAAGCGGAAATGATGGGCAAAGTGACGCCCAAAGAGCACCTTCCCACGCAAGAAATATCGTTAATTGCGAGTACGCGCATAGAAATGCACCGCCTTTTACGGAAAATTTTTATAAATCTATTATAAATAGGTTGCTTTTTTTTGTCAAGCGGAGTAAAATAGTGTGGAAACAAAAAATGTAAAAAAATTTTTTACGAAAGGGGTAACTTATGTTTATCACGGGTGAAATGAACACGAACACGGTATCGTACGCCGATTTTGAAAAGTACGAAAATGAAGTGGTGACCATTAAGGGTACGATTCATAATATTAGAATGATGTCCGATTTCGCATTCGTTATCGTACGTACGGCAAGAGATACCGTACAATGCGTTTATGCGGAAAGCTTTTCCGATTATCGCATGAGCGACGACGTAAAGGAAGAATGCGCGGCGAAGATTACGGGTAAGGTTGTACCTAGCGAAACGAAGGACGGCAGCAAGCGCTACGAATTGCAAATTCACAATATCGAGCTCTTGTCCCACCCTGCGGAAATTCCGCCCGTCGTTATCACGAAGAAGCAAGTGAACTGCGATCTTTCCACGAAGCTCGATTATCGTCCCGTCACCTTGCGTAATCCCAAGGAACGCGCTATCTTCAAGCTTCAAGAAGGTATCCAACGTGGGTTTAGAGAATATCTCACCCAACAAGGCTTCACCGAAATCCATTCCCCGAAGATCAACTTCGCGGGTG
>JAZTWL010000042.1:0-1939 GCA_045635845.1 Candidatus Scatosoma sp. | reverse complement strand
GCCCGCTTTCACCGTTTACCGCGAAGGCGGCTATATCACCTTGGAAGAAGTGGCGGCGTACGTATATGCATTCGGCACTGTGCCGAAGAATTACGATTCCGACAAGAAAGCCGATCCCGACGATAGCAGTTGGGGTGAATATTTGCGCGTAAACAACACCGAATTCTCGGGCAGTACGAGCAAGTACCCCTACGAGCCCGAGCTTCCGAATATTAGCGGTTGCGGCGGTACGCTCCATTATCGTGAAATTGATATCGGTACGACGGGTACGGACTGCGATCCCACCTACGATATTACGATTTATAACGACGGTAGCAGAATCACGCGCGGCGCGGCGCGTATCGTTTACGCGAAGAACGATTTGGATCGCGACGGCGTTCTCGAAATCAACGAACACCACGTTTTCTACACCTACAACCACTACAACGATTTCCAAGAATATCTCAACTATGAAGGCGGTTGGGGTGAAATGTTCGGGAATATCACGGGTGGCGGTACTCTTTCAAGCAAATACGACTATAACCCCACCGACTACGTGCAAATTTACTTGGAAAACTTGCCCGTAAGCCGTTATGCTACGCTTGCAACCACGCACGCAAGCGATGCTTGGAAATATTTTCAAGCCGCATAAGCCCGAAATTCGCAAGATAATATAAAAGCAGGGAATTCCCACGGGAAATCCCTGCTTTATTCGTTTTTGAGCCGTTTTACGGCTTATTTTAGTCTTTTGTGCGGTATTTTTCGAAAACCTTCATATCCGTACGCGTTGTAAGCAAGGGCGTAATGGAAATATAGCCTTGCAAGATTGCCACCGTGTCGCGATCGAGATCGTCGGGGCATACGTCGGGAATGGGTTCCCCTTCTTGCACGTAGATATCCCCTTCCTTCAAAATAAAACGATCGGAGAAATAGGGCGAGCCTTGATAGGTCATACGAATGGCTTTCGGCTCGTTGGGAATGTTTACGTTAAAAAGTAAACATTCGTCGAAAAGCTTGTTCTTCATAATATATTCGTACGCTTCGTCGAAATATGCCGCCGCTTTTTCTTGTCCGTCGGGGAATGCGGAAAAGGCGATTGCGGGAATACCCATGCGCGCCGCTTCAAAAATCGCGCCGCACGTGCCCGAATAAACGAGATCCGCGCCCAAATTCACGCCGCAGTTAATCCCCGAAAGAACGAGATCAAATTTCGTATCCAAGCCAAGCGTACCAAAGCGCACGCAGTCTGCAGGCGTAGAAGACATCGAATACGCCGTAATGCCGTTAATGAAAGGTACTTTTTTGATTTCTACGGGGGTAATAAAGTCAATGGCGTGACTCTTGCCGCTTTGTTCTACTTTCGGTGCGACAACCGTCACTTCCCCTAATTTTTGCGCCCACTTCGCAAGCAAGCGAATACCGAGCGTATCTACCCCGTCGTCGTTCGTAATTAAAATTCTCATAACCAACCTTGATTGTTTTCCTTATATTCCTTCAATCTTGCGTCCGCTTCTTCAAGCAACCTTTCCATTTCCGCTTTGGAATATACCGTTGCCCCTGCTGCACAAGCGTGTCCACCGCCGTTATATTTTTCCGCAAGCTCGCTAATCGTCACGAAACGAGAGCGAAGTCTTACGCGAATCGAGCCGTCGCCGCTATCAATGAACGCCGCCCAAATCAACGAGCCTTTGATCGAATCCATGCAAGAAACTGCCGCGCTCGCTTGTTCGTTCGTTAAATTGAACTTCTTCTTGATTTTCTTGGAAATGAAAAGCGAAGCTACGCCGTTTTTGCTAATCTTCATCTTCTTATGCAAGTATGCTTCGAATTTGAAGGTGTCGAAATCTTTCAAGTACAAATTCGAATAGATAAATTCTACGTCCACGCCTTGATCGAGAATCACACCCGCAAGGCGCATCGTTTCACCCGAAACGTCGCGGAAACGGAATCTGCCCGAATC
>JAZTWL010000041.1:0-2808 GCA_045635845.1 Candidatus Scatosoma sp. | reverse complement strand
TCCCGCGCGGGAAGCGCGGAGAGTGGGAATCCTTACGGTTGGGATTTACTCTCGTCCTACGTCACCTATTTCGACGAAAAGGACGCGGGGCGCACGCAAAATATTTCGATTGCCGCTTCGCTTATCGACGGCGCGACGGTGCAAGCCTTCGGGGAATTTTCCTTCAACGGCGTAGTGGGAAAACGGACGGAAGAAGCGGGCTTTCGGCAAGCGAAAATTATCGTCAACGGCGAGTACGTGCAAGGGGTGGGCGGCGGCGTTTGTCAAGTGAGTACCACCCTTTATAACGCCGCGCTGAAAGCGGGGCAAGAGATCTTGGAATACCACCCGCATTCCTTGCAAGTGGGGTACGTGCCGCCGTCTAGGGATGCCATGGTTTCTTCGTCGAGCGATTTGCGGTTTTTGAATATGCGAAGCCACCCGATTCACCTTTCCGTCAAGGTCTTTCAAGGGGGGATCAAAGCGCAAATTTACGGCAAAAAGGACGGGTACAGGTACGAGATCACCGCCCAAACGCTTCAAGAAATCCCGCCGCCCGCGCCCATCGTACAATGGGGAAAAGCCGAGAAAATTTTGCGCCAAGAAAAGAAGGGCGTGCGCAGTGAAGCGTACTTGGAAAAGTATTTCGGGGGGCAGCTTGTCGAGCGAAAACGGTTGCGCGTGGACGAATATCGGCCCGTACAGGGCATAATCGTCAAAAAAAATGCGGATACGACAAATTAAATGCCTTACAATGCTTGTTTTTTTTGAAAAAAAATGGTATAATGCAATGGTATACCAAAGGTATAACCATTAAGGAAGGGCGTCGAAAGACGAAAACAGAGCTTTTCCTTGGAAAGAATGAGGCTTACAATGGAGAGAATTAAGCTTAAAGAACTCAACGAAAACACCGCCGTTTACGGCGGACAAACGGTCACCGTAGCGGGCTGGGCAAGAACGATTCGCGATTCGAAGGCGTTCGGCTTTATCGAGCTCAACGACGGTAGCTGCTTCAAGAATACGCAAATCGTATTCGAGCGCGAAAATTTGGAAAATTACGACGTGATCGCAAAGGAAAACGTTGGTTGCGCGCTTATCGTTACGGGTGTGGTAGTGCTTACCCCCGAAAATAAACAACCTTACGAAATTAAGGCGACGATGATTGACGTGGAAGGGGAATCCACGCCCGATTATCCCTTGCAAAAGAAACGCCATAGCGTAGAATTCTTGCGTGAAATTGCGTACCTTCGTCCTAGAACGAACCTTTTCGGCGCGGCGTTTAGAATCCGTTCCGAAGCGGCTATCGCAATCCACAAATTCTTCAACGACCGCGGTTTCGTGTACGTGCACACCCCCATTTTGACGGGTAGCGACTGTGAAGGCGCGGGCGCAATGTTCCAAGTGACCACGCTTGACTTGGACGAAATCGCAAAGGGCAAGAAGGTGGATTATAAAGAAGATTTCTTCGGTCAAAAGGTATCCCTTACGGTTTCGGGGCAGTTGAGTGCGGAAACGTACGCAATGGCATTCGGCAACGTATATACGTTCGGTCCTACCTTCCGCGCGGAACACTCCAACACGGCGCGCCACGCGGCGGAATTTTGGATGATCGAGCCGGAAATGGCGTTCTGCGATTTGGCAGGGGATATGGACGTGCAAGAAGCGATGGTGAAATATATCATCAACTACGTTTCCGAAACCTGCAAGGATGAGCTCAACTTCTTGAATCAATTCGTAGATAAGGGCTTGCTTGAAAGATTGAAGAACGTATCCGAAAACGCATTCGTGCGCTTGACGTACACCGACGCAATCGAAATCTTGAAGCAAAACGCGGATAAGTTCGACGATAAGAATATTTTCTGGGGCAAAGATTTACAAAGCGAACACGAACGTTTCTTGACGGAAACCGTTTATAAAAAGCCCGTATTCTTGACCGATTATCCGAAGGAAATCAAAGCCTTCTACATGAAGCAAAACGCGGACGGCAAAACGGTGGCGGCGGCAGACTTGCTCGTGCCCGGCATCGGCGAACTTTGCGGCGGCTCGCAAAGAGAAGACGATTACGATAAGCTCGTAAACCGTATCAAGGAACTCGGCATGAATCCCGAAGATTATTCTTGGTATTTGGATTTGCGCCGTTACGGCGGTACGACGCATAGCGGCTTCGGTATGGGCTTCGAACGTATGATTATGTACTTAACGGGTATCTCGAACATTCGTGACGTAGTGCCTTATCCCCGCACGTTCGGCGACTTGAAATACTAAAAAAACGCGTATATGCGTCGCATTTTTGACGGGCAACGAGTGGACGGTAAACGGTTTGGATGCAACGTCACGTTGCCGCTCCCTTACGGCACCTTGAACTGCTCGCGGCTCCACATTTTTGGCGGGTGAACGACAAAAAACTTTGGTGCAGCGCCACGCTGCCAAACATCAAAAGGAAGAAACGATTATGACGAAAATTGTAATTGACGCAATGGGCGGCGATTTCGCGCCTAGACAACAAGTTTTGGGCTCGGTAGAAGCCTTGAATAAGGACAAAGATTTGTACTTAATCCTTTGCGGCGACAAGGCGCAAATCGAAGAAGTGCTTGCGGAATGCAAGTACGATAAATCCCGCTTGGAAATCCGTCATACGACGGAAGTGATCGGCATGGAAGAAGTGCCGACGAAGGCGGTGAAAACGAAGAAGGATTCTTCCACCGTCGTGGCGTTCCGCGCCCTCAAAGAGGGCAAGGCGGACGGGCTGGTGTCCTCCGGCTCGACGGGGGCGGTGCTTGCCGCAGGCGTACTTATCTTAGGCAGATTGAAGGGCGTTTCCCGTCCTGC
>JAZTWL010000040.1:0-15584 GCA_045635845.1 Candidatus Scatosoma sp. | reverse complement strand
ATGCTGACTGGAGCAACGGCGATTATAAGAGCTACGAAGCGTACGTAAAAGCGTACTGCGAAATCGTATTGTCGGAAATTGAAAACGGCACGAAGTATCTCTCGATGGATAGCTATCCCATTTATGCGAACGGCACGCTTATGAAGAACTTTATGTACGACATGGCGGTCCTCAAGCACTATTCGATGGAATACGGCGCGCAAGCAAATGCAATCTTGCAAGCTTGCGGTTGGAACAGCACGAACAACAATAAAGTACCCAACGAAGCGCAATATCGTCTTATGTACTATACGGCGCTTGCGTTCGGTATGGATTCCGTTGGTTGGTGGGGCTACTCGCCTGAATCGGAAAATCCTACGGTGATTCTTCCCGATCAAACGCCCGTGAAGATTGACGGCACGACGACGGCGGCGTACGACGCACTCAAGAACGTACAAACGGAAGTTTCGGCATTCACGTCCATTTATAAGACGTACGAATGGCAAGGCGTTATCATGAGTTCGCCTTCCTACGGTCTCTTTGGGTACGGCAAAGACGCACAATACGACGCGTTCAATATGGTAAAGAGCGCGGATATTCTTCAAGACTATATGCTTTCTGCAAGCAACACGGCTTCCTTCTCGTCGATTGACGGCTCGGGTAGCAACTACGTTGTGAGCGTTATGAAGGATAAGAACGATAATGAAGCATTCACGGTAGTGAACTATTCTGCTCCGAAGGACAACAAGACGCTTTCGATCACCTTCAAGGCAAAGACGGCTGGTCAATACGTGATCTATAAGGCGGACGGGCAAACGACGGTGAATATTTCCACGAGCGGTTATACGTTAAAGCTCGCTCCCGGCGAAGGCGCGTTCATTATGTCGGCAAACACGGTACACACCGTTCAATTCAAGAACTGGGACGGCACGGTGCTTTACGAAACGACTTGTCAATTGGGTGCAACGCCTAGCTATAGCGGTGCAACGCCTACGAAGGACGGTCACGAATTCGCTGGTTGGTCGCCGGCAATCGGCGCAATCAAGGGCGATACGGTTTACACGGCAACCTTCAAGGGTATGCCTACGATCACGTTCGTGAACTGGGACGGCACGGTGCTTCAACAAAGCACGTGGGCTTACGGCGCAACGCCTAGTTATAGCGGTGCAACGCCTACGAAGAACGGTGCGGAATTTATCGGCTGGTCGCCGGCAATTACTTCTGTCACGGGTGATGCAACCTATACGGCAACCTTCAATGAAAAAGTGACTGTCACCTACGTAAACTATGACGGTGTGAACACGGATACGGCAGTAATCAATAGCGGCAGCAAGATTTCTTACGTACCTACGTTGGACGGCTATATCTTCAAGGGCTGGACGAAGGATGGCGCAGCGTTCAATATGAATACGGAAATCACCCAAGATACGACGCTCGTAGCAACGTGGTATAAAGTGGTAGATGGCGGCGTGAAGACGACGATCGTGAGCGCGGAAGACGTATCTGCGGCGGTGAATGAATCTAGAGATATTTACACGACGGCAAACGAAGGCATAGTAGAAAATCAAAGCTGGTCTAGCTGGTCGTATGATAGTGATTATTACTGCGGCTTGCCTAGCGGTAAAGCGGATCCCAAGCCCGAGCATTTGTTGCTGCGTGGCGTAAACGTGACGACGACGAATGGCACGACGAGTCTTGTAATGCCCAAGGTAAATTATACGCTTTATTCGAAGGTAGACTTTGCTTGTATTCTTGTGAATAGCAACGGGAATATGGCGGGCGCATCGGCTTATGGTACGACGATTACTTCGACGGCAGGCACGCACTTGTTGTACAGCATTGTCACGGATAACAGCGGCACGAGAATGATCGTTTATAAGATCAACGAACAAGGCGCGCTTGCGACGATTACCCTTCCCGAAAGCGTAGCAAACGGTAGTGAAGGTATTACGCTTACGTTTACGTTTAGCGGTTGGTGCCGTTATGCAATCACGGAATTCCACGGTACGAGCCGCGCGAAGGATTATATGACGGACATGGAAGCGGCGATTGCTGCGCTCGAAAGCAATCCCGCGGACCAAAATGCGTTGGATGCGTACTATGCGGCAGTAGAGTGCATGACGACGTATGAAAGAGATAATCACGTGACGCCGGACATTATTGAAATGGTAAGCCGTTGCACGGTGACTGTCTTTGGTGCAAATGATTCGACGTCGGGTGTGGATTACATGATGTCGAAGGGCAATACTGTGGCAGAACAAATCGGTATTCCCGCATTGGACGGCTATATCTTCAAGGGCTGGATTTTAAGAGATAGCGGCGAAGCTTACGATCCTACGACGGCAATTACGAGCGACGTGGAAATCGTGGCGACGTGGTATAAGCAAGTGTCTGGCGAGGACGAAGTGCTTTCGGCGGAATATATTGCGAAGAATACGCAATGGGAACTCGGCTATGCGAACAATGAGAATGGCTATGGTGCGAACGCAAACGCAGGTTGGTATTTCGACTCCGACTATAACGGTTCTACGGGTGCGGGCGGCACGGATAACAATAAGTTTATGACGGGCGTGAGCTTCACCTTGACGGCAGACGGCGGTGCAGGCGAAGTGGCAGGCGGTAGAGAAACCTATCTTGTATTCCCTGCAATTAACTATAAGCATTATTCGAAAGTAGATTTCGCATATATGAAGAATGCGAACCTTATCGGCGTGAAGATTTGTGGCGTAGAAGTTGGTTCGTATGGCACTAGCGACCATAAGCTTATTAGCATTATGACGGACGCTACGGGTACGCACTTGTATTTCTATGATTTGAATACCGTTGGTACGAGCGCTGTACCTATCAAGATTACGCTTCCTGAAAGCGTAGCGAATGGTAGCGAAGGTTTGAGACTTGTGCTTAACGTGAAGAAGTGGATGCAATTCTTCGTCACCGAATTCCACTTGACGAAGGGTGTAACGGATTACATGGCGGATATGGAAGCGGCGATTGCGGCGCTCGAAAGCAATCCCGCGGACCAAAATGCGTTGGATGCGTACTATGCGGCAGTAGAGTGCATGACGGTTTACGAAAAAGCAAATCACGTACAACCGAGCGTAATCTTGAAAGCGCAAGAAAACGCGCTTTACAATGCAGTTGTAAACGCGGCGGCAGGCAGTGAAGAACAAATTGATGCGATTGAAGCGTATCGCGCGCTCTTGGAAAAGCTTGCTGAAGAAGACAAGAATCAAGTGCATATTGCGGAAATCAACAAGATTATCTATCAAAACTTCTACGAAACGGAAGAAGAACAAATTCTTTTGAACGATCCTATCGTAGATACGAGCAAGGGCGCTGTGGATCAAAACGAACGTATTCAAACGGGTTGGGGTGGACATAGTACCAACTACAATACGGCGTATGAAACCTACGTGCACATGATTCAATTCACGTCCGGTGCTTACGACGGCACGGCAACCTTGCCTGCAATCAATTATAACGGATATATAGAAGCTTACTTCGGCATCTACGCGATTACTGCGGACGGTATCGGTACGGTGACGATTGCGGGTGAATCCTTCTCGTTTGACAATTCGAAGGGTCACAATTGGAAAGTGACGATTAGGGGCAACGTGCTTGTTGTGAAGGACGATAGCAAGAACAACAACGACGGCGGCAACGTAATCTTCACGGCAATCCTTCCCGACGAAGTGGCAAACGGTGCTGCAGGGCTCGTAATTGACTTCAACTTTGAGGCTTGGTCGCAAGCGGAAATCACCGAAATGCATGCAACGGCGCTTAAAGTAGAAAATACGGTTGTGAAGAACACGACGAGCATTATCTCGGGCGGTCAAGCAAAGGGCGAAATGAACATTACGCATGCACAAAACGGCAATAGTAAGTTCAACGGCACGAAGTACCAAACCTTCTCTTATAGACAAAATAGCTCGAATACGGACTTGACATTCACGCTTGGTGCATTCAATTATGCGGCGTACCAAGAAGTTCGCTTCGGCGTTGCGTTTGCTGTAACGGGTGGCGTTGGTAGCTTGACGATTGGCGGCGCAACCTTGAACGTTCCCGAAGCGTTGGTGGGCCACTTCTATAATATGGAAGCAGTGGTAAGCGGTGGCTACTTGACGTTGATCGACTTCGCTTCGAGCAACGACGTGAAGAATAACGCAATCGGTTATGCGCAAAACGGCTACTTCTTGCGCGTGAAATTGAGCGATGAGATTTTGAATGGTGCGACGTCCTTGACGCTTGCTTGGGTAATCCCTGGGGCATACGGCTGGTTCGAAGTGACCGAAATGCACGCGTCTGCGTTGATTCAACTTGTGGCGGGCGAAAGCGTAGTAGATAACCAAGCTACGATTGAGGCAAGCGGTACGTCGATTAACGTAAACGAGTACAAAGAAGCTGCCTACTGGGGTACGGGCATTAAAACCGAATTCCAAACGGCTAGCTATGAAATGTACAACTTGGTACAATTGAATGGACAAAGCAGTGCGTACACCGCAACGTTCACTTTGCCGAAGTTCAACTTCAATGCATATAGCGAAGTTTATTTCGGCGTTGCGGCTGTTACGGCAGCGGGTAACGCTACGGTGTCGGCACACGGCGCTTCCTATACGTTTGATTTGAATGCGGGCTACGTTTATGCGAAGTTCGTGATTGCGGACGGTAAGCTTACGATTGTTGGCGACGGCACGAAGAACGTAGGGCAGGTGCTTGCAATCGTAGAACTTCCCGAAAACGTTTTGAACGGCACGGAAAATTTCGTGATCACCTATTCTACGGCAGGTTGGGCGCAAGTGGAAGTTTCCGAAATTCACACGCTTACCCGTGTGGACACTATCTCGTAAAGAGTAAAAGTGAAAAGGGCGCTCTTGCGAAAGCAAGGGCGCTCGTTTTATCCGTATTGTAGATTTTGCGATTTTATAGCAATTTTTTGCAATTATAATACAAGACATTTATTTTCAACTGTGCTATAATATTGTCAAGTGAAAATTTCACGGAGAAAAGACTATGAAGAAATGGTACGAAGGGGTATATCGCCGCAATCTCGTGGATATGCATATCCACGATTATAGTGAAGAATTTTTAAGCAAATTCAACGCCGACGATTATTACGAGAACTTAAAAAAGGCGAAAATCGAATCGCCGATGATTTACTTGCAATCGCATACGGGGTTGTGCCATTATCCCACGAAATCGGGCAAAACGCACGCCTATTTCGCGAAAAATCCACGCGCAATTAACGAGCTAATCGATAAGTGTAAGCAAGGCGGTATGAAGGTCGTTGGCTATTATAGCTTGATTTTCAATAACTGCGCCGCGGACGCGCACCCCGAGTGGGAAATGGTGAACGCCGACGGTACGACGTGGCGGGATCACGGTCAACGCTACGGGCTTTGCTGCCCGAATAACCAAGATTATCGCGCGTTCGTACTCACGCAAATGCAAGAAATGGCGGAGCTTTTCCCGAATTTGGACGGCATTTTCTACGATATGCCGTATTGGGAAGTGGTGTGCCATTGTCCTTCTTGCAAGGCGCGTTGGGAAAAGGAAGTCGGCGGGGAAATGCCCCAAACGCTCGATTGGAAAGACGAAAAATGGCGGATTTTCGTGCGCAAACGCCAAGAATGGATGGCGGAATTTGCCATGTTTGCAAGCCGCAATTCCAAGAAAATTTTGCCCTTTGCAACGTGCGAATTGAATTTTGCGGCGGGGATTGCCTGCGATTGGCTCGCTGGCTCGACCGAAGGCATCAACGAAGCGTGCGAATTCACGGGCGGCGACTTGTACGGCGATTTATATAACCACTCGTTCACCTGCAAATATTATTACGGCATTACGAAAAACCAACCCTTTGAATATATGACTTGCCGCTGCAATAAAAAATTGCGCGAGCATACCATTTCCAAGCCGGAAATCGATTTGGAAGCGGAAGTGATGCTCACGGCGGCGCACCACGGCGCGTCCTTGATTATCGACGCAATCGATCCCGTCGGTACGTTGGACGCTCGCTCGTACGAACGGCTCGGCAAGGTGTTTGCAAAGCAAATCCCTTACGAAAAGTATATGGACAAAGGGGAGCTGTACGCGGAAACGGCGGTGTATTTTGATAGTCATACGCAATTTTCGGCGGACGGAAAGGCGTACAATAAGGAATGCGCGATTATGGCGGGTAGAACGTTCGTGGAAAACCATATCCCCGTGAAGGTGATTGCCAACGGCAATATGGAAAACCTTGCGCAGTACCAAATGATTATCGCACCCGCGCTCGAAGATTTCCACAACGACGAGCTTTTGAAGTTTATCGACTACGTGAAAGAAGGCGGTACGCTCTATCTTTCGGGGAAATCGGAAAGCAGACTTATTCAAGCCTTTTTCGGCGGGAAGATTACGGGAGAAACGTACGGGGATAGCCCGTTTAAGCGGGTGTGGAAGGGCTACGACGAAGTGCAAGCGTATATCTATCCCACCGACGAAAAGTACGCCGAATATATGCATGAATTTAACGAGAAATACCCCTTGCCGATCGTCTATAAATTGCCGATCATGGAAGGCTATGAAGGGGACGTGAAGGCGAAGGTGATTTTACCCTACACCGATCCCGACGATAGGGGCGTGTACGCGTCTATTCACTCGAACCCGCCCGCTGTGGCAACCGATTTGCCCGCAATTATCGAGAGAAAATACGGCAAGGGCAAGGTGATTTGTAGCGCGGCAACGCTTGAAAATGACGAGCGTGAGAATTTCAAGGAAATCTTCACGGCAATCGTGAAAGCGAACGTAAAAACGGCGATTGACGTGCGCGCAAGCAAGTACGTGGAAAGCATTCTTTTCAAGGACGGCGACGATTTGTACGTGAACTTGTTCGATTTGAATTTTGCGAACGATTTGGTGGAACGTAAATTCGAAATTTCTGCGAAGAACGGCTATGCGCTCTACGATTTGCTTTCGGGAGAAGAAGTCGAGAAGAAGGACGGCGCTTTTTGCGGTAGCTTTGAAAAGTACCGTTGGTTCGTATGGAGAAGGAAATGATTATGGACGAAAGAAAGCTAGGAAACGTGAGCCAAATGCGTTTTGCGAAAGAGATTGTAATCGACGATAAACGCTGCGTTTTGGTGCAAAACGGTAAGCTTGAATTGTTGTTCAATAAGGACAATGCGCTGGATATCGTATGGGCGAAATATAAGGGCGTGAACCTGTCCTTCTTAAGCAAAAACGGCTTAAACGACGGCGCGAGAGATTTTGTGGGGAACTTTGAAGGCGGTTTTTTATATACCTGCGGAATGGATAATATTTCGGGGTGCGTGCGCGGTAAACCCGTACATGGTAGTCTTCATTATAAGAAATGCGATAGCGTTTGCGCCTACGTGGACGGCGAAAACGTGGTGGTGCGCGGCGTGGTGCGCGAAAGTGCGTTGTTTGGCAAAAACCTTGCGCTTACCCGCACGTACGTTGTCACGGAAAACGGCTTGACCATTGACGACGCCGTGCAAAATCTTGCGTACGTGGACGCGGAGTACGTTTTGCTCTACCATATCAACTACGGCTATCCGTTCTTGGACGAGTGTCTGCAAATGGAAATTCCCGCCGCGGTAAGCGAGCCGCTCACCGAAGTAGCGAAAGCGAATAAGGCGGATATGTTCCGCATTACTGCGCCCGTGGACGGCGGCGACGAGCACGTATATTACCACACTTTAAAAGACGGGAAAGTGCGCTTATTCAATCCAAAACAAAAAGTTGGGGTGACGATGGAATACGACGTAAACGATTTCCCTGTCACGCTCGAATGGAAAAGCATGATTAGCGGGGATTACGCGTTGGGTATTGAGCCGGCTTTGAGCCGCTTTGACCACTATAAAATGCGCACGCTGAAACCGAACGAAAAGAAAAATTATCAAATAAAAATTAAATTCGAATAAGGAGAAATGATGATGAAGTTAAGTGAAAAGTTATTCCAAGAAGGCAATGGTATTTTGCGATTAAAGCCGACGTGGGTGCCTAGAGCATTCTGCCGCCCCGGCAAGAGAATTAAGCTGCACCCCGACGATTATTACGTTTTGGGTTTGGAAAAAGGCGGCATTGACGAACGCTGGTTCGCGTCCACCACTTGGGCGGAAAACGGGCCCGATACCCCCGCAGACGAAGGGCTTTCCTACGTCGTTTCCAAAGACGGCAAGGAAGAAATGCTCCTTCGCGATCTCGTGGACGAATTGAAAGACGAAGTGATCGGCGAGCTTTGGGATAAGTACCATAAGTGGCCTATGTTCTCGAAATTCTTCGATAACGCAGGGCCGTTGCCCCACCATATTCACCACCGCGACGAGCACGCAAAGCGCGTGGGCGCGGAAGGGAAGCCCGAAATGTATTTCTTCCCTGCGCAGGTGAATAATCACGGCGGCGAATTCCCGTTCACCTTCTTTGGCTTGAACCCCGATTGCACCAAGGAAGAAATCAAAAAATGCTTGGAAAACTTCCACAAGGGCGATAACCATTTGCTCGATTATTCGCAAGCGTATAAGATTGAGCTTGACACGGGTTGGGACGTGCCCCCCGGCGTATTGCATGCACCTGCAAGCGTTTGCACGTACGAGCCGCAGTTTGCTTCCGACGTTTACGCAATGTACCAATCTGTGCTCTACGGCGGACAATGCGTTTCCGAAGACTTGCTTTGGAAGAACTGCCCCGAAGAAGAAAAGGGCAACTTCGATTATTTGATGGACGTAATCGACTGGGATTTGAACGTTGACCCCGATTTCAAGAAAAATCGTTTTATGCGCCCGATCGTGCACCACGAAGACGAAGCGCATAAGGAAGAATGGATTTGCTATAAATCCAAGCTTGCTTGCGCGAAGCGTTTGACGGTATATCCTGGGCAAAAGGTACTGATCAAGGACGCGGCGGCGTACGGTATGATTATGCTCCAAGGGCACGGCACGTTTGGCGGGCACATCATTGAAACGCCCGCGCTTATCCGCTATGGTCAACTCACCCACGACGAATATTTCGTGAGTGCGAAAGCGGCGAAGGAAGGGGTGCTTATTGAGAATTTAAGTGAGAGCGATCCGATCGTTATGCTTAAACACTTCGCGGAAAATCCTGATTTGGATTTTTAAGGAATGGAATAGAAAGCCGCTTTGCAAGCATTGCTTGCATTGCTTTTATTTTTTCATTCAACGCGTACACGGTGGGGTTTATTTGGTCGGTTTGTTCTTTTTTCGGTACTGCGTGGGAGTGAGATTGAACTGCTTTTTGAAAAGGTGATTAAAATGGCTAATCGATTCGAAATGCAGTTCGTTGGTGATCATGAGCGTCGTCATGTTCGTCGTACCGAGCAATTCCTTGGCGTACTCTAATTTCACGTTGTTGATATATTGCGTGATCGTGCAATAGGTGTACTTTTTGAAAAGGCGGGTGAGTTGGGAATAGCTATACGGCAAGGAACTTTGCAATTCCTTCAATTCTTCGTGCGAGAGCTGCGGATTGTTCAAATTTCGAATGAACGTTGCAAGCTCGTTCGGCATGGAAAACGTCGTTTGCCGTTGGTTTAAGAATTGCAAAATAAGGGATTGAAAGAGAATGTTGCACTGTTCTTCCGCGTGGGGCGTGCTTTGGTTGTTCAAGCTTTGAATTTCCAAAAAGCTACTCGTCAATTCGTCCAAGAAGGACGGGGGGAGATTGAAAAGACGGGGGTGCTGTGCATTGAGCACTTCGTCGTATAAGGTGGGGGAATATAAATCAAGCACCTTTCGAACGTACTCGTCCGTTGCAATCACGCACAAGCCTTGGAATTGATTTTTCTTGCGGTTGGGATAAAAAAGAGCATGCTGATCCTTCGGGCCAACCAAGAACGCCGTGCCCATATAAAGGGTGTGCTCCTTGCCGTTGAGATAGTGCAAAAGATGGTCGTTTAGAATGATTTGAATTTCCCAATCGGTGTGACGATGATATAAGGGATATTCAAAGTTCATCCAATAAAACGCCGTGTTTGCGTGCTTCCACGGGGAAGCGTGGTGGAAGGTGCTCACGATATTCCCTTCCGTTTCACTGATTTTACCCAAATAGGGGTATTTTTTCTTGATAGATTTATCCATATCTTAATTGTAGCACGAATTTGGAAAAATGTCAATACCCTAAAATGCAATTTTAGAACAATATTTTGCAAATCTTCTAAATGAAAAAAATATGAAAAATCGGTGCAAAAATATTAAAAAATGGTATTGACAGTAGGGGATTTATAGAGTACAATATTCTCAACAAAATCGTTTACGATTTTAATAAAAGAAGAGAGAAAGAGAATGGCAAAGAAGAAAGTGTACATGATAGGCAACGCCCATTTAGACCCCGCGTGGGTTTGGTCTTGGCAAGAAGGAAGCTGTGAAACGAAGGCGACGATTCGTTCCGCTTTGGATAGAATGAAGGAATATCCCGATTTCAAATTCGTTTGCTCGTCTTCTTCCGTTTACGAATGGGTGGAAGATTTCGACGCGGATATGTTCGAAGAAATGAAAGCGCGGATTGCGGAAGGGCGTTTTATCGTCGTGGGCGGTTGGAAGGTGCAGCCTGATTGCAATTTGCCGAGCGGGGAAAATTTTGCCCGTCAAAGCTTATATTCGCAACGCTATTTTTACGAAAACTTCGGCGTGACGGCGAAGGTGGGCTATAACGTGGATAGCTTTGGGCATAACGCCATGATGCCGCAAATTTTGCGCCAAAGCGGCATGGACGCTTACGTTTATATGCGCCCTATGTTCTATGAAAAGGAAATGAAGAAGAACGTCTTTACGTGGGAATCCCCCGACGGCTCGAAGGTGACGGCGTTCCGCATCAACGAAGCCTATTGCAAGAATTTCGAGACGATGGAATGCTTGGAAACCTATTTGGACGAGTGCGACGCTTTCTACGACGGCGAAGAATTCATGGGCTACTACGGCGTGGGGAATCACGGCGGCGGGCCGACCAAGCGGAATATCGAGCTTATCCAAGAATACAATCAAAAGCCCGACGGGAAATACGAGCTCATTATGGCGAATCCCGACGAGTTTTTCGAAAACTACGAAAAATCGGGCGAGAAGTATATCTTGCAAGACGAATTGCAGCACCACGCAAGCGGTTGCTATAGCGCGGTTTCCGAAGTGAAAACCTTGCTTCGCAAGGGGGATACGAAATTGACGGCGGCGGAGCGTTTTTCCGTGCTTTCGAAGCTTTTGACGGGGAAGGATTATTCCTGCCAAGAATTGCAAAAGGGTTGGGAAAATCTCAATTTCTTGACCTTCCACGATATTTTGGGCGGTTGCTGCGTCAAGAGTGCGTACGATAGCAGTTTGTACATGGGCTACGAGTCCATTTCGATTGCGGAAAAGCAAAAGAATAGCGCGGCGCAAACCCTTTCTTGGAAGATCGACACGACGGAAACGAAGTACGGTTTGCCGATTATCGTTTTCAACCCCCACGCTTTCGAAGTGGAAGAAGTGCTGGAAATCAACGCAAAGGCGACGGCGATTTGCGATAAGGACGGGAATGCAGTGCCTTTCGCGCTCATTACGAGCGAGCCCGAACCCGTGTTTAATCGCGAAAATACGATTTTTAAGGCGAAAGTGCCCGCGTTTGGCTACGCCACCTATTATTATAAACCGTACGGCCGATTCAATTTGGTGGAAAGAGAAAAGCCGCCCGTTGAGATTTTGGAAAAGGACAAGCTCACGCTCGAAAATGAAAAATTGCTCGTGCAATTCGACGATAAGGGCAGAATTTCTTGTCTAAAAGACAAGACGACGGGCAACGAGCTTTTGAAGGGCGCGGCGCGCGCGGTGGTGATTGACGAAACGGAGCACGATACGTGGAGCCACGGCAGAAATTATTTCGATAAAGAAATCGGGGAATTTGTCTTCCAAAAGATAGAAAAAATCGAAGGCAACGGGGTGCGGACGATTATCAAGGTTTCGTCTACCTACCAAAATTCCACGTTGGCGCAATATTATACGCTCAACGCGGGCGACGACGTCGTACGCGTGCGCGTGAAGCTTGACTGGCGGGAAAAACACAAGATGCTTAAATTCGTATTCCCCGTGAATACCACTACGCCGAGAAGCTTTTACGAAATTCCCTTCATGGCGTACGAACGCCCTTGCAACGGCGAAGAAGAAGCGGCGCATACGTGGGCAATGGTCGGCGACGAACGGCTTGGTTTGGCAGTGCTCAACGATTGCAAATATAGCTATTCCGCAAAGGGGAACGAGCTTGCGTTGACGGCGATTCGTAGCCCGATTTATTGCGATCACGGCTTGACTCGTACGGAAGAAAGCAACTATACCGATCAAGGCTTGCACGAATTCTTCTACGCGCTTACGCCCGCGAAGATCGGGAATAAGAGCGAAATTTTCCGCAAGGCGCACGCCTTTAATACGCCGCTTACGCACGTTTTGGAAAATCACCACGAAGGCAAGCTGCCCTTGCAATATGAAGGACTTGCAATTTCCGAGCAAAACGTTCTCGTTTCCGCAATGAAGAAGGCGGAAGACGGCAACGGCTACGTTTTCCGCGCTTACGAGTGCGAAGGCCGAGCAACGAATGCGGTAATCGAATGGAAGGGGGTAGGCACTTTGCAGGCGGCGTTTAAGCCCTACGAAATTAAGACTTGGAAAATCGAAAACGGGGATTGGAAGGAAGTCCTGTTCACAGAATACGATCGATAAGGAGAAAAAAATGGAAGCACCGAAATTTGAACATAGTCCCGTATACGAAGGGAATTTGGAATATTATCTTCGCTTGTTTATGGAAGGGGAATTCCGCAAGCGTTGTCATATCGACGTGATGCCTTTGCAAGCGGAATTTGCCTATTCCGACGAGCCCGTACCCTTTGAAGAAATTGCGAGCTTGACCTTCAAGCCCATTCAAGTGGGGGAATTCTGGTCGAAGAAAAACTTTGCGTGCGCGTGGTTTCACGTGACGGGCAAGCTCCCCGAAGGGCTGGATCGTACGAATTTATATTTGGATTTTTCCAACGACGGCGAAGCGTTGCTCGTGGATAAGGACGGGAGCGCGGTGAAGGGCTTTACGGCGGGCTCGCCCATTTTCAACGAGAAGGGCGGCGCGGCGGAAAAACGCTATTATCCCTTGGACGGACTCGTGGACGAAGACGGGAATATCGATCTCTATTTCGACGCGGCGGCAAATGGTCTTTTAGGGGAATTCAAGCGGGATGCGGAATTTATTTCCTGCGCAATCGTGCGCCGTGATATGCAAATGATCGACCTTTATTGGGATTTTGACGTACTCTTTGAAATGATGCGTCTTACTCCGACGGGCGAGAATAAAAAGACAAGACTTTACGCTTTGCGTAAAATCATGAATTTGGTGGCGTATAACGATCCCGAATATTACGAAAAGGGAAAGGCGATTGCCAAGGAAATGTACGAGATGGAAGGGGAGGAAAACTGTCAAGTGACGGCGGTTGGGCACGCCCATTTGGATCTTGCATGGCTTTGGCCGATTCGTGAAAGTAAGCGTAAGGCGAAAAGAACGTTTGCCAACGCGTTGTACTTATTGAAGAAGTACCCCGATTATCATTTCGTCGTTTCGCAGCCCCAACAGCTCGAATGGATGAAGCAAATCGATTCGAAGCTCTATCAAGAGCTTTTGAAGTACATGAAGGAAGGCAGATTAGAGCCCGTGGGCGGCGGTTGGGTGGAAAACGACACCAACCTTCCTTGCGAAGAATCGCTCGTCCGTCAAGAATTGTACGGGCAAAAATTCTGGCAAGAAGAACTCGGCTCGTACGTGAATTTGCGTTGGTTGCCCGATACGTTTGGGTACAGCGCTTGTATGCCGCAAGTACTCCAACAATCCGCGCAAGATTCCTTCATGACGATCAAGCTTTCTTGGTCGAATCGTACCATTTTCCCGTACCATAGTTTCCGTTGGGCGGGGATTGACGGCACGGAAGTGTTCGTGCACATGCCCCCCGAAGGTACGTACAATTCCCACGCGAGTGCGCCTGCATTGATGCGCGGCAAATGGAATTTGCGCCCCGAAGATCCAAAGGACGATTTCTTGATGGTCTATGGGATCGGCGACGGTGGCGGCGGGCCGTCCGAAATCATGGTAGAACGCTGTTTGCGCGAAGCGAACGTGCCCGCATTCCCGAAGGTGAAAATGGCGACGGCGAGAAGTTATTTCGATACCCTTAAAACGAAAGAATTGCCCCTTTATAACGGGGAAATGTACTTGGAAAAGCACCGCGGTACGTACACGTCGGAATCGAACAATAAGAATTTCAACCGTGAATTTGAAGGCAAAATGCTTTCCTACGAAACCTTGCTTTCCTGTTTAGGGGAAGCGGGGGATAAGTCGGTGCTGGACGAGATGTGGAAGGAAGCGCTTTTGTATCAATTCCACGATATTATCCCCGGCTCGTCCATTCGTCGGGTGTATGACGAAACGGATGCGGCGTATAAAGTGCTCTTTGAACGCTTGGAAAAAATGGCGAACGAAAAGGGTGTTTCCTTCGAAGCAACGAAGGAAAAAGCTTTGATGAATTTCGCGCAAAAACCCATTTCCAAGATTGTAAAAGCGGGGGATGAATATTTGTACTTCTGCGGCAACCAAACGTTGATTGACCCCACCGTGTACGCGTTGAAAGACGAAAAAACGGCGGTGGATTGCTTGGAAACGGACGATTATATCCTTAAAATGGGGGCGGACGGCTCGTTTGAAGAAATTCTCTTGAAGACAAACGGCAAAACGATCGTTGAAAAAGCAAATCAACTCAAGGTGTTTATCGATCGCGGGGATGCGTGGGATTTCGAAGACGATTACCGCGATCAAGCGGAACAATTTATGACGCTCGTTTCGTCCACGGTACGCTCGTACGGGGATTTGACGGAAATTTGTCAAGAATATGCGTATAAGGAATCGAAGCTCACGCAAACGCTCGTTTTGCATAAGCACGAGCCGCTTATTCAAGTGAAGCACGACGTAGACTGGAAAAATACGGGCTATATGCTCCGCGCGGAATTCTTGCCCAAGGCTTGGTCGAACGTAGCGCGCAGCGATATTCAATTCGGCTATCTCGCTCGCCCGACGACGGACGATACGGAGCACGATTTTGCGCAGTTTGAAACGTGCTGCCAAAAGTGGCTGGATATTTCGAATGAAGAAATGGGCTTTGCGCTTATCAATAACGCCAAGTGCGGTTTCATGGCAAAGAAGGGGATTCTTTCTTTGAATTTGCTCCGCTCGACGAATTATCCCGATCACGATTCCGAACAAAAACCCATTCATTACGAGTACGCGCTCTATCCCCATATCGGTGGTTTCGATCCCGTGAAGGTGGATGATTTGGCGGCGGATTTCAACGCGCGTTGCCTTTACGGCACGACGGCGCTTTCTATGCCGAAAGTGGATAGCGAAAAGGTGCAAATCACGGCGTTCAAGCCCGCGTATGATAAGAACGGCTATATCTTACGTATGTTTGAAAGAACGGGCACGGCGGCGGAAACCACACTCGAATTGCCCAAGGGTTATCGCATGGAATGTGAAACCAACCTTTTGGAAGACGAGATCGGCAAGGGGGCTACGAACTTGCAATTTAAGCCCTTCCAAATCCG
>JAZTWL010000039.1:0-2693 GCA_045635845.1 Candidatus Scatosoma sp. | reverse complement strand
AGTCACAACCCCAAGGAATATAACGGCTATAAGGTTTACGGCGAGGATGGTGCGCAAATGTCGCCCGAGGATACGGCGAAAGTCGTTTCCTATATCAATGCAATCACCGATTATCTCTCTGTAAAAGGGGACGAAAACAGCGCTCTGATTGAAACTGTACCCGCAAAGCTTGACGAAGATTATATCGAAGAACTTTCCAAGCTCACCCTTTCGAAAGAAGCAGTGGAAAAGTGCGGCGCGAATTTGAAGCTCGTTTATACGCCCGTACACGGTAGCGGTTATAAGCCCGTTACGACGATTTTGAAAAAGCTCGGCATCAACGCGACGGTGGTGGAAGAACAAACGACGAAGGACACCGAATTCTCGACGGTAAAAGTGCCGAATCCTGAATATAAAGAAACTCTTTCCATGGGTATCGCGCTCGCGAATAAGATCAATGCGGACGTCGTATTTGGTACGGACCCCGATTCCGACCGTCTTGGCGTTGCGCTCAAGGACGAAAACGGCGAATTCGTTGCACTTTCAGGCAACCAAGTGGGTATTTTGCTGCTCGATTATATCTTGACGAGATTGAACGAAGATAACGCAATGCCGGCGAATGCGGCTGTTGTAAAATCCTTCGTGACGACGGGTATGGCAAAAGCTCTTTGCGACGATTATGGCGTGACTCTTTACGAAACGCCCGTTGGCTTTAAGTTTATCGGCGAAAAGATTAAGCAATGGGAAAAGGACGGCAAGCATACCTATATCTTCGGTTTTGAAGAATCCTGTGGTTATTTGCGTGGTACGCACGCGAGAGATAAGGACGCCGTCGTTGCTTCCATGATTTGCGCGGAAATGGTTTGCTACTATGCTTACGTGGGCAAGAGCGTATTCGATAGATTGCAAGAAATCTATGCAAAATACGGCTACGTGCTTGATAAGAACGTTTCCATTCAATATTCCGGCTTGAACGCCATGAAGGAAATGAACGCCGTTGTGGACGCGTTGAAGACCTTGAAGGTGGATGATTTTGCGGGCGTGGCAGTGGAAGCTGTGCGCGATTATAGCGCGGCGAAACGCACGGCAGCTGACGGTAGCGTGAGTGAAATGGATATTCCCAAGTGCAACTGCGTTTATTACGAGCTTGCAGGCGGTTCTTTCGTTTGCGTGCGCCCGAGTGGTACCGAACCGAAATTGAAGATCTACTATTCGCTCAAAGCAAAAGACGAAGCGGCGGCAAACGCGAAGCTTGCGGAAATTCAAGCGTCGGTGAATGCTCTTTTAGAAAAAGCAAAGAACTAAATATAAAGAAAACGAGTTCCGTGATGGAGCTCGTTTTCTTTTATAAAATCTCTAAAAAAGGTAGGGAAAATTTTCAATTTTTTCGATAGAAGGCGCAAAACGCGCTTTTTTTTCTTTGTGGAAAAGTATGCCACAAACAGGCATTTTTATGGGGATAATTGCATAAAAAAATATGTGAGATTTTGCTAAAAATCACAAAAAAATTGTTCCTGATAAATTTTTCCTAAAAAATGCTTGACAAAATGTTGATAATGAGTATAATGTTTTCCACAATACATATTGGGTTATTATCGATAACTATACCCAAATCAATCGATTTTTTCGATAATGCAAGTAATTTTGAACGATCGGCTAGCCGATTAGTGTTTGTGGGCAAACACTAATAAAATTGCTAATAGTTTGAAAACGCCGCGGGCGTTTTCAGAGAGAATGTGGCAAAAGGAGGTAGTTCTTTTGAAATTTTTAAGTAGGATAAAAAGATACGGAATTCGTATCGCAGCAGGCATTTTTTGTTGCTGCGTTGCTTTGTTGTTCGCTGTAAACGTCAGCCACAAAGTGAGAGCAGAAGAATCTACACCCGAAGCGGGAGTAGTGACCGAGAGCGCGCATGCGTGTTTGTACTTTACGTCGAATGGTAGCTACGCAACGAACGTGGGCGCGGTTAATAATCAAACGTGGTCTTACTTGATTGGTGAATTGAGCGGGATCGACGATTCGACGCTCATAGGCGAACATATGAGCGTGGTGCTTCATTTGACGGAAGATATTTCTTGGGATGACACTGTGTACGTGCCGACAAACGTACATATCGGTATATGCTTAAACGGGAATACGCTCGATTGCGACTTTGAATATTCTAATAGCGGCCGTTGTGGCGTGTACGTATTTGATTGTACGCAAATGCACAAGTGCGATGACGGGGGAAGCTATCCCGTATTGACGCAAGAATTGGTAGATTTCCTGCCGTATTGGTGGAATGCTGGTGGCGGCGTGCCTGCGCTTGTTAATCTTCGCATGGCGTTGGGTGAAGACGTTTCCTTTGCTCGTGATTGGACGGGCGCATTGCAAGGCGGCTCGCTTGACGTTTGCTTGAACGGCTACAATCTTTATAATGCAGAGCGCCTTACGGTTTACGGTGGCACTTTGGAAATGACGGATTGCCAACCCGATAAAGCTTGCAATTATTTTGTTGCAGGAGGGGACGGCGCAAAAACGTATGAGCTTGGCAGTTTGACTTCGTCGGATTTTGAAGATCTTGCGGCATATTTTGAGACTTTGGGCGATAGCTTGACGGAAAGCTACGCGGTGCATTGTACGTTGAGAAACAACGTCACTCTGTCGGATACGCTTATCATTCCCAAGAACATATTTTTAGGTATTTGTTTGAACGGTTATAATTTGAACGCAAA
>JAZTWL010000038.1:0-1262 GCA_045635845.1 Candidatus Scatosoma sp. | reverse complement strand
AGGTGGCATTTGCCGCACGGTATGGCGAACGCGTTATTGCTCGCGGAGGTGATGAAGTTTAATGCAAACGCAAACCCGACGAAGATGGGCACGTTTCCGCAGTACGCCTATCCCGATTGCTTGGCGCGGTACGCGAAGGTGGCGAGATATATCGGCTGCGAAGGGAAGACGGACGAGGAGTTGTTTCGTGCGCTTTTGGAGAAGTTTGCGCAGCTGCAAGCGCGTTTGAAAATGCCAAAAACCATTCGTGAGGCGCTCGACGGTCGGGTGACGGAAGAGGAGTTTTTGGCGAGTGTGGACGAATTGAGCCGCGCGGCGTTCGACGATCAATGCACGGGCGCGAATCCTAGGTATCCGCTTGTGGACGAGATAAAAACGCTCTATTTGCAAGCTTACTACGGCGAGAAGGGGAAGGAATAAGCGGGTGGTTTGTTTCATAAAAATGGTTTGACGAGCTCGACGTGGGCGCATATGTGTGGCGGCGAATATGTTGCTATGCGGATATGCGCGCTTGCGCAAGCTTGCACGCGTAGGTGTGGTTAGACTTTTTTTCGCGAGTTCGTGAAAATCCTTGCAAAATGTGCGTGGGTGTGCTATACTATTTTTATGATGATGGCAAAGTATTTCCAAAAACGGATATGTGTGGCGGTGAGCGGGGGCATGGACTCCGTCACGCTCTTGCACGAGCTTTACGAAAAGCAGGGGGAATACGGCTATTTTCTTTCGGCGGTGCATTGTGAGCACGGGATTCGCGGAGAAGCGAGTCTTGCGGATATGCGCTTTGTGCAAACGCTTTGTCAGGCGCTGGGCGTGGAGCTTTTTCTCTTTCAGGAGGACTGCGTGGCGCGGTCAAAACGGGAAAAGGTGAGCTTGGAAACGGCGGCGCGGAATTTTCGATACGAGAGTTTTTCGAGCCTGATCGAGAGCGGTAAAGCCGATTTTATTGCGACGGCGCACCATGCGGCGGATGAAGCGGAGACGGTGCTTTTCCGCTTGGCGCGGGGCACGGCGCTTGCGGGCGTGAAGGGCATGGAAAAGGAAAACGGGTGGCTCATTCGTCCGTTTTTGGAAAAGTCCAAGGCGGAAATTGAAAGCTATATCGCCGAGAAAGGCTTATCCTATTGCGTAGATGAAACGAACGCCGAGCTGATTTATACGAGAAATCGTTTGCGGGCGGAAGTACTCCCGAAATTAGAGGACGCCGTTCCGTCGGCGGGAAAGAATATTGCGCGGTTTGCACAGCTTGCGGCGGAGGACGACGC
>JAZTWL010000037.1:0-4343 GCA_045635845.1 Candidatus Scatosoma sp. | reverse complement strand
AATCGTTTGCTTTTTATCGTAGGTGTGTTTACCTTTACAAAGAGCAATTTCAATCTTCACGAGCGAGCCTTTGAAATAGAGTTTTAAGGGCACGAGCGTATAGCCTTGGCGGTTTACCTTGCCTGCGATTTTTGCAATTTCTTGCTTGTGCAAAAGCACCTTTCGATCGCGGCGCGTTTCTTTCGTGCTAAATGCGTCCGACTTATCGTAAAGGGCGATATGCATATTTTTTACGCTAATTTCGCCGTCACGAAGGAAACAAAACGCGTCGTTCATATTCACGTTGCCTTCGCGAAGGGATTTGATTTCGTTCCCTTCAAGCACGATGCCCGCTTCATATTTTTCTTCGATAAAATATTCGAAGGATGCGGATTTGTTGGTGGTGATAATTTTCATGCCTTACGCTCCTTTTTTGCGTTCAATTCGTACACGGTAGCCCCGTTTTTCGTATTTAACAGCCTAAATTCCGTTCTTCTGCGGTAGAAATCGACGTCGATTGCCTTTACGCGTACCACTTCGCCGATTGTGTAGGTTTTGTCCCTGCCGACCAAGCGGAAACGCTCGGCGTCGTACTTATATTCCCCGTATAAGCTTTCGATGGGGATAAAGCCTTCAATCGTATTCGGCAATTCGGCGAATAAGCCGAAAGACGTTACGCCCGAGATTACGGCGTCGTATTCTTCCCCGAGACGTTCACTCATGTACATAGTCATGTACAAATCGTCCACGTCGCGTTCGGCGTCGGTTGCGCGGCGTTCTCTTGCGGAAGATTGATCCGCGGCGCGTTGTACGAACGCGGAATAGGTTTCGCAAGCTTGCCCGTAGCCACCGTTGATCACTTCCTTGATAATGCGGTGAATGCAAAGATCGGGATAGCGGCGAATGGGGGAAGTAAAGTGACAATAACAAGTGCTCGCCAAGCCGAAATGTCCTACGTTTTCGGGGGAGTATTTTGCCTTTTGCATGGAGCGGAGCATTACGCGGTTGAGTACCGACCAACTCGGCAGGTTTTCCGCAAGCTTGAGCACGTTTTGATAATCGTACGGCTTCACGTCGTCCGCGCGGAAGCGGGCGTTCACGCCGAGCATTTGCGCAAAATCGCGGAAGGCGGTTGCCTTTTCTTCGCTCGGTTTTTCGTGAATACGATAAACGAAAGGCGCTTCAATGCCGTGCATATATTCCGCCACCGTTTCGTTGGCAAGCACCATGAAGGCTTCGATGATTTGATAGGAAAAGGCGCGTTCGTAATCGGGGATTTGAATTTCGTTGTTCTCGTCCAAGATAATCTTCGCTTCTTTTACGTCCAAAGAGACGCTGCCTTTCTTCGTACGCGTGTCTTGCAAAATATGCGTCAATTCCGCAGCAAGGCGTACCATGTCCGCAACGAATGCGTATTTCTTGCAAGTTTTTTCGTCGTTTTCAAGAATTTTGTTCACGTCCGTATAGGTCATACGGCGCTTGGAACAAATGATTCCTTCCACAATCTCGCTGCTCACCACAACGCCCTTGGGGTTGATGGTCATTAAGCAAGATAGGGTGAGCCGATCTTCCCCTTCGTTCAAAGAACAAATGCCGTTGGAAAGCTCACGGGGGAGCATGGGGAGTACGCGGTCGGGGAAATAGACGCTCGTGCCGCGCTCGAAAGCTTCTTCGTCCAAGGCGGAGCGATAGGAAACGTAGTGGGTGACGTCTGCAATATGCACGCCCAAAAGATAATTTTCGCCCACCTTTTCCACGGAAACAGCGTCGTCGATATCCCGCGTGTCTTCCCCGTCGATCGTGATGATGAGTTTATCACGGAAATCACGGCGAGTGGATAAATCCTGTTCGGTAATCGGTCGCGCCGCTTGGCGTTTGGCTTCCTTTTCCACCTTTGCGGGGAATTCTTCGCGTAAATCGTAAGCGCGGATAATGGAAAGCTCTTCGGCAAAGAAATCGTCTTCTTCGCCCAAGACTTCAATGATTTCGCCACCCGGGGACTTGCCGTAAGGGTAGGAAGTGATTTTTGCCACCGCTTTCACGCCGTTTTTGATATTCGAACAAGCGGAAAGGGGGATATAAATTTCCGTCGCGAAACGTTTTTCGTCGGGGAATAAATAGCCCGCGCGTCTATCTCGACGGAAAGTGCCGACGATTTTTTCGTAGCCGCGGGAGAGAATTTTCACCACCTGCGCTTCGTCGTCGCTATTTACGTACACGCGTTCTACGAGTACGACGTCGCCGTGCAATGCGCCGCGCAAGGCTTTGTGGGGGATAAAGAAATCTTTTTCGTACTTGCTCTTATCTTCGGGCACAAGAAATGCAAAGCCGCGCTCGTTGCCCGAGATCGTGCCTTTGATTAAGCCGAGCTGTTCGATCGTGCCGTACCGTCCGCCGTCGTTTTGGAAAAGTTTTCCCTTTTCGCAAAGTTCGCCCAAAAGCGCAATGACGCGCTCTTTTTCGCGATAGGGGATTTGCAACGCCTTGCAAATCTCGCTTGCTGTCACGCCCGAAAACGTGCCGTTTTCAAATAATGCCAAAAGTTTATCAGAAGAACTCATAAAATTCACCCCCTTATGTAAAAAGTAATAAAAAAGACGGCTTGTGAGTAAGCCGTCGTGAAAATTCTATGTGCGTTTACGCCATAACGTTGGGAATCACGTAGAAAGCAACTGCGAGAACTACGAGAACTGCAAGGCAGATCCAAGTCCATCTCTTCATTTTTGCTTCCGTGGATTTACCCTTGTTCTTGCCGTAGAAGGTTTCGCTCGAACCGCCAAGCGCGTCGATACCCGAAGAGTTAGCGGGTTGCATCAAAACGAGAATGATTGCGGAGATCGCAGCAAGACCCATAAGAATAATCAAAACGATGCTAATAATCTTATAGTTTTTATAGAAAGATACGGGATCCAATAAATTAACGAAATTAAACATAACCTACGTCCTTTTTTGTTGTTGTGGGAGATTTTTCCCTAAAATACTAATAGATTATAACACACTTAAAAGAATATCGCAACTGTTTTTCGCTTGATTTTTCAAAAATTCGAAAATTTTTTCACGAAAAGCGGGGTTTTACGGGGTGAGAAAAATCCCGAAAAAGTTCCGTCAAACGATTGCGCTTTTCGCGTGCGTGTGTTATACTAAAAATAGAAAAAGAAAAGGGCAGGTATGCAAACAATGGAAAAAATGCGGTTAGTCGTAGCGTCGGGAAATGCACACAAACTCCGTGAAATTGCGGAAATCTTCACCGATTTTGAAGTGGTGTCGCAAAAGCAAATGGGCTTTGACGGCGACGTGGAAGAAACGGGGGAAACGTTTGCGGAAAACGCGCTCATCAAAGCGCGCGCGGCTTGCGAAACGCTTGGTGTAATGGCGCTTGCGGACGATAGCGGACTTTGCGTGGACGCTTTGAACGGCGCGCCCGGGGTGTATAGCGCGAGATATTGCGGCTATCACGGTAGCGATGCGGAAAACCGCGCGGTGCTTTTGAAAAATATGCAAGGCGTAGAGAATCGTAGTGCGCATTTCACAAGCGCGATTGCACTCGTTTATCCCGACGGTCGGGAATTGACGGCGGAAGGTTCTACCTATGGTAGAATTTTGGAAGCGGAACAAGGGGAAGGCGGGTTCGGCTATGATTGCTTGTTCTTTAGTGACGATTTGCAAAAGGCGTTCGGGGAAGCAAGCGCGGAAGAAAAGAATGCCGTTTCCCATAGATTTAGAGCCTTGCAAGCGATGCTCAAAATTTGGAAGGCACAACCGTGAAGAAGTTGATTATCATTTCCGATACCCACGGAAACCGAAAGGGCGTGGAAAAATTGTTGCCCTTGATTGCGGAAAACGATTATTTGATTCACCTTGGCGACGGCGTGGGGGACTTGAGCCCCGTTTGGAACGAATGTCCCGATAAAGTGCACGAATGTGCAGGGAATTGCGATTTCTTTTCTTCCCTTCCGCAAGACGGGGAGTTGGAAATCGAGAATTGCAAGATTTACTTTTGTCACGGACATAAATACGGCGTAAAATCGGGTTTGGGCCACTTGGCGCTCGAAGCGAAAAAGCGTGGTTGCAACGTGGCGCTTTACGGGCATACCCACCTTGGGAAAATTACGGAAATCGACGGCGTGACTCTCATCAATCCGGGTACGCTCAAACGAAGCGTAGGGGAAGGCGGGAGCTATTGTTATCTCGTGATTAACAAGGATAAAATCACCCCCGTGCTCGTAGGGGAAATATATCAATAAAGGCCACCGTGTACGCGGTGAAATAGAAAAACGCTCGCATCTGCGGGCGTGTTTTTTATTAAATTACCTGTAATTCAATAACAAAGACGCCGTATTTTTCAATCTCTTCTTGCGGGTCAT
>JAZTWL010000036.1:0-9557 GCA_045635845.1 Candidatus Scatosoma sp. | reverse complement strand
TAGCACATGGGCAACACGCCGTCGTGAGAGAAATATTCATTCTTGTAAAGCGCGTAATTTTCGAGAAGGTTTTTCTCAACGGGACTTTCCCCGCAAAAGAATTGTTCCGCGCGCGCTTCGAAGAAACCGTCGCACAGATAGCCCGCCCGTTCTCTCGAAGGACAATCGGTGAGCAAATCGTAGCCGTTATGCTCGAAGGAATGCCGCGCCGCATCCACGATTTCTTCCAAATCCTTATCCGCGCAAGTGAGCTTCACCTGCTCCGCGTTGGGATTTTC
Source organism: Candidatus Scatosoma sp. (assembly GCA_045635845.1). Lineage (GTDB taxonomy): Bacteria > Bacillota > Clostridia > Christensenellales > Borkfalkiaceae > Scatosoma. The sequence continues at coordinate 9,279 of JAZTWL010000036.1, read as the reverse complement.
CACGTTGATTATCGAAACGCTCTCGATTTCCACTTCCCCGTCCACAACGAGCGCCGCGTACTTTGCTACGTACACTTCGTTCGAGTGCAAAAGGTAGTCCCCTTTTTCAAGCTCCCATTTCAAGCCGTGAATGATTTGTTCGCGGTTGAATTTAAGCTTTCCGTCAATCAAAATATCGTCGTAAGCGAGCCAAATCGTCGCGTTGGACTTCGCCTTCAATTTCAATGCAAATTTACCGCATCTCGTTCGAGAAAAATCGTGAAGCTCATAGCGCAAGCCCCCCGCTTCTTCCCCTTTCTCAAATACGAAAGACACGAGCTCCTTGCTCAACACCGTTTCACATTCCGAGCGGATATACGAGAATAAATTCTTGCCCGAATCAAGCTGACGGGTGAAGTCGTTTTCCCACGTCAAACTCTCGTCAATGCGTACATGCCCCGTCTCAATCTTCTTCCCATGCACGAGATCGTGCTTTGCAACCGCCACGTTTCTATCGAGCAATTTCGGCATTTCCACGGGCACGAGCTTACACTTTTCAAACGCGCTTTCGTCAAACGGTTCTCTATCCTTGCGCATACGGTACACTTCCACGTATCCGCGTTGGGAAGACATTCTTTCCACCTTCCGCAATTTATCCGTCATTTCGTAGCACGTGAAATCGTCCGTTTGGTAAAGGAGCTTGCCGTCTACGGAAATCTCCGCCGCAAAAATCGGCGTTTCCATGGCAAAGCAAAGGGTTTTCGTCGCATTCGTTTGTACGTAAACGGAAAGCAGGTTTTCCGCTTCCGTCAAGTACCGATCGAGCGAGATTTTTTCCACGCGCGCATAGCCTTTCGCCGCCCGCGCCGGCCCGTATTGCACGAACTTGCCGTTGATATACAAATTGTAGGAATCTCTTGCGATAAAAGCAATTTCCGCGGCTTCACACCGCTTGATTTTGCACACGAAACACAATTCCGTATTTCTTAACGCCTTGCCTTCCGCCCAACGCCCTTGCATACTCTCTTCGTCCTTTCTTTATTCTTCTATCCACGCCGAATGAGTACAATAAGGCACATTAGCGTACTATGATAGATACTATCATTATACAACTTTTTCTTTAACGTTTCAACGGAAATATTGCTCTATAATTACAATAAATTGCTATTTTAATGCAAATATACTTGACAAGCTTTTTATTTTTGTTTACAATCCATATATGAGACAATTTCAGATCCCTATAAATCAGTTAGACAACTCAAAAAGCTACTCCTTGCGCCGCTATGAGCGTATGGAATATTCGGAAGATTGGAAGGAATACGAGCACATGCATTCCTTTACGGAAATCTTCTTTATCACGTCGGGGGAAGGCGTCTTCCACACGAGCGACGGGGATACCCCCATTCATAAGGGTATGATCATTATCAACACCCCTTCCGTTCCACACACGGAAACGTCGTCGAAGACGAATTTGCTTTCCTTTGCCGTTTTTGCTGTGGACAACTTGACTTTCACCCAACAAAAACGCGCGCCGCAAAAGACGTATTTCTTCGATTTCTCGTTTGCATTCGATTCTATTTACGAAATTCTTGCGGTGATTGAAAACGAATATCAGCAGCAGCCACCCCTTTGGGAATATGCAATCAATAACGAATTCAATCGTTTCATGCTCTTCCTTTTGCGGCATACCGACCTTATCACGCTCCCCTTCGATTCCTTCTCGAAGCCGAATTCGTTGAGCCAAATTCATTTATACTTACGCGCGCACTATCAAGATAATATCACGTTGGATAGCGTTGCCGAGCTCTTTTTCTTGAATAAGTACTATATCTCGCACGCCTTCCAAAAGAAATACGGGTGCTCGATTATGAAATTCTTGAATACCGTCCGTTGCAACACGGCAAAAGAACTTTTGGAAAGCACCGATCTTTCCATTACGGAAATTGCGATTTCCGTCGGCTATAACTCTAGCTCCCATTTCACGAGCAGTTATAAGCAAATTATCGGGGAAACACCCGCGCAAACGCGTAGAAATTTCTATAAAAACAAATAACCGCAAAAAGAAAGACGCGGCAATCGTCACCGATTGCCGCGTTTTTAATTTGTTTTTTAGCGTACGTTGTAAACGGATTTCACCGTCAAATTCGTTGCGTCGCCGCGCAAAATCTTCACCGTCTTGCTGCCCTTTTCCATATCGAAGAAGTTATCCGAAAGCACCAAATCGTCCTTTTCGTTGCAAATAAAGACGTATTTTGCAAGCGCCGCCGAGGTGATCGTGATCGTATCCCCGTCCACTTGCACGTCAAGCTTGGGATCGACGAAGCGGAAATGCTTGGGCTTGGTGAAAAGCACCACGCCGCTCGAAACCACTTCCCCATTCACCGTATAGCTAAAGGACAAATAGTTGTTTCTCGTATCCGTCTTTTGGAAATCGATTTCCGCAAGACTTGCATAGGAAAGCGCTTTTACGGAAAGCTCTTCGCTGCCGCTTTGCAAAAGCGTACCATCCGCCGCGCAAAGCTTCCACGCCACTATGCCCGTCACGTCTTGGAGCGTATCGTTATTCACGAAAAGCTTTGCTTTCGTTTCGTAGCCGTAATAACGTTCTTCCGCAATATCCTTACGCTTGGAATATTCCCCCGTTTCTTCACAGGAAATATGTACGGGCTCGTAGAATCTCTTTGCTTCGTAATGAAGCGCTTTATATCTGCCGTTGCTATCTACGCTCGCCCAGCTTGCTACGGGCCAACAATCGTTGAGTTGCCAATAAAGCGTGCCCATGCAACGACCGCGATTTCTACGCAAATGCTCTACGCCGTACTTGATCGCTTCCGCTTGCAAAAGTTGGGAAGCGTACACCAAATCTTCCATATTCGAAGGATATAAGTAGGTTTGGGATAAGTAGTTCAAAATCTTGCCGTTTGCCGCCGGATTTCTTTGGTGCAATTCCATAACGGGACTAAACGGGTTTCTATCTTCGGGCAACGTGAATTCTTCGATCGTCTTCATGGACGGGAAGGATTGAAAACCAAATTCACTCAAAAAACGGAAGAAATGGTTTCTATATTCGCTAAACGGCTTGTTGCCGTGCCAAACTTCCCAATAATGGCTATCCCCCACGTTTTCGCTGCGGGGATCTTTGAATTTACCATGCGCGGAAGGCGACGAGGGCACGAAGGAAATTTCGGGACATTCCTTCTTCATAATCTTCGGGATAATGTTCTCGAAAATCTTCAAATAATCCTTCTTTTCTTCCTTCTTCCACCAATCGGGAATCGCCGCTTGTTCTTCAATTTCGTTGTTCCCCGAAAGGACGGCAATACAAGCGTGATGACGGAATCTTCTCACGTTGTCGGTGATTTCCGCCTTCACGTTTTCACAGAATTCGTCCGTCGCCGCATATGCCGTACAAGCGAACATCATATCCAAGAATACGAGAATACCCATTTCGTCGCAAAGCTCGAAGAAATAATCGTGCGGGTAGAAACCGCCGCCCCATACGCGGATGGAATTGAAGTTTGCAAACAAACAATCTTCCAAAAGTTTTCTCGTTCTTTCTCTATTCAAACGGCTCAAAATATTGTCTTCGGGGATATAGTCTGCGCCCATACCGAAGATCTTAATGCCGTTGATCTTATAGCAGAATTCTTCCCCCCATTGATCCTTTTCGCGGCTAATGATAAGGGTGCGCAAACCGATTTTCTTTTCGTTGGTATCCACCACGACGCCATTTTGCACACATTCCACTACGACGCTATAAAGCGGGTGTTCGCCGTAGCCGTTCGGCCACCAAAGCTCGGGATTTTGAATTTCCACCGCCTTGCCGTTCTTCGCCGTGATTTCTTCGCCGTTGGGGGCAACGATTTTTACGTTGACCTTCGCCTTTGCGCTCGTCGTCGCCTTCACCGTCACGAACACCTTACCGCCTTCGTGTTTTTGCAAAATGCGAACGTCCGTAATGCGGGGCAACGAACCGTCAATCAAATAAATGTCCTTCCAAATCCCTGCGTCGGGGAGCATAGGACCCCAATCCCAACCGCTCATGTAGCTTGCTTTACGCACGTAGGAGAAGCCGAGCATCGTCGCGCTCGAACCGCTCGTGATTTCACGTTCTTTGTGCTTTGCCTTGATATACGCGTCATAGGGCGGGAATACCGCCTTGATCACGTTCTTGCCGTTTACCAAATACTTGGTCACGTCCAAATAATAGGTGCGGTGCATATTGTTGGTGTGCGCCACAAATTCGTCGTTGATATATAAATCGCAAAGCGTATCGATCCCTTCGCATACGAGCAAAATACAATCGGATTTCTTCTCGTAGATAAATTCTCTCGTAAACGTGAATTCTTCGTCCATAATCGCCAAAGCCTTCGCTTCGTTATCACGATAGAACGGATCGTCCATTTTCCCGTTTGCCAAGAGCGCCGTATAAACCGAACCGGGCACTTGCCCCACTACGTCGTAGGTGTTGCTCGTGATTTTCCATTCGCCGTTAAGGGTAAATTTTTCCATACTTTTTCACCGTTTTTCCATATTGACAAAAGACCTTTTCTTTCGTAGAAAGAAAACATCTTCCACCGATTACCATTTTACCACCTTTTCTCCCCCTTGTCAATATCAAAGAAAATATTTTTTAAGCGGATTTACAAAAAAAAAACGGGCGTTTACCCAAAAAGGGTAAACGCCCGCGCACTTTATTGAGTTTTTGCTCTCATTGCACTCGCTTATGCGAACGTGGATTCTTCGAATACCATACCGCTCGAACCGTGATTCGCATTCTTCGTAGCCGATTCTACGAAAATCGTAGATTTGCCGCCGTCGAAGCTGTCAACAACCGTGCCGTCTGCATAGGTGATCGAGAAGTCTTCAATGTAGAATGCTACGCCGTCGCCACTAACCGTAGGGCAAACCATGAAGTAGAAATAGTTTTCACCTTCTACGTAGTCGCCACCGCCGATCTTATCATCGCCAGCGTACATTTCCCACTTGCCGTCCACAATCGTAAGTCTGTACGTATATGCTACGCCTGCATCTTTCTTAAATTCGCCAAATCTAGGGGAATAGCAGTTGATCCAAGTGATTTGTTCTTCCAACGTCTTACCGTCGTCGTAACCAAACTTGGAGGGATCGGACGTATAGGAGAAGCCCCATCTCGAAGAGGTAGCGTTCCCCGTCCAAACTGCCTTGAACGTGATTTCCGTAACGCCGGAATATGCGTTATTCGTAATCATAGCGATATTTTCAGCGCCGCCGATTGCACCTGCGTTGAAACCAAGCATACCGTCTTCCACAGCTACGGGAGCCGCTTTGCCTTCCGCAAGCGTGATTGCGTCGGGTTCGGAAGATCTATTATCCAAGAAGATACCGTACGTCTTTTCGTCAAACGAATCCACGTCGATATTATCAAACGTTTCCGTCACGATATCGCCGATCTTGAAGTTATCGATAATAACGTAGGAATTCGTCCATTGACCTTTTTCACCTGCGATATAGAAGTACCATTCGCCTGCGGGAATCGTCACGGAAGCCGTAGCCCATTCGCCACGAATATTTCTAGGAAGGTCGATACCGCTATTGTTTTCTTTGTTGTTTTCAGCGTGCGCGTAAATGCTTGCCACCGTGTTGTCATTCGTCCAGTAGAATGCCCACCACTTGCCTGCTTCGTTGCCGTGCACGTAGTAATCGAACGTAACAACCAACGTACCGTCACTTACGTACTTTTCAGCCGTAATGAAGGAAGGCGTAGATGCCGTACCGCTAATCTTATCAATTACGATCTTTGCGCCGTAGCCGTTCGATGCTTCGGGTTCGTCGGGAGTAGGTTTGTCGGGAGTAGGTTCTTCTGCAGCTTTACCTTCTGCAAGTTCGATTGCATCGGGGTGTCTCGATTCTCTATTATCCAAGAAAATACCGAAATCTTTGCCGTTTTCGAAATCTTCGAAATCTTGATCGCCGATCTTGACGTTATCGATAATAACGTAGCCGCCGTTCCATTCGCTTACTGCACCTGCGATATAGAAGTACCATTCGCCTGCGGGAATCGTCACGGAAGCCGTAGCCCATTGATCTTGCACGTTTATGGGAAGATCGATACCGTTGTTGTTTTCCTTATTATCTTCAACGTGTGCATAAATGCTTGCCACCTTGTTATCATTCGTCCAGAAGAATGCCCACCACTTGGGGGTAGTATTGCCAGACATATAATAATCGAGCGTGACAACCAACGTGCCGTCACTTACGTACGTATCCGACGTAATGAAGGAAGGCGTCGAAGCCGTGGAGCTGAGCTTATCGATTTGAATCTTTGCGCCGTAGCCGTTTGCAGGAGGAGGCGTAGGAACGTAACCTTCGCCAAGTTGGATAGCGGCAGGCGTATTCACCGTGAAGATACTGTCTTCGAAGCCTTGATTGAAGGTTTCTACTTCACCATTGATCGTGAAATCGTCGATGATGATATAGCCTTCGGTTTGAGGATCGTCTTTCCAACCCCAATCGTGGATTGCACCTGCGAAATAGATATAGCCATCGGTTGCCGTTACCAACGTAACTTCCGTCCAAGTGCCTTGTACCTTTGCGTAAAGTCCATTACCGCCGATCCAGTTGCTATAAATATCCGCTTGCGTGGGATCTTCCACTACGCACCAAGCATACCAGTTCGTCGTTGCGCCAACGGGAACGTAGTATTTATAGCTAATCGTCGTGCCAGCGGGATAAGATTCTTTCGTGATGAAGCTTGCCGCTGCCGGATCTGCGCCCATTCTATCAACGATGATCTTCGCGCCGTATTCGCCTTCTACGAAGGTTTCTTCTTCGTAACCGTCCGCAATCACGATTGCATCGGGCGTATTTACGTTGAAGATGCTTTCTTCAAGACCCTTATTGAAGGTTTCCGTTTCACCGTTGATGGTGAAGTTATCGATGATGATATAGCCTTCGGTCTTGGGATTATCCTTCCCACCCCAGTCGCCTACCGCGCCTGCGAAATAGATATAGCCGTCTTTATCCGTCGTGATGGTGATATCGTACCAATCACCCTTTGCAACTTTAAGGTCGCCGCCAATCCAGTTTTCATAGATGTCCGCATTTGCAGGATCATCTACTGCGCACAATACGAACCAAGCCGTCGTTGCATCTGCAGGGATATAATATTTGAAGCTAATCGTCGTGCCTGCGGGATAGGATTCCTTCGTAATGAAGCTTGCAGGACCCTTATCCGATTTCATCTTATCTACGATAATCTTCGCGCCGTATTCCCCTTCTTGGAATACAGGAACGTCGGGAATAACGGGTGCGGAATCGGGATCGTAGCCTTGATCCTTATCGCTCAATACTACCGCGTGCAATTTCTTAATGTCAAAGACGGAGTTTTCATCCAAAGGTTGATCGAAGTTTTCGGATGCGAGCACTTCGCCGTCGGGAGAAGTTACCGTGAGATCGTCGATAAGCACGTACGCGTTTTCGCCGTTGAGCATCCAGTTGCCCTTGCTCGCGCCAACTTCGCTGCCGATGAAGAAGTAGTACGGCGTGCCGTATTCGCCAAGCGTAATGGAAGCTTCCGTCCAAACGCCCGTCTTCGTCGACAAATCTTTATATTCGCTTTCGTAATAATCCAAACCTGCCTTGCTGTGGCCGTAGGAAAGACGCCACCAACCGGTTTGCGTGCCTTCGGGGATATAGTACTTAAAGGTTACCGTCGAGCCTGCGGGATAGGATTCTTTCGAAACGAAGGAAGGACCATCGTCCAAACCTACGTTGAAGATGTACTTCATCGCGTAGTTGCCTTCTACGAAAGGAGGCGTAATATGACCTTCGCCCTTCGCGCTCAACGATACAGCGCCAGGAACGTTCGATTCAAACGTCGTATTTTCTTCGAAAGGACAGTTGAAGTCTTCCGTTACGCCGCCAATCTTGAAATCGTCGATATATACGAAGCCTTCCCAATTATCCGAAGGATAACCGCAAAGGTATACGTAGTAGTCTTTCGTGGCTTCGGGCAAATATACAGCCGCTTGCGTCCATGCGCCCTTAACCGTAGGCAAGAACATACCGCCGTTTACCGTTTGATCAGGGCAAGCGTCGGGCGAGGGTGCCCAGTAGGAAGCGTTGTTCACTTGTGCTCTTTCTACCCAGTTCAAAGCCCACCAATCGCCAACCGTCGTTTCTTCGGGGATATAGTACCAGAAGGTCACGTGGCTGCCGCCGGGAGCGATTGCGCTCTTGGTCATCAAGTTCTTCGCGCTGCTCGTATTGAAATAGTCAAAGTTCAATTTCAACGCGTATTCGCCTTCTTCGAAAGGTGCTTCAAAGTAGCCTTCGCCAAGCGAAACTGCGCCCGCATCGTTTACGTTGAACATACCCGTCGTTGCGCCGTTGCTGAACGTTTCCACAGCTTCACCTACGGTGAAATCGTCGATAAGGATATAGCCTTTCGTTCTAGGTTCGTCTTTCCAACCCCAATCGTGCGCCGCACCTGCGAAATGGATATACGCATCCTTTTCCAACGTAAAGGACATTTCATCCCATGTGCCCTTCGTAGGATTGCCTTGATAAATCCAGTTGTCGTAAATATCCGTGTTGGTGGGATCATCTACCGCGCAAACGGCAAACCAACTCGACGTCACGTCTGCAGGGATATAGTACTTGAAGGAAATCGTCGTACCTGCAGGGATCTTTTCTTTCGTTACAAAGCTCGCCGTACCAGGATCGTAGTTAATATTGTCGATATAAAGCTTTGCAGCGTATTCGCCTTCTTCTACGGCATTTTCCGTGTAGCCAGCTTCAATGGTCACGTCGCCCTTGATATTCCAAGCCGCGCCGTCCAATTCCAACTTTTCGCCGTTCAAATACCAACCCGTAAAGGTGTAGCCTTCTACGTAAGGATCTGCGGGTACTACGTAAGCTTCGCCATAAGTAATTTCATATTTTTGTGCTTTTTCACCGTCTTTCGTCGCGAATTTTACTTCGTAAACTGCAGGCACTTCTTCCGCCTTTGCAAGTACGAGATTGATTTCGTCTTCCGTCAACGTCATGATTGCCGTCGTGCGTACGTTGAAGGTAAACACTTCGCCTGCTTCCGCTTCGAATTCATAGGGAAGCTCTACCAATTCTACGTCGTATTCGCCGCGTACTGCATAAACGTCCGCGTTTTCTTCGCCGTCCGCTGCCTTCAATACGTACTTACCTGCTTCGGGTGCGGTGAATTGTACGTTCACGCCTTCGCAGAAGTTGTTTTCAACCGTTACGTTGATTGCGTTGTCGCCAAGTGCAAGCTCGATTGCGGGTTCTACGTACGCCGCAAGG
>JAZTWL010000035.1:0-1001 GCA_045635845.1 Candidatus Scatosoma sp. | reverse complement strand
GCTTGCTACGGCTGTCACCTACGATATCCCCGTCGTAATCGTGCTTTTGAATAACGGCGTTTTGGGTATGGTAAGACAATGGCAAACCTTGTTCTTCGGCAAGAGATATTCGAACACCGTTTTATCGAGAAAGACCGATTTCGTAGCCCTTGCAAAAGCGTTCGGCGCGAACGGCTATAAAGCGGAAACGCAAGTGGAATTCAAAAAAGCCTTTGAAGCTGCCCTTGCATCGGGCAAGGTAAGCGTCATCGAAGTGGCAATCGATAAGGACGAAATGGTATTGCCCATGTTGCCCCCCGGCGGCGCGATTGCGGATATGATTACGAAGGTGTAATGAAGGAGAAAGGTATGGATAAGAGATTTATTATCGCAGTTTACGTAGATAACCAATCGGGCGTATTGACGAGAGTATCGGCAATGTTCACCCGCCGCGGTTTCAATATCGACACGTTGACCGTAGGCGAAACGGAGAGAAAGGACTATTCCCGTATTACGATTAGTATGCACGGCGACGATTACGTGAAGGAACAGCTCGTAAATCAATTAAAGAAGCTCTACGTCGTAAAGAAAGTGGAAGTGCTTGAAGACGAGCCTATCAAACGTGAGCTCATGCTCTTGAAGGTGGAAAATAGATCGGAAAACCGTAGTGATATTATGACGGCGGTGGACGTATTTAGAGCAAGCGTTATCGATTATTCCCCCGAAAGCATGTGCATCGAAGTGACGGGTACGCCTTCGAAGATCGACGCATTCGTGAAGCTTATGCAACCCTACGGCATTTTGGAAATGTGCCGCACCGGTGTGGTTGCTTTGGAACGTGGAAGCAAAACGCTTTTCACCGAAGAAAACTAATTTGAAAAATAAAAATTTTAACATATAAAAGGACGGAAAAAACTCATGGCAAACAGAATTTTTTATCAACAAGATTGTGATTTGAACAAGCTTAACGGCAAGACAGTAGCTATCATCGGTTACGGCTCACAGGGCCACGCACACGCTCT
>JAZTWL010000034.1:0-10612 GCA_045635845.1 Candidatus Scatosoma sp. | reverse complement strand
ATGGGGCATACGGGCATGAAATATTCCCTTGTCACCCGCGATTTGATCGCCGATTCCACCGAAGCAATGGTAATGGCGCACGGCTTCGACGGGCTCGTTATGATCCCGAATTGCGATAAGAACGTGCCCGGACTTTTGATGGCGGCGGCAAGATTGAATATCCCCACCGTATTCGTAAGCGGCGGCCCGATGCTTGCGGGCAGAGTGGGCGGCAAAAAACGCTCCCTTTCGAGTATGTTCGAAGCAGTTGGCGCGTACAACGCAGGCAAAATCAACGAAGAACAACTCACCGAATTTGAAAGAAAAGTTTGCCCTACGTGCGGCTCGTGCTCGGGTATGTACACGGCAAACTCCATGAATTGCTTGACGGAAGTGCTCGGCATGGGCTTGCGTGGCAACGGTACGATTCCCGCGGTGTATTCCGCGCGTATCGAGCTTGCGAAGCACGCGGGTATGCAAGTGATGGAGCTCGTAAGAAAGAACATTCGTCCCCGCGATATCATGACGGCGGGTGCGCTTAAAAACGCAATCACGGCGGATATGGCGCTCGGTTGCTCGACGAATAGTATGCTCCACCTTCCCGCAATCGCCAACGAGCTTGGCATTCCCTTCGATTTGGACGAAGTGAACGAAATCAGCGAAAGAACGCCGAACTTGTGTCACCTTGCCCCCGCAGGTCCTACCTACATGGAAGACTTGAACGAAGCGGGCGGCGTACACGCCGTTTTGAAGGAACTCGAAGCGCTTAATCTCTTGGATACTTCCGTAATGACCGCGACGGGCAAGACCATGAAGGAAAACCTTGTCGGCGTAGTCAACTTGGACGAAGAAGTGATTAGAAAACCCGAAAATGCCTTTGGCAAGACGGGCGGTATTGCCGTATTGAAGGGCAACCTTGCACCCGACGGTTGCGTAGTAAAACGCGCGGCGGTTGCACCCGAAATGCTCGTGCACGAAGGCCCCGCAAAGGTTTACGAAAGCGAAGAAGCTTGTATCGCGGCAATTTACGGCGGCAAGATTGAAAAGGGCGACGTGGTGGTAATCCGTTACGAAGGTCCCGCAGGTGGTCCGGGTATGCGCGAAATGCTTTCGCCCACGTCTGCAATTGCAGGTATGGGCTTGGATAAAGACGTTGCGCTCATCACCGACGGCCGTTTCTCGGGCGCGACGCGCGGCGCATCCATCGGGCACGTTTCCCCCGAAGCCGTTTCGGGTGGTACGATCGCGTACGTACAAGACGGCGACATCATCTCGATCGACATTCCCAACTATTCGATTAAGCTCAACGTTTCGGACGAAGAACTTGCAAAGCGCAAGGCAAACACGATCTTGAAAAAGAAAGAAGTGAGCGGCTATTTGAAGAGATATGCGGCGCAAGTTAGCTCTGCTGACAAGGGCGCTATTATTAATAAGTAAACCCAATAAAAAAACAATCCAAAAAGGAAACAAAGCATTATGTCTATGACAATGACGCAAAAAATACTCGCGGCGCACGCGGGCTTGGAAAAGGTGGAAGCGGGGCAGCTTATCTTGGTCGATTTGGACCGCGTGCTCGGCAACGACATCACTTCCCCCGTTGCAATCAAAGAGTTTGAAAAGATCGGCGCAACCGAAGTTTACGATAAAGACAAGGTGACCATGGTAATGGACCATTTCGCGCCCAACAAGGACATCAAGGCGGCGGCGCAATGCAAAATGTGCCGTGACTTTTGCGATAAGCACGAAGTGACGCATTTCTATGACGTAGGTAGAATGGGGATCGAGCACGCGTTGCTCCCCGAAAAAGGGCTTGTTGTGCCCGGCGACGTCGTAATCGGCGCGGACTCCCACACTTGCACCTACGGTGCGCTCGGCGCATTCTCGACGGGCGTTGGCTCGACGGATATGGCGTGCGGTATGGCGACGGGGAAGGCGTGGTTCAAAGTGCCTTCCGCAATCAAGTTCGTACTCAAAGGCAAATTGAATAAGTACGTATCGGGCAAGGACGTAATCTTGCACATTATCGGCAAAATCGGTGTGGGCGGCGCGCTCTATAAGTCCATGGAATTCGTTGGCGAAGGGGTACAAGCACTCACCATTTACGATCGTTTGACCATTTCGAATATGGCAATCGAAGCGGGCGCAAAGAACGGTATTTTCGAAGTGGACGAACAAACGGTGGCGTACGTGAAGGAACGCTCCGATCGCGAATTCGTAGCCTACAAAGCGGACGAAGACGCGGTGTACGACGAAACGTACGAAATCGATTTGAGCGAAATCAAGCCCACGGTTGCGTTCCCGCATTTGCCCGAAAACACCAAGACTTTCGACGAAATCGGGGATATTGCCATCGATCAAGTGGTAATCGGCTCGTGCACCAACGGTCAATATAAAGACATCGCGGAAGCAGCGGAAATTTTAAAAGGCAAGAAAATTGCCAAGCGCGTGCGCGCTATCATCATTCCCGCTACGCAAGATATCTACATGAAGGCAGTGGAAAACGGCTTGGTGAAGATTTTCATTGAAGCGGGTTGCGTAGTTTCTACGCCCACCTGCGGGCCTTGCCTTGGCGGTTATATGGGTATTTTGGCGGCAGGCGAAAGAGCGGTTGCAACGACGAATAGAAACTTCGTCGGCAGAATGGGGCACGTAGAATCGGAAGTATATTTGGCGTCTCCCGCAGTTGCGGCGGCTTCCGCAATCATGGGCAAAATTGCAAGTCCCGAGGAGGTAATGGAATGATTTTTAACGGCAAAGCCATCAAGTATGGCGACAACGTAGATACGGACGTTATTATCCCCGCAAGATATTTGAATACGAGCGATCATAAAGAGCTTGCTTCCCATTGCATGGAAGATATCGATAAGGATTTCACCAAGAAAGTAGCGGAAGGGGACATTATGATCGCGGGCTTCAATTTTGGTTGCGGTTCTTCGCGTGAACACGCGCCCATCGCAATCAAGGCAAGCGGTATTTCGCTCGTAATTGCAAGAAGCTTCGCACGTATTTTCTACCGCAATTCGATCAATATCGGGCTTGCGATTTTGGAATGCGACGAAGCGGTGGACGGCATTGCGGACGGGGACAAAGTGGAAGCGGATTTGGATAACGGCATTATCTATAATCGCACCACGGGCAAGAGCTTCAAAACGCAACCCTTCCCCGAATTTATCCAAAAGATCATTACGAACGGCGGACTTGTAAAGTCCATTCAAAAAGGCGACGTAAAATAAAAAGAAGGGGGCAGGTACGCGTTGAAAACGCGATTCCCTAATCAATTAGGGAAAGCCCCGAAAGGTGAGAACTATGAAAAATTATAAAATCGGCTTATTGAAAGGGGACGGAATTGGTCCCGAAATCGTGGAAAGCGCAGTCCGCGTTTTGGAAGAAGTGGGCAAAAAGAGAAATATCTCTTTTGCGTTTACGCCCTATTTGATAGGTGGCGCGGCAATCGACGCGTGTGGCAAACCCTTGCCCGAAGAAACGGTGGAAGGCTGTTTGGCATCCGATAGCGTACTCCTTGGCGCGGTAGGCGGCCCGAAATGGGATACGCTCCCCGGACATTTGCGCCCCGAAAAAGCCCTTCTTGGTATTCGCGCAGCAATGGGACTTTTCACCAACCTTCGGCCTGCGAAGCTTTATCCTGCATTGAAAGGCGCGTGCCCGTTGCGTGAAGATATTGCGCAAAACGGCTTCGATATTATGATTGTCCGCGAACTTACGGGCGGTATCTATTTCGGGGAACGCGGTTATCGCGAAGGCAAGTACGGCGAAGAAGCGTATGATACGGAAAGCTATAGCCGTATGGAAATTGAACGCATTGTGCGCGTAGCGTTTGAAACGGCAAGAAAACGCCGTAAGAAATTGACGAGTATCGATAAGGCAAACGTTTTGGAAACGTCTAGACTTTGGAGAAAGATTGTCCACGAAATCGCGGCGGAATACCCCGACGTGGAAGTGGCGGATATGCTTGTAGATAACGCCGCTATGCAGCTCGTGCGCAACCCGTCGCAATTCGACGTAATCGTGACGAGCAATATGTTTGGCGACATTCTCTCCGACGAAGCATCGCAAATCACCGGCTCGATCGGTATGTTGCCTTCGGCATCGCTCGATAGCGGTAAGCGCGGCTTGTACGAGCCCATTCACGGCTCTGCGCCCGACATTGCCCGTCAAAACAAGGCGAACCCGATTGCGACGATCCTTTCGGCGGCAATGATGCTTCTCTACGCCTTTGACGAAAAGGAAGCGAGCGAAGATATCGTATCCGCGGTGGATAAGGTGCTTGAAGCGGGCTACCGCACGGCGGACCTTGGAGAAAGCAAGTATCCCATTCTCGGCACGAAGGAAATGACGGATAAAATTATCGAAAATCTTTAACGGATCAAGGATATGGAAAAGGAATTAAGAACAATTTACGGCAAACTTTGCCTTTGCTCCGTTTTCCGCGGCGTCGTGGAAGCCCCGCTTTTCCAAGCGTTTGAGTGCTACTGTCAAGCGGAAAGCGATAGCGAAAAGCGCAAGGCGTACGCAAAATTCGTTTCGGAAATCTACGAAGGGGGCGGTTCGTTGACTGACTTCGTTGCAAGATTGATTTCCGAAGACGAAAACGTGTACGTAAAGAGCGTAGCGGACGGCAAAAGCGTAGGAGTGAACCTGCAAAACTCGGTGGATAGGGAGCTCAAAGTCCTTTCCCTTTTTGCTTCGCTCACGAGCGCGGATTTTGCGAAGGATTTGGGCGTTGCGCAAGCGGAAATTCCCGAATTTTCGTCCGTGAACGCGGACATGGGTGGCTTGTACGCTCTTCGTTTGGCAAGTTTGCATAAGTACGGCTACGGCATTTTCTCGTCGAGTAAAATGTTCCGTTTGTCCGACGAAAAGAAGATAGAAGCGATTGTTAGCGCGGATAAAACGGGCATTGCACAGTTTATCGGCTACGAACAAGAACGCAAGAAAGTGGTGGATAATACGCGCGCGTTTATCGAAGGCAGACCTGCCGCGAACGTGCTTTTGTGCGGTGATGCGGGCACGGGAAAATCTTCGACGGTGAAGGCGATTGCCAACGATTTCTTTGAAGAAGGCATACGCCTTATCGAATTGCGCAAGGATCAGCTCCGTCACCTTCCCTACGTCATGGGGAAGATTAGCGGCAATCCCTTGAAGTTCATTATCTTTATTGACGATTTGTCTTTCAATCAAAATAACGACGATTTTAGCATGCTCAAAGCCGCGCTCGAAGGCTCGGCAAGCGCAACGGCGGATAACGCCGTAATCTACGCAACGAGCAATCGTCGCCATATCGTAAAGGAAAGCTTCGGGGATAGAGAAGGGGACTACGTGCATATCAACGATACGATGCAAGGAACCCTTTCCCTTTCCGAACGTTTCGGGCTTACGGTGCTTTTCTCCAAGCCGAATAAGGCGCTTTATTTGAGTATCGTCCGCGAGCTTGCAAGACGCTACGGTATTGAAATGGACGAGAAGGAACTCGAACGTCAAGCGGAAGAATTTGCCATTCGCAAGGGCAGCCGTTCGGCGCGCGGTGCGGAACAATTTATCAATAGTTTACGCTAAAAATAGTAAAATGCGCGTACCATGTACGCGTTGAAACCGATAAGAAGGTAGAAAAATATGCTCACAATCGATAACGTATATAGAGCGAGCCACGCCTTGAAAGGCGTTGCGAGAAAGACGGACGTTTTATACGCTCCCAAGCTTTGCCCGGGTGCAGAGCTTTACTTAAAGACGGAAAATTTGCAAATCACGGGCTCGTTCAAGGTGCGCGGCGCGTACTATAAAATGACCCGACTCTCCGCCGCAGAAAAGGCGAAGGGCGTAGTGGCGTGTTCGGCGGGAAACCACGCGCAAGGCGTTGCGCTTGCAGCGCAAAAGAACGGGATTAAAGCGGTGATTTGTTTGCCCGACGGCGCACCCATTTCCAAAGTGGAAGCTACGAAGAGCTACGGCGCGGAAGTGTGTCTTGTGGAAGGCGTTTACGACGATGCTTATAAAAAGGCGCTTGCGCTCGCGGAAGAGAAGGGCTACACCTTCGTGCACCCCTTCAACGACGAAGACGTCATTGCAGGGCAAGGCACGATCGCCTTGGAACTTGCCGATCAAATTCCCGATATGGATGCGGTAATCGTGCCTATTGGCGGTGGCGGCTTGATTTCGGGGATCGCCTATACGATCAAAACGCTCAATCCGCGCGTGAAGGTTTACGGTGTGGAAGCGAAGGGCGCGCCTACAATGAAAAACTCGATTGAACACGGTGCAATGGAAGAATTGCCTTCCGTTTCGACGATTGCGGACGGTATCGCGGTGAAAAAGGCGGGGGATTTGACCTACGAACTTTGCCAAAAATACGTGGACGAAATCGTCACCGTATCCGACGACGAAATTTCCGCGGCAATCTTGGCGCTTATGGAACAGCACAAACTCGTCACTGAAGGTGCGGGCGCGGTAGCCGTAGCGGCGGCAATGTTCGGCAAAATCGATTTGAAAGGCAAAAAAGCGGTGTGCTTGCTTTCGGGCGGCAATATCGACGTGACCATTCTCTCGCGCGTAATCAAGCGCGGTTTGATCATGTCGGGTAGAAATTGCCAACTTATGATTGAGCTTATGGATAAGCCCGGACAGCTCAAAAACGTATCGAGAATTATTGCGGATTTGGGCGGCAACGTCACGTCCGTACACCACGAAAGAGCGAACGAAGGCTCGGACGTAAACGGTTGTTATTTGCGTATCGTTTTGGAAACGAGAAACTTCGAGCATATCAAGCAAATTCGACAAGCCTTAACGGATTTCGGCTTCAAACTCGTATAAAGGAGAGAAAAACATGGAACTTATAAAGGTAGCAACGGAAAAAGCACCCGCAGCAATCGGGCCGTATTCGCAAGCGATCATTTGCGGTGAAATGGTGTTCACGTCGGGGCAAATTCCCATCAACCCCGCAAGCGGAAACGTAGAAGCGGAAGGGATCACGGCGCAAGCGGAGCAAGTGATGAAAAACTTGGGCGAAGTGCTTGCGGCGGCAGGCTCGTCCTTTGAAAAGGCGGTTAAGACCACTTGTTTCTTGGCGGATATGAACGATTTTGCGGCGTTTAACGCAGTCTATGCAAAATATTTCACGACGAAGCCCGCAAGAAGCTGTGTAGCGGTGAAAACCCTTCCCAAGAACGTACTTGTGGAAGTGGAAGTGATTGCAACGAAATAAGAAAAACGAAAAATAATCCCCCGCTTGGCGGCACGCCAAGCGGGGGATTTTCTTTGGAATGAAAAAGAAAAAACGGCGCATACTAAATAGGAAAAAGAGCGGCTTTTTTTCAAAATGGGCATACCATGTACGGGGTGAATGGGGAAATGTTGAGCAAGCGAGAAGCGGAAGTCATGAAAATAATCTACGCGCTTTGTCATGAAAAGGGCGTGTGTTTGCTCTCGCCTGCCGAGCTTTTGGCGCAGTTTTCCCCAAAGCGCGGATATACCGAGGAAACGTTGGAAAAAATCTTGGGCGAGCTTGCGCTAGACGATTATTTCGAGCTCTTATCTTCCGAGCGTAAAGGGGAGAAAATGTACGTCATTTCTTTGCGCGCCAACGGCTACGCCTTTGAACGGGGGTATATGCAAATGCGGCGGGAAGGCTATCGAAAAATTTGTTGGACGGTGTTATCCGCCGTTTTGGCGTTTCTCGTCGG
Organism: Candidatus Scatosoma sp.; assembly: GCA_045635845.1. Taxonomy (GTDB): domain Bacteria; phylum Bacillota; class Clostridia; order Christensenellales; family Borkfalkiaceae; genus Scatosoma. The sequence goes on along the minus strand of JAZTWL010000034.1, from coordinate 2,939 downwards.
CGTGATTTTGAAACGGATATTTTAAATAATATCCGTTTTTTCTTTACTTTTTCCCTTGTCTATGCTATAATAGGAAATGCAAACAAACATTTGTTTACAAAAATTTCTTGCGGAGATCGAAAAATATGGATTTCAAATTGCATTCCCCATTCGCGCCAACGGGTGATCAACCGCAGGCGATTGAGAAATTAACGGAAGGGGTTTTGGACGGTATGCGTACGCAAGTTCTCGTCGGTGTAACTGGGAGCGGCAAGACGTTTACCATGGCAAACGTAATCAAAAACGTCAATCGTCCAACGCTCGTTATTGCGCACAATAAGACGCTTGCGGCGCAGCTTTGCAACGAGTTTCGGGAGTTTTTCCCCGAAAACCGCGTGGAGTATTTCGTTTCCTACTACGATTACTACCAACCCGAAAGCTATATCCCCACCACCGACACCTATATCGAAAAAGATTTGAGCATGAACGACGAAATCGATAAGCTTCGAAACAGCGCGACGGGCTCGCTCATGGAACGAAAGGACGTACTCGTGGTGGCGTCCGTTTCCTGTATTTACGGCTTGGGCGCGCCCGAAGAATATTTTCGATTGTCCTTATCCTTGCGTCCCGGTATGGAATGGGAGCGCAACGCCTTGATGCGCAAGCTCATTGAATTGCAATACGCGAGAAACGACGTTGATTTCAAGCGTTCGACCTTTCGAGTACGTGGGGACGCGTTGGAAATTTTCCCCGCGAGCAACTCGGAAGTGGCGATCCGCGTGGAGTTTTGGGGCGACGAAATTGAAAAAATTTACGAAGTGGAAGCGATCACGGGCAACAAGCTCAACGAGCTTTCGCACGTTGCCATTTTCCCTGCGAGTCAATACGCCGTGGGTACGGAAAAACTCAAGAGCGCGCTTGCGATGATTGAAGAAGACTTAAAGGGCGAAGTGCGCGTATTCGAAGAAGAAGGCAAAATTTTGGAAGCGCAACGGCTCAAGCAACGCACCGAGCACGATTTGGAAATGATGCGCGAAAGCGGCTATTGTAGCGGCATTGAAAATTACAGCCGTTATTTCGACGGCAGACGTCCGGGCGAGCCGTCTTTCACCTTGCTCGATTATTTCCCGTCGGGGGAATTTTTGGTGTTTATTGACGAAAGTCACATGACCATTCCGCAAATCCGCGCGATGTACCACGGCGACCTTTCGAGAAAGAAAAACTTGGTGGATTACGGGTTCCGTATGAAAGCCGCGTACGACAATCGTCCCTTAACGTTCGACGAATTTGACGCGCGCGTACCGCAGCTCATCTGCGTATCCGCAACCCCCGCGCCCTACGAATTAGAGCAAGCGGGGCAAAAGGTGGAGCAGCTCATTCGACCGACCGGTTTGCTTGATCCCGAAATCACCGTCAAGCCCACGAAAGGGCAAATCGACGATTTGCTTTCCGAAATCAAAAATACGGTACAAGACGGGGGCAGGGTACTCATCACCACGCTCACCAAGCGCATGGCGGAAGAGCTTACCGACTATTTGAAAGAGCACGCCATCAAGGTGAAATATATGCATAGCGACATCGATACCTTGGAGCGGATCGACATTGTAAACGGCTTGCGACTTGGGGAATTCGACGTCCTTTGCGGCATCAACCTTTTGCGCGAAGGGTTAGACTTACCCGAAGTCAAGCTCGTGGCGATCTTGGATGCGGACAAGGAAGGTTTTCTTCGTAGTGACACGGCGCTCATTCAAACGATCGGCCGTGCCGCGCGAAATAGCGAAGGCCGCGTGATTATGTACGCCGACGTGATAACGGATAGCATGAAGCGCGCGATCGGGGAAACGAACCGCCGTCGCGGTGTGCAGGACGAATATAACAAGGCGCACGGGATTATTCCCAAGACGATTATTAAGGAAGTGAAATCGACGCTTAATATCACGAAGAAAAAGACGGAAGACGATATTAAGATGCAGGATATTCCCGACGAAATCGAGAAATTGAAAGCGCTTATGAAAGTGGCGAGCGGACAGCTTGATTTCGAGCGCGCCATTGAGATAAGGGAAAAGATTGCCGAGCTGAAATTAAAGCTTCGCAAAGCGACAAAATAAGCAAAACAAGCACCCATGTACGGGTTGAAAGGATAGAATAGGAAAAAAATGCAAGAAGAAATCGTTGTAAAAGGCGCAAAAGAGAATAATTTGAAGAACGTGAACGTGACCATTCCGAGAAACAAGCTCACCGTCTTTACGGGGCTTTCGGGGAGTGGGAAATCCACGCTCGCGTTCGATACCATTTTCGCCGAAGGGCAAAGACGGTACGTGGAAAGCTTATCGTCCTACGCTCGTCAATTCTTGGGGCAAATGGAAAAACCCGACGTCGAGAGTATCGACGGGCTTTCGCCTGCCATTTCCATCGACCAAAAAACGACGTCGAGAAACCCCCGTTCTACGGTGGGTACGGTGACGGAAGTTTACGATTATTTCCGTTTGCTTTTCGCGCGAATCGGCGTGCCCCATTGCCCGCAATGCGGCACGGAAATCCGCCGTCAAACGGTGGACGAAATTTGCGATAAAATCACCGCTATGCCACAAGGAACAAAGTTCCTTGTCACCGCACCCGTTGTGCGCGGTAGAAAAGGGGAGTACGTCAAGGAGCTTCAAGGCTTCAAAAAGAGCGGTTTTGGCCGCGTGAAAATCGACGGTATCGTTTACGATTTGCAAGAAGAAATCAAGCTTGAAAAGAATATCAAGCACAATATTTCCGTCGTCGTGGATCGTTTGATCGTCAAGGACGGTATTCAAAAGCGTTTGACGGATAGTTTGGAAACGGCGTTGAAGCTCGCCGACGGACTCGTCGTAATCGATTGCGACGGCGTGGAAGAATTGTATTCGATCAAGTACGCCTGCCCCGATTGCGGTATTTCGCTCGAAGAAATCGAGCCGAGATTGTTCTCGTTTAAT
>JAZTWL010000033.1:0-1939 GCA_045635845.1 Candidatus Scatosoma sp. | reverse complement strand
TCGTAAGTGGTCAAACATGTGGTCGAGCCACTTATTTCGAACGTTTTGTAGAAAAGTGTACCGCCCGAATTGTCAGGTTTTTCAAGGGGTTCAGCGATTTTCAAAAATCACTGCTTCAAGACCGGTGGCGGTGTCCCGAACCATACGCGCTACCAGCTGCGCTACGCCTCGATTTTTCAGTTTTTTATCTATTTTTGTAAGTGGTCAAACATGTGGTCAAGCCACTTATTTCGAATGTTTTGTAGAAAAGTGTACTGCCCGAATTGTCAGCGTTGTCAAGGGGTTTAGAGGTTCGAACAAATCTACCAAGGAAAGCCCTTGTGGGTGTCCCGAACGCAACGCGCTACCAACTGCGCTACGCCTCGATATATCGAACAAAATACATTATACCAAATGCAATAGGAAAAGTCAAACTTTTTTCATAGCAAAAGTATAATTTTTCTTTGATATAGCGGCACTTCCGCGAAAAAGAGAGTTTTTCGCCATGGATACTTGCATTTTTCGTGGAATTATGCTATACTACAATCAAAGAAAAAATGGAGTGCTTTATGCGAAAATTTCCTATATTTTTATCCGCGCTTTGCGTTGCCTTTTCTCTTTTCGGCTGCTCGAAAAAGAGTGAGTCGGGGGACGGAAATTCCAACGCTCAAAATAGTGAAGTGAGTGCGCAACCCGAAGAATTGAAGGACTTTACGAAATACGAGCTCGGCGTTTACATGAAGCCGTTATGGGCGGGGGATATCGTCTATAACGAGACGGTGATGCTCGTGGGGAAAGGGGACTACGCGCCCTTGCTTTATCCCGCAACGGAGATCATTTCCGTGCGTTCGTATGACTTAACGACCGAGTACGAAAGGGGTGTTGATTACGAGTACGACGAAGACCTGCAAGCTCTCATTCGCGGCACGAATAATATCCCGTATATCCCTACGAGCGACTACTATCCTGCCGAATATATTTTGGACAAATGTTTCTCTTGCACCGTGCCCGGAAAGCCCTTTATTTACTTTGCGGAAGGCTCGTATTTTTCGTCGAAACAGCTTGCGATTACCTACAGACATAGGGGGCAGGGTCTTATTGAAACACCAAAATGCCAAAAACAAGCCTTTTCGTCCACCCTTGCAAAACTCGAAAATAACGAGCCGGTAAAGCTTCTTTTTTACGGGGATTCGATCACCGTTGGGGCGAATTCGAGCGCCTTCGTGGAATACGCTCCGTACGCGCCTACGTGGACGCAAATGGTCTTCGATAGCCTGACGGAAAAATACGGCGCGACCAACGCGGAGTACGTCAATACGGCGGTGGGTGGTTGGACGACGCGCAACGGCATAAGCCACTTGCAAGCAAGCGTCGTAAGTCACAACCCTGATGCGGTGTTTATCGGCTTTGGGATGAATGATACGGCAATCTCGGCAAGAACGCACGTGGAACAAATCAAGACGATCGTTGACGAGATTAAAGCCGCGAATCCGAACGTGGAAATCTGCTTAATTTCCACCATGCTTCCCAACCCCGAAGTGTCGGGCGTTTATTACGAACAATACACCTTTGAAGCGGCGTATGAAAAGCTCATAGCGGAATACCATTCGCAGGGCTACGACAAGATTTGCCTTGCGCCCGTCACGTCCATGCACCAAGCCCTTTTGGAAAAGAAGCGTTATTACGATATGACGGGAAACAACGTCAATCACCCCAACGATTTTCTAGCGCGAGTGTACGCGCAAACGGTTTTCCAAACGGTGTGCGGCTACGATAAATAACCCATAACGATCACGAAAGCGTCCTTTTTAGGGCGCTTTCTTAATTGCTACACAATTTCTTCGATTTTTGTGAAAAAAATTATATAGGTACTATATAACGGCATAAAAAATCTTGACAATGCTACGAAAAAAGTGTAAAATAGGATAGTATGGAAAAATAGGGGCAATTTTTGAAAGCA
>JAZTWL010000032.1:0-2913 GCA_045635845.1 Candidatus Scatosoma sp. | reverse complement strand
TGGCTACGATCCGACTTCGAAAACGTGGGCTGGACGAAGAAGGGGAAGGCGTGCGTTTATAATATCGATATCATGGAAGAAACGGCGGACAACCTTGCCGTGGGGGCGAATGCAGTATCCAAGCGCGTCTTCAACGAAAAGGGCTTGATCACCCGCTTTGCTTCGCAAAAGGATTTGCCTACGTACATGGCGAACGTGGACGAAATTATCGCGAAAAAGCGTAAATTTTTCGAATAAAAGTGAAGAAATCGTAAAAAAACGCGTATTTTCGTTTTACATTCTTAAAAGAATGTGGTAGAATAGTAATAACGGCTGTCTGGGCGGAGCGATTCTCCACGACCTGCTCGGCGGTACGAATAACAGTTTCCATATAGGAGGATAAAAAACATGGAAAAGAAAGAAGTAATTGCGCAATTTGCAACCCACGAAGGCGACACCGGTTCGCCCGAAGTACAAATCGCTCTTTTGACGAAGAGAATCAACCACTTGAACGAACACCTTAAGGCACACAAGCAGGATAACCATTCCCGTCGTGGTCTTCTCGACTACCTTAAAGCGAAGGATATCGAAAGATACAGAGCGAACACCGAAGCGTTGGGTCTTAGAAAATAATGCAAGCACGAAAGGGCGGGTTGTTTTAACTCGCCCTTTTTTGCGAGTATAGCGTAAATACAAGGCAGGGAAAAGGCAATTTTTGCGGACAAGCTTTTGGCATGAAGCGAAATCCGCTCACACACCCGACTCGCCCCGTTGGGCGAAATTCGGACAAGAACAAAACAAGAATTCGAGACAAAAGGAGAAAAAACATTATGCCAGATTTGAGTAATTACAAAGTATTTAAGACCGACTATGCAGGCAAAGAACTTATCGTAGAAATCGGTAAGTACGCAGAACAAGCAAACGGCGCTTGTATGGTTCGCTGTGGTGACACGGCTGTTCACGTTTCCGTATGTATGTCGGAAACGGCAAGAGAAGGGATGGATTTCTTCCCCCTTTCCGTAGACTATGAAGAAAAAATGTTCGCTGTGGGTAAAATCCCCGGCGGTTTCAAAAAGCGCGAAGGTAGAGCTTCCGATAAGGCAATCTTGACGAGCCGTCTTATCGATAGACCTATCCGTCCCTTGTTCCCGAAGGGAATTTTTAACGACGTAGTCGTTACGGCAACGGCGCTTTCCGTTGATCCCGATATTTCCCCCGAACCCCTTGCAATGATCGGTTCGTCCGTTGCACTTTCCGTTTCCGATATTCCTTGGGCAGGCCCTACGGGTTCGGTTGTCGTTGGTATGATCGACGGTAAGTACCTTATCAACCCCAACGTAGAAGAAAGAGCAAAGAGCGCAATCCACTTGAACCTTGCTGGTACGAAGGATGCAATCCTTATGATCGAAGCAGGCGCGAACGAAGTGACGGATGCGGAAATGGTTGGCGCGATCATGTACGGTCACGAACAAATCAAGAAAATTTGCGCTTGGATCGAAGAAGAAATCGTTCCCGTTGCAGGCAAGGCGAAGAAGGATATGGAATTCTACCATATTCCCGAAGATCTTGACGCAGCTGTAAAAGCATACGGCTACGATAAGCTCTATGCAGCGCTCGATACCTTCGATCGTCAAGAAAGACAAGCAAAGCAAGCGGCTGTGGAAGCGGAAATCGTAGAACACTTCTCCGAAATCTATCCCGACCAAATCCGTGAAGTGAAGGATTCCATCTACTATATCGTAAAAGGTATCGTACGCGCGAAGATCTTCGACGGCGTTCGTCCCGACGGCAGAAAGCTTACGGAAGTTCGTCCTATTTGGTGCGAACACGGCATTCTTCCTAGAGTACACGGCTCGGCTGTGTTCACGCGTGGCCAAACGCAAGCTTTGACGACCTGTACGCTTGGTATGCTCGGCGAAGCACAAAGAATGGAAGGCCTTGACGAAGAAGAAGAAAAGAGATATATGCACCAATACAACTTCCCCGGCTACTGCACGGGTGAAGCAAAGGCTTTGAGAAGCCCCGGTCGTCGTGAAATCGGTCACGGTGCGCTTGCTGAACGCGCGCTCGTTCCCGTAATTCCCGATCCTTCCGTATTCCCTTATGCAATCCGCGTGGTATCGGATATCTATTCGTCCAACGGTTCGTCTTCGATGGCTTCCGTTTGCGGCTCGACGATGGCACTCATGGATGCAGGCGTTCCCATCACCGCGCCCGTAGCAGGTTGCGCAATGGGTCTTGTTAAGGACGCTGAAACGGGCAAGTACGTTATCATGACCGATATTCAAGGTCTTGAAGACTTCCTTGGCGACATGGACTTCAAGGTTGCTGGTACGGACAAGGGCACCACGGCTATCCAAATGGACATCAAGATTAAGGGCATTTCCGAACAAATCATGCTCGACGCTATTGCGCAAGCGCAAGAAGCAAGAAAGCACATTTTGGGCAAGATGCTTGAATGCCTTCCTACGGTTAGCGAAGAACTTTCCGCTTACGCTCCCAAGATCGTTACGTTCAAGATTAACCCTGAAAAGATCGGCGACGTTGTTGGTAAGCAAGGTAAGGTTATCAATAAGATTATCGAACAAACGGGCACGAAGATCGATATCGAAGAAGACGGTACGGTATGCATAGCTTGCTATGGCGACGTTGCAAATGCGAAGCGTGCACAAGCGATCGTTGAATCGATTGCACACGATCCCGAAGTGGGCGATATGTTCGTAGGCGTTGTTGTTCGTATTCTTCCCGACAAGTTCGCATTCGTTGAATTTGCTCCCGGTAAGGACGGCGCAATCCACATCTCCAAGCTCTCCGAAAAGAGAGTTTCCAAGATCGAAGACGTTGTAAACGTAGGCGACAAGGTAAAAGTAGAAATCATTAAGATCACCGAAAAGGGCATCGATTTGAAGCTCCTTGAAAAGATGGACTAATGAG
>JAZTWL010000031.1:0-3148 GCA_045635845.1 Candidatus Scatosoma sp. | reverse complement strand
ACGGTAGGCAGCAACGAATTCTATCAAAACTATGCGGCAACGCGCGGCATTTGCTGCTTGCTTGATACGGGTCACTATCACCCCACGGAAGTGGTTTCCGATAAGATCCCTTCCATGCTTGCATTCCACGACAAAGTGCAGCTCCACGTTTCCCGTCCCGTTCGTTGGGACTCCGACCACGTAATCGTGGTAGACGACGAGCTTAAAGAACTTTCCAAGGAAATTATCCGCAACGACGCAGACGATAAGGTAATCGTAGCGCTCGACTATTTCGACGCTTCCATCAACCGTCTTTGCGCTTGGGTAACGGGTGTTCGCTCTATGCAAAAGGCACTCCTTTCCGCGATTCTTCAACCGTATGCGGAAATGAAGAAATTGCAAGACGAAGGCAACTTCACCAAAGTGTTCTATATGCACGAAAGAGTGAAGTACCTTCCTTTCGCAGACGTTTGGGATGAATACCTTTCCCGTCAAGGCTTGAAAGAAGATTGGTGGGATGAAGTGGAAAAATTCGAAAAGGAAGTTATCGCGAAGAGAGTATAACGATGAAAAGTGTTTTTCTAATAGGGGACTCCATTCGGCTTGGATACGAACGGTACGTAAAAGCAATGCTTGAAGACAACGCGGACGTTTATACGCCTGGTGACGTCAACGGCGGCATGGCGCAATTCGTGCAACGTTGGGTACACGCATGGAAGACACAGCAAAACGTTCCCGACGATTTGGATCTCGTGCATTGGAACGCAGGGCTTTGGGACGTTTTGAGAATCTTCGGCGACGATACGTTCACTTCCCCGCAATTCTATAAGGAAACACTCATCAAAATCCATCATCGCTTGCGTATGATATTCCCGAAAGCGAAAATCGTCTTTGCCTTGAGCACGGCGGTACGCGAAAAGGATTATCGCGGCGAGTACCAAAGATGGAATCGCGATATTGAAGCGTTCAATCAAATCGCCATGGAAACCTTACAGCCGTTGGGCGAAACCTTCGACGATCTCTATTCGGTGACGAAGGACGCGCCCGACGAATGTTGGTCGGACGTCACCCACTTTAATACGGTGGACGGCATTCGCTTGGTAGGGAATAAAGTGGTGGATTGCATTTGTTCGCATTTGGGAATCGATAGAGCCACGCTTGCGGAAAAGGAAGCGGAGCTTTTCGAAATTCCTGAAAAAATATTAGGTTGTTAAAAAAAGATATTGATATAAGGAGCAATCGAAATGAAAATTCTCGTTGTAAATGCGGGGAGCTCTTCGTTGAAGTATCAATTGTTCGATATGGATACGAACGAAGTGCTTGCGAAGGGTCTCTGCGAAAGAATTGGGATTGACGGCATTGTCACGCACAAGCGTCCCGGCAAACCTAATTACAAAACGAACGCGGATTTCCCCGATCACAAAGCGGCGATTGCGTGCGTGCTTTCCCTTCTCACGGACGGGGAATTGGGCGTAATCGCAGACGTCGAGGAAATTTCGGCGGTAGGGCACAGATTCGCTCACGGCGGTGAAAAGCTTAAAAAATCCGCTGTGCTCGGCGATCAAGAACTTGCTTATCTCGAAAGTATCGTAGGGTTGAATCCTTTGCACGGTCCTCCCGCAATTAGCGGCTTGAAGGCTTGCAAGGAAGTAATGCCGAACGTAAATCACGTGGGCGTTTTCGATACGTCGTACTATTCCGGCATGGAAGAACACGCGTACATTTATCCGATTCCCTACAAGTACTACGAAAAGCACAAAGTTCGTCGCTACGGCTTCCACGGCACGTCGCATAGATACGTAGCTGGCCAAGCGCAAGAACTTTTGGGCAATAAAGATGCAAAAATTATCACCTGCCACCTTGGCAACGGCTCGTCCATTACGGCGACGATGAACGGCAAAGCGGCGGATACGTCCATGGGCTTCACTCCCCAAGACGGCGTGCCTATGGGTACGCGTAGCGGTGCAATCGATCCCACGATCGTTACTTTCTTGCAAAAAGCGGAAGGCTTGACGGCGGATCAAGTGGATACGATCTTGAATAAGGAATCGGGCTTGCTTGGTCTTTCGGGTATTTCGAGCGATTGCCGCGACGTATGTATCGCGGAATCGGAAGGGAATGCACGCGCGGCGCTTACCTTGAAGGTGCTCGTGCATAACATTAAGAAGATTATCGGTTCGTACGTAGCGGAAATGAACGGCGTGGATGCAATCGTATTCACGGCGGGCATCGGTGAAAACGACGCCGATATCCGTGCAAGAATTTGCAAGGAAATGTCTTTCTTGGGCATTGAAATCGACGAAGAAGTGAACAAGAATAGCAAGCGTGGGGAATTTGCGGATATCACCGCAAAGGGCGCGAAAGTGAAAACGTACGTTATCCCCACCGACGAAGAGTACATGATTGCTCTCGACACCAAAAATTTGACAAAATAAAAAAATATTATAAAAAGGACGGAAAAAAACTATGAAATCTCCCTTTGAAATTAAAAAGGAAATTTGCGAAGTAGGGCTTAAGCTCTGGCAAAAAGGCTTTGTTGCTGCAAACGACGGTAACATTTCCGTAAAGATTAGCGAAAACGAATATTATTGCACCCCTACGGGCGTTTCCAAGGCTTCCTTGACGCCTGACATGATCATTAAAGTAGACAAAGACGGTAAGAAGCTCGAAGGTAAGCTTAACCCTTCGTCCGAAATCAAGATGCACATGAGAGTATATCGTGAACGTCCTGACGTAAACGCAGTCGTTCACGCACACCCTCCCGTTGCTACCGCTTTCACCGTTGCGGATATCGATTTGGATCAATACGTGCTTCCCGAAGCAGTACTTACGATCGGTGCAGTGCCTACCTGCGATTACGGTACGCCTTCCACGATGGAAATTCCCGATTCGCTTGATCCTTATCTTCACAACCACGACGCATTCTTGCTTCGTAACCCCGGTGCTTTGACGGTTGGTTGCAACCTTACGAAGGCATTCTTCGTTATGGAAGAAGTAGAATTCAACGCAGTTATCTGCAAGCACGCTATGGACCTTGGCGCAGTTCACGAAATCTCCAACGAACAACTTAAAAAGTTGATGGATTTGAGAAAGAAGATGAACTTGCCCGGCCGTCACCCTGGTATCGACTACGGTGAAGAACCCGCAAAATGCGATTGCAACGAAAAGA
>JAZTWL010000030.1:0-4229 GCA_045635845.1 Candidatus Scatosoma sp. | reverse complement strand
TACGCCTTTCCAAGGCTTTCCACGCTCGGGACGTCCGTTTGGTAAAACCAACCGTCAATCGGCGTTCCATCGGGGAAAAATTCTTGCATTTGTCCGTTCATACCCTTAAAATCCTTCAAATTCGTCGTAGAAACCCGCTTTTTGCATACAAGCGCGGTATTTTTCGTACGTCCAGCCTTCCCCGATAGCGCAAACGAAATGGTTGACGCCTTCACCCGTCTCCGTCTTCCAACGAATCAAATAGAACGAGCCAGGCTTTTCGGGCACTTTATCCAAGCGCGCAATGCCGTTCGCTTCCAAATCTACCTTACCTTCGCATACGAATTCGTCCGTAGCAAGGTCTACCACGGTATATTCCGCGGAAACGCTTTCTTGCAAATCGTTGGTGGCAACGAGCTCCAACAAGCCGTCTTTCGGCTCGTCAAAAAGCATGCAGAAAGGCGCTTGCGAGCGTTTGATATAATGGTAGGCAATCTTTTTGCAGCCGTACCAATCGACAACGGCGTCGGAAACTTGCGGCCAACCGTCCACGATGTTCCACCAAAGAATCCCCGTTCTACGCCATTTTTTCGCGCGGAAATTCTCGATAAAGTATTTCACAGCTTCCGCTTGCGAGATTTGGCTTTGACGGGCAAACACGTCCAAATCCGCACTTGCCGTACCGAAAATTCTTTCCACTTGACCAATCATCAAAGGCAAACGATAGGCGTAGGGGTTGCCTTCCACCGTCGTTTCCATGCCCGCCGCGTGGATAAGCCAATCGGCGTTCGGGCAAATATCGTAGATGCTTTCCTTGGGCAAGCTTTCCGCGGGGATAAATTTCTTGATCGATTCGGGCGAAGGACAGCCGTGATAGCCGATTTCACTTGCGAAATGACATTCCGCCGTGCCGTAGAATTCCCCCTTGAAGAAATCTCTCGGGCCCCACAAATGGTCTTCCGCGGGTTTGCCGTAGCGCCAAGCAATTTCGTCCAAATAGGGCGAGCTCGGGATATACGGACGCGTCGCGTCGTGGTTGCGCACTTCGCGCATAATCACTTCACGAGTCAATTTATTAAAATTCGGGTTCAAGTACGCGGGAGCTTCGTCGTCCGTGCGGCCTTGTTGGGAATAAGGCACGACGAATTGATCACATTCGTTATCCCCCGCCCACACAGCCAAGGACGGGTGCTGACGTTTTTCCTTTACAACGTGCCCCACTTCTTCCTTCACAAGCGCGCAAATGCGGTCGTCGTCGGGATAATGCCCGCAAGCGATCGCAAAATCTTGCCAAACCATAATGCCGTGTTCGTCGCAATAATCGTAGAAAAGCTTGGACGGATATACGTTCCCACCCCAGCAACGAATCATATTGCAACCGATTTCATTCGCCATTTCCAAATTGCGAATGGTATATTCGTCGTGACGGGACGGGAAAGCGTCGCAAGGCACCCAGTTCGTACCCGTGACGAAAATCTTTTGATTATTGACGATGAATACAAACTCGCCGTCGTCACCCGAACGAGAAGTACGTTTGAGCCAAATATGACGAATACCCAAACGGTAATTCACCTTGTCACATTCCACACCCTTATAAAGCAAGGTGAGCTCTACGTCGTACAAGTTTTGTTCGCCGTAATTCTTCGGCCACCAAAGCAAGGGGTTCTTTACAATCGTGCCCATACGCACGTGCGCGCCGAATGCCTTGTACTCGTCGCTGAACTCGCTATCCCCGCATTTCGCATGCAAACGAATGGTGAAATCGCGCATGAAATCTTCTTCCGTTTCGATTTTGAGCGTGGTGATAAGGTGCGCCTCTTGTACGTTTTCCCACCAGTAATTCGTGTACGTGTACGCATCCACGATACGGGACTTGGGCAAATACTCCACGGAAACGGGTTTCCAAAGTCCGCCCGAAACAAGGCGGGGCATAATGTCCCAACCGAACATAGAGCCGGGCTTGCGCACCGCGATTCCGTCGTGGTTATAGCGCATACCGTAGCACATGGACGGAATGGTGAATTGCCGCGCGTAAATGCAAACGGGTAAAATGTGCACGAGCAAACTATGCTTGCCGCTTTCCACACCCTTCAAGGAAAAACGGTGGGCGTGGAGCATATTTTCCACGAACGCAAGCTTTTTGCCGTCGAGATAAATCTCCGCAACCGTATCGATCCCTTCAAAACAAAGGATCGCGTCCTTATCCGCCTTCGCTTCGTATGCAAACTCGGTGAAATAGTACAAATGCAAATTTTCAAGCTCGAACGTTTTGGTGGTGTTTACACCCATATACACGTCGTCGAGCAAGCCTTCGCGCATAAAATCGAGCTCAAAATTCCCCGGCACGGTTGCTTCTATCACGCGATAACCGCTTTCTTGCGCTTCCGCTGCCGTCGTGAGCGAAATCCCTTTTTCGCAAAGCTCCGCGTTGGGTATCCACGCGAGTTTCCAATTTTCTATACGAACGTTCTCTTTCATAATTCCCTGCCGTTTTTATTTCTTTTGCTTCGCAATCGCGCTCTTCCAACAGCTATGGCACATCGCCACGTACGAATCGTTGCCGCCGATTAAGATTTGTCCGCCTTCGGTGACAATCTTCCCATCCCCGTCAATTCTCGCATTCACGAGCGCCTTCTTGCCGCAGCTGCAAATCGTCTTGATTTCCGTAATTGAATCCGCCACTTCGAAAAGTCGGCGGCTGCCTTCGAAAAGGTGCGTCAAGAAATCGGTGCGAAGACCATAGCAAAGCACGGGTACGTCTAATTCATCCACAATACGGCGCAAACCGTCGATTTGCTCCGCCTTCAAGAATTGACATTCATCCGCAATAATTACGTCGCAATCGGTATGCTTTTGATATTCTTCGTAAATGTCGGTGCTCGGGGTGATAATTTCCGCTTGCGCCGAAAGTCCGATACGGGATTTTACCACGCTCGCGCCGTCGCGATTATCAATCGACGGCTTAATCAACCACACCTTCATGCCGCGTTCTTCGTAATTAAACTTCGTGATAAGCGCGTTCGCCGTTTTCGACGAGCCCATCGCGCCGTACTTAAAATAAAGCTTTGCCATAGTAAGCCCCTTCTTTTGTTATACTTTCATAAGTATAACACATTCCACCGTGGAATGCAATACCCAAAATCGTTTTTTTCGTAGAATTTTACAAAAAATAACGGCGAGCCAAATGGCTCGCCGTTTCGTTTAGGCTAAATTATAAACCCAAAATTTGTTTTTTCTTCGCGTCAAATTCTTCCTGCGTGATAACGCCTTGATCGAGCAAAGATTTGAGTGCAACCAATTGTTTCATTTGCGCATCAAACTCCGTATCTTCCGTCTTTTCTTCCACGCCTTGATTCATCGAAACAGTTTGCGTAAAGGGCGTAGGCTGCAACGCGAGGGGCGTTCCGTCACGGTAATACCCGATGTTATCCGATTTCATCGGATCGAACGTAAGATTCGCAATCGAGGCTATAAGCGGATAAATGCCGAGCGTAAGAATCGCCAAGAAGAAATACGCGCACGATCTCGAAGAATAGCCGCGCGGCTTTAAGGACGTATTATTAATCACGATGCTCCCAATCCACCCCAAAAAGAAAGTCAAAAGGAAACGCGCAAGATTATTTTGCTTATCGTCCACGTACGACATTTGAGGCGTGGGTTTTTTCGGTTCAAAGAAATCGTCACCCGTCGTATCTTGTTGCGAAACCACTTCAAAAGCATTGTTATTGGCCGTAGCCGTCACCGCTCCCTCTTTTTGCACGATTGCGGCGATATGCAAACCCATACATACCAACGAGACAATCCCTGCTAAAATCGGGCCAGAGCCGATTTCAAAATACTTGGAAAAACTTTCTAATTCCTCGTGCGTTACGATAAAACCTTTTGCGCTAAAACAGCAAATCGCCGTAAACGCCGTGAGTCCAACCATGATTTTAGAGGACGTTTTTTTCTTCGAAACAAGCGCAACAATCGAGCCGATAATGCAAGCAAGCAAAAGCAACACCGTCACGGAAATCATCAAAGCAGGATCTTCTCCGTCTAAATACTCTGCACAATCAAATTCAGTCCCCCAAAAATCAAAAAGCGGAAACACCGCATAAAAAATCAATGCAAACGCCGAGGCTATAAGGGCAAAAGCACTTAATATCCGTTTCATTATAAAACAACTCCTTTTTTATTTTATAATTATATTATAACTTTCCTGCCTTGCATTGTCAATACTTTTACGAAATTTTCTTCGCATGAAATAA
>JAZTWL010000029.1:0-7140 GCA_045635845.1 Candidatus Scatosoma sp. | reverse complement strand
GATCAAAATGACGGAAACGGGGATTGATATTTTGACAATCGCCGGGCATAAAGGTATGCTCGGCATACAAGGCAGCGGCGCGCTTTTATTTCCCGAGCGCGTGGAATTAAAGCCCCTGCTCTACGGCGGCACGGGCTCTATGAGTCTATCCCTTGATATGCCCGATTTCTATCCCGACGCGCTAGAATCGGGCACGCTTGCCTACCCCGCGATTCTTTCCCTGCTCGAAGGCGTGCGCCATTTAACCGTCCACGAAAAGGAAGTCGGCGAGCGTTGCTTTGCGCTTACGAAATACTGCATTGATCGGCTCTCGCTTTTGCAAGAATACGAGCTTTTCTCTATCCCCAACCCGTGCGGGATTGTTGCCTTTCGGCACAAGAAAAAACAATCGGAGCGGATTGCGGACATCTTATCAAGCAGGTACGGAATCGCCGTGCGCGGCGGCTTACATTGCGCGCCGCTTATGCACGAGCATTTGGGGACGTTGGATAACGGTTTGGTACGCGTTTCTTTCTCGCATTTCAACGCGGAAAATGAAATAGATTCCCTGCTTTTTGCCTTGCAAGAACTACAAGAAATCTAATTTCAACGCGTACACGGTGGCGTTTTAGATCTCTTTCAAGCGTTCCACCACGGCGCGAAGTCGTTTTCTTTGCGCCCCGTCGAGCATCGGGGAAAAGCTTTGATAAAACTGCTCGATTTCTTCGTTGGAAAGCGTGCCCGCGCGCTTTCCTTTTTCCGCTTCCCGCAAAATATTTTGCAACATTGCCGCGTTGCTTTTTCCGTTATACGCCGCCGCAATTTTCTTCGTTAAATCCGCGGCGGTGCTTGTCGCTTGACGATCTTGATCCGCGGCGTTTCCCTGCGTTTGCTTGGAATATTCTTGAAAACTTTTCATTCCTTCACCTCCCCTATATTCTATTCCGTGCGGAAATTTTTTGGCACATTCGGCATATATTGCAATATGGAAATTCTCATTCTCGTGCTTTTATATTATCTCTCCCAAAACCCCGATTTTTCAGAAAGCGTAAAGCCGCTCATGAATCAAATCAAGGATTCCGAGCAAATGCTTTCTTTTTTAACCAACCTTTCCAAGTTCACGGAAACGTTCAGCACCTTCCAAGCACCGCCCCCGCCCGAACCACCCAAGCCCGAGCAAAAACCGGAAGAAAAAGAAAATCCGCAATCCCCCACGCAAGGGATTGCGGATACGTTCATTCAAAATATTTTGGATAGCTACTTAAAGCGGAAATAACCGTTTACGCAATCGAGAAACCGCCGTTGACGGGAATATCCACACCCGTCACGTAATCGTTTTCTTCCAAGTAAATTGCCGCCTTTGCCACGTCTTCGCCCGTGCCGATTCTACCCATCGGAATTTCGTCCTTGAGTGCGGAAATTTCTTCTTCCGAGAAACGCGCGTTCATAGGCGTATCAATCACGCCCGGGGAAATACTATTCACGCGAACACCCGACCAACCGAGTTCCTTGGCAAGCGCTTTCGTGAAACCGATAAGCGCCGCTTTCGACGCAGAATATACGCTTTCGCAGCTGCCGCCCACTTCTCCCCAAACGGAAGAAACGTTGATAATTAAGCCGCTTTGTTTATCAATCATACCCTTCGACGCTTCACGTGCACAAAGGAATGCGCCGCCCACGTTCACCTTCATGATTCTATCATATTCGTCGTAGGTGACGTCTTGGATTTGCTTCACGAGCGAAACCCCCGCGTTATTGATAAGCACGTCCACGTTGCCGATCTTGGCAAACACCGCTTTCACGTCCCCTTCCACAGAAACGTCCGCGCGATAGGTTTCCACACCGAGCGCGGATATTTTTTGCGCGGATTCTTCATCCTTGGAATACGTCGCGATTACGCGATACCCTTTTTTCAAAAACGCCAAGGCTATGCTTGCGCCGATTCCGCGCACACCGCCCGTCACTAAAACCGTTTTCATCTCGTACCTGCCTATGTCTTTTAGTCTTTTTGCACCTTACTTATAATCTCGTTCACGATCTCGTCCGCTGATTTTTCGTCCACGTCCACAATGAAATCAGCGATATCTTCATAGACGGGATAACGCGCCGAAATCAACCGATTCAGCTTTTGCGTTAAGGGTTCTTCCCCTTGCAAAAGCGGACGGGTTTTATCCCCTTCTAATCTTTCTTTCAGCGTTTCCAACTTCGCTCGCAAGAAAACGACTTTTCCGTTTTCTTTCAAAAGCGTCGCGGACTTCTCTCTCGTGAAAAAGCCGCCGCCCGTGGAAATGACGAGCTCGTCCTTTTGCGAAAGCACATACGCCGTTTCTTCTTCCAAGCAACGGAAACGTTCTTCGCCGTAGTTTTCAAAAATTTCCGTAATCTTGCCGTGCGTTTTTTCAATCTCGCTATCGGTGTCCACCCACGCGCGCAATAAGCGTGCCGCAAGCGCTTTCCCCACCGTCGTCTTACCCGACGACATCATGCCGCATAAAATAATATTCATAGCGGACTTACGAATTTTTCAAGCCGACGATTGCCGCAAGGTAGCTTGCCTCGCCAAAGCCGCACACAACGCCCTTGCAAACCCCCGAAAGCACGCTCGTATGGCGGAAGGGATCTCTTGCGTGTACGTTGGAAATATGCGTTTCCACAACGGGAATATCAATCGCCGCAATCGCGTCACGCAAAGCGTAGCTATAATGGGTGTACGCGCCTGCATTGAACACGATCCCGTCGCACGTTTTTTGCAAAAACGCTTCGTGGAGTTTATTCACGAGTTCCCCTTCCACGTTGCTTTGATAGAACTCTACGCTATCCCCGTTTACTTCGCAAAATGCACGGATTTTTTCGTTAATTTCGTCCAACGTTGCCGAGCCGTAAACACTCTTTTCACGCTTGCCCGTCAAATTCAAGTTGACGCCGTTCATCACCAAAATTCTCATAATTTTGCTCCTTTATACCCCTTCTCTCTCGTTATATTCTTGATAAAGCTTTTGCGCTTGTTCGTCGTTTGGCTGTATGCCCAAATAAATGCAATCGGCATAATACGCTTGATAAAAAAGCATTGCCTTGCCGTTCAAAATGGACAAGCCCCGCTCTTGCGCAAGCCGCAAAAACTCCGTTTTTGCCGGCGCGTAAATCAAATCGATCGCGCCGCTCGCGCCGTCAAACGCCTTCGCTTTCACGGGGGATTGCCCCACCGTATCGTGCATACCCACGCCCGTGCAATTCACGAGTAAATCGTAGCCGCCCGCTTCTCCGTCGTTCGCCGCTAAAACGCCGAGCTGTTCGCACGTTTCCAAGAGTTTTTCTCTACGGCGTTGATACATAGAAACTTCCGCCCCCGCTTTCTTCAAAGCCACGGCAGTACTTCTGCCCGAACCACCGCCGCCAAGCACCAAAACGCGTTTTCCTTTCACGTCCACGCCCGACGCGCGGAGCATGAGCATAAAACCGAGTCCGTCGGTATTATACCCTTCTCTCGTTGCCGAAAGGACAGTGTTCACCGCGCCGTATTCCATGGAATCGCCCACAATGGCATCCAAATATTCCATAATATCCCGCTTATAGGGAATGGTGACGTTAAAGCCGTCGAAATCCCCCAAAAGCCTACGCACGGCGCAATCAAATTCGTCCGCCGAAACGGAAACGCGCTCATACGCGCATTGATAGCCGAACGCCGACAAAATAAAGCCGTGCATTTTTCCGCTTAAGGATTTAGATACGTCTTTGCCGATTAAACCCAAGCGTACCACTTTCTCGTTCATCTCGTACCTGCCCCCTGCTTATTGATTTTTCACGCCGAGTTTCTCAAAGAAATCGGGGAAGGAAATGGCGCAGCATTCGGGGCGATAAATCGTGCCGCCCTTTCCCGAAGCGATCAATCCCACCGCGCCCGTCATAGCGATTCGGTGATCGAGATAGCTATCGATATTGCCGCCGCAAAGTTTCTTCTTGCCGCGAATGATAAAGCCGTCGGGAAGCTCTTCGCAGTCTCCGCCCAAATTGCGGATAAGCTCCGCCGTCGTGCGGATTCTATCACTTTCCTTTACGCGCAATTCCTTCGCGCCCGTGATACGGCTTTCGCCGTCCGCAAACGCGCACAAGAGCGCAACCAAAGGCAATTCGTCAATCATAGCGGGCACGTCTTCATAGCCGAGCGTGATTGCGCGCAAATCGGATTTTTCCACCAAGATATCCGCACATTCTTCCCCCGCCGAAATTTTCTTGTTCAAGAGAGAATATTGTACGCCGAGCTTATCAAACGCCGACAAAATACCCGTTCTCGTGGGATTCACGCCCACGTTTTTGCAAAGGGTTTTCCCCTTCAACGCGCCAAGCGCCATGAAGTATGCAGCCGAAGAAATATCCGAAGGTACGCAAACGTCCGTCGCACGAAGCGCGCTCTTTTGCACGCGCACGCGGTTGCCGTCTACGGAAATATTCGCGCCCATTGCAGAGAGCATTCTCTCCGTGTGATCGCGCGATTTAATCGGCTCGGAAACACTCGTTTCCCCGCCCGCGGAAAGCCCCGCCAAGAGCACCGCACTTTTCACTTGCGCCGACGAAATGGAAAGCGCCACGTCCGCGCCTTGCAACTCGCTCGGTCGCACGTACACAGGCGCGTGTCCGTCCGTCGTTTGCACCTTCGCGCCAAGCAATGCCAAGGGCTCGGAAACGCGCTTCATCGGTCGAGTGGATAAAGAACTATCCCCGTACAATTTTGCGTCAATCCCTTTGCCCGCAAGGAATCCCGTCAAAAGGCGAATCGTCGTGCCCGAGTTTCCGCAATCAAGCTCCACGCCGCTTTTGAATTCCGCCGTCCCGCGCACGCGAATAAACCCGCCGTCCACGTCTACCTTTGCGCCCAAAGCGCGCATACAGCTTGCGGTGGATAAACAGTCTTCCCCCATCAAGGCGTTGGAAATCACCGCCTCGCCGTCTGCGCCGCCGTTGAGCATAATGGCGCGGTGGGTGATCGATTTATCACCGGGGAGCGAAAATTCGCCCGAAAAATATTCTCTCGAATCAATTCGTTGCATACCTGCCCCCCATATTTACGATTTTTGCGCCGCTTTCATCAAAGCTGCGCGGTATTCTTCAAAGGGCAAAGCAAGGAGCGACCATTCCCCCTTCACTTTTGCAACCGACATAGCAATTTTGCCGTCGTCCGCGTTCTTCTTATCGGAAATTGCCTTTTCCGCATCCACGACCAAGCGGGAAAAATCGTAATTCCCAACCGGGGACAAGGCAAGCCCTTTCTCAATCAAGGCAAGCAATTTTTCCGCATACGCGTGATCGCAAAAGCCTTTTTCCTTTGCAATCTTCGTCTCCAAAAGCATACCGTAAAGTACGCATTCGCCGTGAGAAAGTCCGCTCGAAAGCTCGATCGCGTGCCCCGTCGTATGCCCGACGTTCAAGGATTTTCTTTCCCCCGTTTCCTTTTCGTCCGCCGTCACCACTTGCACTTTGTGGCGCACGCAATCGACGATCAAGGATTCCAAGAAGGCAACGTCCGTCCAAGCGGAATTTTTCTGCATCTTTTCAAAAATCTCGCCGTTTAACGCCGCGTATTTCACGATTTCGCCAAGTCCGCACTTAATCTCTCGCTTCGGCAACGTGGCAAGAAAACTCGGGTCAATCAACACTTCGCACGGTTGATAGAACGCCCCAACGACGTTTTTCACGCCGCCAAGATCCACTGCCGTTTTGCCGCCCACGCTACTATCCACTTGCGCGAGCAAGGTAGTGGGAATTTGCACACAAGAAATACCACGCATATAAAGCGCCGCCGCCAAACCGCCGATATCCCCCACGACGCCGCCGCCCACGGCAAAAAGCCGAGAGCTTCTATGCAAGCGCGCCGCTGTCATTTTTTCCAAAATTGCGGAAAGGGAAGCGAAATTCTTATATTCTTCCCCCGCCGTCAAAACGAAAATTTCCGCACCCAAAAAATACTTTGCAAAGAAATCCTTGTACAAAGCATACACGTTAGAATCGGTGACAACGAAATTCTTTTGCCCTTGCGTGAGCGCGGGCAAACGGGTCTCAAGCACGTCTTTGCCGATACAAATTGTCGCCGACATAGAGGGCGTTTTCAAGCTGATTTGTTCCATAGTTTTATCTCAAGGCAATAATTCGTAGCGTGCCTTTACTTCATTCATCGTATCGCCGCCAAGGCGTTTTGCCACCGCGTTTGCAAGCACTTCGGCAACCACCGCTTCCGCGATAATTTCCATAGCGAAAATTGCGCATACGTCACTTCTTTCCGAAGCCGCCACCGCGCTTTCCTTCGTTTCCATATCCACCGTTTGCAAGCCCTTCATAAGGGTAGGAATCGGTTTCATCGCAACCCGCAAGATGATTTCTTCGCCGTTCGACATACCGCCTTCAATCCCGCCCGCGCGGTTGGTTTTGCGATAAATGCCCTTCGTTTCATCGTAGAAAATCTCGTCGTGAATTTCCTTTCCGCTCGCGCTTGCCGCCGCAAAGCCAACGCCGATTTCCACGCCCTTCACCGCTTGAATACTCATAAGCGCTTGCGCAAGCTGTGCGTCCAACTTTTCCGCGTACGTCATGACACTCCCAAAGCCGCACTTTAAGCCTTTCACGCGAATTTCCACCACGCCGCCTGCCGTATCTCCGTCCTTCTTAAGATTAGAAATCTTTTCCATTGCAAGCGTTTCCGTTTTCTCGTTCAACATACCAAGCTGCGTCGTTTTCGCCTTCGCCAACTCGTTGAACGCGTACACGCCCCCGTCTTTCACACCGCAAACTTCACAAACGTAGCCGCCGATTTCCACGCCGAGCGTAGAAAGATACTGCTGATACACGCCGCCCGCCGCAACGCGGATTGCCGTTTCACGAGCAGAAGCGCGTTCCAAAATATTGCGCGCGTCCGATTGCTCGAATTTGCGCATACCCGTCAAGTCTGCATGCCCGGGACGCACCTTCGTCAACGCCTTCGCTTGCATACGCTCTTCGTCGCACACGCCGTCCGACATACAACGCTCCCAATTTGCGTAGTCCTTATTGTAAATACAAAGGGTGAGCGGACTGCCGAGCGTTTCTTTATTTCTCACGCCCGACAAGATTTCCACGCGGTCGCGCTCGATTTTTTGGCGGCCGCCACGACCGAAACCAAGTCGGAGGCCAAGC
>JAZTWL010000028.1:0-13785 GCA_045635845.1 Candidatus Scatosoma sp. | reverse complement strand
CAGGTCGTATTACGGCGGTTATTCCTTATTTTGGTTACGCTCGTCAAGACAGAAAAGCTCGTTCGCGCGATCCCATCACGGCAAAGCTCGTTGCAAATATGATTACAGCGGCGGGTGCAGACAGAGTTCTTACGATGGACTTGCACGCTGATCAAATCCAAGGCTTTTTCGATATTCCCGTGGATAACCTTCTCGGTGGTCCGACCCTTTGTAATTATTTTTCTAAACAATGTAATATCGACGTTGTCGTTGCGCCCGACTTGGGTAGCGTAAAGCGTTCGAGAAAGGTAGCTGAAAAATTCGGCGTTCCCATTGCAATTATCGATAAGCGTCGTCCCAAGGCGAACGTAATGGAAGTTATGAGCATTATCGGCGACGTAGAAGGCAAGAGATGCCTTATGGTGGACGATATGATCGATACGGCAGGTACGATTTGCCAAGGTGCGCAAGCTATCAAGAATGCAGGCGCTACGGAAGTATATGCAGGTTGTACGCACGCCGTTTTGAGTGGCCCTGCTTTGGATAGATTGCAAAATTCGGCAATCGATAAGCTCGTTATGCTCGATACGATCAAGCTTCCCCCTGAAAAGATGCTTGATAAATTTGAAGTGCTTTCCGTCGCAGATCTCTTTGCTGCGGCAATCGAAAACGTATATCTCGATAAACCCATGTCGAAATTGTACGACTAATTTATTCACGAAAGACGATCGGCCGCCGCGTTTATGCTCGGCGGTCGTTTGATTGAAGAAAAATCTCGGCGTTTTGCGCTGTAAGGCGTCGAAGGGAGAAAAAGAGTATGTATTTAATCGTTGGTTTGGGCAATCCAGACAAAAAATACGAAAAGACTTTTCATAATATGGGCTATATCGCCGTAGGCGACGCGGCGGAGAAGCTTGGCGCGAAGTTCAAGAAGAAGGAATGTGAAGCTTCGATTGCGGAAGCGTTTGTAGGCGGTGAGAAGGTGATTCTTGCCCGTCCTTTGACGTATATGAACAATTCGGGCAGAGCTGTAAAACAGCTTATGGCAAAATATAAAATTCCCGAAGAAAATTTGCTTGTAATCTACGACGACTACGATTTGCCGAAGGGGAAAGTTCGTATTCGCGCAAGCGGCAGCGCAGGCACGCATAACGGTATGCGTAGCATTATCGGCGAAACGGGGATGAAAGATTTTGCGCGTATTCGTATCGGGATTCGCGACGAAGAAGTGAATATTCCCATTATCAACTACGTGCTTGCGGAAATTCGCAAGGAAGACTATCCGTTGTTTGCGGAAGCTTGTCAAAAGGCGGGCGAAGCGGCGGCAGAGTTTGCGCGTGGGCTGGATATTGAAAAGGTAATGTGCAAATTCAACTAATATAGGATCAAAATGAAGGCAAACTTTTTTCATTTCAACGGAATAGGGGGAGAATATCTCTCGTATGCGGAAGATTTACGCCGTGGCACGCCCACGGCGGTTTTTGGCGTTTCTGATCCTTTGAAATATTTGCTTGCTAGCCTTACGCCCTATCCCGTGGTGTATGTCACGGCGGACGGCGTTTCGGCGAAAAAAGCGGCGGAGAATATCCGCTCGCTCTCGGGGAAAAGGGTGGCAACGATTGCAGCTAAAGACGAAGTGTTGCTCTATCGTAAGGCGCTTTCCAAGGATTCCTTGTTCCGTCGAATCGACGGCATTCACGCCCTCCAAAACGGAGCGGACGTCGTTACGGCGGAGATTGACGCGCTCGTGCAGTTATTCCCCAAAAAACTTCCTTGTCTTACGTTCAAAGAAGGGGAAGATTTTGATTTTTCCACGCTCACAAAACGTTTGACGGACATGGGCTATACGCGCTCTTTTGAAGTGGAGAGCAGGGGCATGTTCGCGTTGAGAGGG
This sequence comes from Candidatus Scatosoma sp., assembly GCA_045635845.1. Classification (GTDB taxonomy): domain Bacteria; phylum Bacillota; class Clostridia; order Christensenellales; family Borkfalkiaceae; genus Scatosoma. The sequence continues at coordinate 11,912 of JAZTWL010000028.1, read as the reverse complement.
GATATTTTGGATATTTATCCCGTCAACGGCAGTGCCGTTCGTATCGATTTCTTTGGAGACACCGTAGAGAAAATTAAACCCTACGATATCGTTACGGGGGATCGACTTTCGGGCGTGAAGGAAGTGCAAATTTTGTCGGCGACGGACGTGATCGCAAGTGAATTGGACGGGGCGCGCGTAAAGGCTTTGCTCGAAAAAGGCTTGAAGGAATTTAAGAGTTCCGAAGGGTATGCTCGCGCAAGAGAAATTTCCGACGAGATACTCTTGGATGAACAAATGAATAACGCGTTCTTGATGCCGATTTTGGAAAACTCGACGGACTTTTTCTCGATTTTGCCCGAAAATACGGTGCTCATTTTCGACGAATGTAAAACCCTTTGGGATCGTTTCAACGCGCTTTATAAAGAGCACGAAGAACGGTTCAATCGTTTGCACGTCGGCGGCGAAATCTTTGCTTTTAGCAAAGGGCAGTATGTAGATAAAGATTTTTTTATTTCTAAAATTCAAGAACACCGTAGGGTGGCGTTGCAAACGTTTACGGGTAATCCTTTCTTTTTCCAACCGTTAAGAACGTACAATTTGAAAGCTACGCCCACGGCGCGCTATCTCAATAGCTTTCCGAATTTGATGACGGATATTTGCAACTGGCGCAAAGGCGGTTATCGCGTAATGCTCTATTGCGGTGACGCGGCGCGCGCGATTAAAATGGGTGAAAAACTCGCCGAAGAATATATTCCCACCGTAAACTTACCGAATACGATTTCCGATTTGAACGGCGTATGCGTTTTGGATGAAGCGCTCGATAAAGGTTTCGTTTTGCACGAGTGCAAATTAGCGGTAATCGGCACGGGGGATTTGTACACGAAGGCGCAAGATAATCGTCGTATTCGCCGCAAGCGCGGGGATATGTTTTCCGCGCCCGAAATCGGGGATTACGTCGTGCACGAAACGCACGGTATCGGTAAAGCGCTCGGTACGAAAAAGATTGAAACGACGGATGGCATAAAAGAGTACGTTGCCGTTTCCTATAAAGACGGGGACGTCCTTTACGTACCCGTAGAATGCATGGACGTACTTTCCAAGTACGTCGGTGCGGATTCGCCCGCCTTGAGTAAGATCGGCGGCGCGGAATTTGAAAGGGCGAAAGCAAGGGTAAAGGCTTCGCTCAAGAAATTGGCGTTCGACTTGAAAAAACTCTACGCCGAGCGCGCGGAAAACCGCGGCTACGCATTCCCTGCCAACGAGATTTTTATGCAGGAATTCGAAGACGCATTCCCGCATGATTTGACGCCCGATCAGGCTTGTTCGATTGCGGAGATCAAGATGGATATGTGCTCGGAAAAGGTGATGGATCGCCTTCTTTGCGGGGACGTTGGCTTTGGGAAAACGGAAGTGGCGTTCCGCGCGATTTACCTTTGCGCGTTGGCGGGCAAACAAGCGGTGCTTATGTGCCCGAGTACGGTGCTTTCTTCTCAACATTTTAACACGGCGTTGGCGAGATTTGAAGCCTTCGGTGTGGAAGTGGCGTGCTTGAATCGTTTCAATACGCCCAAAGAACAAGAACGCATTTTGAAGGGCTTGCAAGACGGTACGATTGACTTGGTTGTCGGTACGCACCGATTGCTTTCTGCGGACGTCAAATTCAAGAATTTGGGTTTGCTTGTTTTGGACGAAGAACAACGCTTTGGCGTGGAACATAAAGAGAAGATTAAGAACTTGCGTAAGGACGTGGATTGCTTGACGATGACGGCAACACCCATTCCAAGAACGTTGCATATGTCTTTATCGGGTATTCGTGATATTTCCACCATACACACCCCGCCCAACGAGCGTTTGCCCGTACAAACGTACGTCGTGGAAGAAACGGAAACGTTGATTCGCGACGCCTGTATTCGCGAGCTTTCCCGTGGCGGTCAAGTGTTTATCTTGTACAATCGAGTGGAGAGTATTTTCACCTTCGCGGCGCGCGTGAAAGAAATTTTGCCCGAAGCGACGATTTCGGTGGCGCACGGTAGAATGGATAAGAGCGTTTTGGAAAACGCCGTAATGGATTTCTATGGCGGGAAATCAAATATCCTTATCACGACGACGATTATTGAAAACGGCATTGACTTGCCGAATGCAAATACGATTATTCTAATCGATAGCGATCGTTTGGGGATTTCCCAACTCTATCAACTGCGCGGCAGAGTAGGGCGCGGAGCAAGGCTTGCACACGCCTTCTTCACTTATAAACCCGAAAAAGTTATGACGCCGAATGCGGAAGCAAGATTGCGCGCGATTATGGAATTTACCGAGCTCGGTTCGGGGTATAAGCTTGCCATGCGCGATTTGGAAATCCGTGGCGCAGGCAACGTGCTCGGCGCGGAACAGCACGGGCATATGGATCGAGTGGGTTACGAGCTTTATTCCAAGCTCTTGAAGGAAGAGCTTACGGGCGAAACGCAAACGGTGGCAGAGCTCAATATTCAAGCGAATGCCTACATAGCCGAAGGCTATATTGAGTCCTCGGCAGGCAGGTTGGATAGCTATAAGCAAATTGCGGAAATCAAGTCCGTGGAAGATTATAAACGAGTTTATACGTCCTTGCGCGATACGTACGGCGAATTGCCGCGCGCGGTGGAAAACTTGCTCGTGATTGCCGTTTTGAAGAACTACGCGGCGAAGTTTAACGTCAAGAAAATTTCCCTTGTGAAGGGGATCGGCTCGTTAGAGCTCTCGTCGATCGAGACGCTCGGTGATAAGCGTTTGCAAGCCGCGATGGACAAATACGCCCGCAACGTGCGGTTGGATATGACCGCCGCGCCCGTTTTAGAGTTCTTTGGATACAAAGACAATACGGTTTTAATGGCGGAAATGACAAAATTTTTGAAATTTGCGCTAACTTTCGCAAGTTTATAAGGGCAAAACGATTGCACTTTCTTGAAAAATAGGTTATAATATAGCGTGACGATATAATGGCGTAGCGTAGGCGCGCGCCCAAATTCGGCGTTATATCGGGAAATGTAGGATAAAAAATCGGAGCGATTTTATGAACAAAAAGAACACTATCAAAAAGACGGCGGCGATGTTGCTTGGTATTTCTTTCGCACTCGGCGCAGCAGGTTGCGATTTCGTTATTACGGACAACGCAAAGGATCTTAACCAAACGGTTGCAACGGTAGATATCACCGACGCGTTGAAGAACAATTCCGACGAAGCGTATTCGGCGCAAGCAGACGCTGTGAAGGAAATTCTCGGTACGTCGAAGATCTCCAAGCGTGACTTGGTTTCCTATTTCATGTCCGTTGGTTATCAATACGTGCAAAACTATGGCTACACCTATGAAGCAACGTTCAATATGCTTATGGACGCACTTGTTAGCCGTGAAATCATGATTCAATACGCAGTTGCGTACTATCTTGCGGAATATGCAAAAGACTGGACGGTTCCGTATAGCGAATACGTTACAAAAGAACTCGGCGCTTTGAAAGAAGACGATAAGTCGCAAGCAAGAACGAAAGAACTTTTGGAAAAGTATTCCGAAATCTTGGCGTTCAAGTACTTCCTTTCGGAAGGCGGCAATGCGGAAAAGATGGAAGATTACGATCGCGTTGTATACAACTTGAAAAAGTCTATCAACGATTCGTTGGATTCCCTTGAACAAAGCTATATTAAAGAAGAAAGCGAAGAGCACGATCACGCAGATCCCCGCACCCTTCCCACGAACGCAGGTACGGAAAAGAGCGATTATTACGATAAGAGCGGTAAGTACGGCGTTTATACGGGTAGAAATACGTTGGATTCTTGCGGTTCGTATCAAGACGATAAGCTCGAAGGCTCGACGACGACCACCCGTAAGAAGGCGTACAACAGCTTCCTTGCAAACTTGCAAAGCTACAACTTGGTAGATACGAAGAGCACGGAAGATACGTCCGACGTTACGAGCTTGGAATATTACTACGTAGAGCTTTCTTCCATGCTTGGTCAAGCTTTGATCAATAAGTATTTCGAAGATATGGAAGATCAAGTAACCGGCGAACTTTCGGAAGAATACGTTGCAGGCAAGTACCAAGCGGCTTACGAAAGCCAAGAGCTTGCTTATAAGAACGATTCCGCGGCGTTCGAAACGGCGCTTGGTAGCGTTTCCGATAATTCCTTCGTGCTTTACGGCTTGAAAGATTTCGGTTTCGTTTATAACGTACTCGTTCCTTTCTCTGCAGAACAAGAAGTTGCTTATGCGGAAGCAAAGGGCCTTGGTTTGAGCGAAGACGCGCTCTTCAATGCTCGTAAGAAGCTTTTGGCGGGTATTCGCGGCGCAGATCTTCGTGATACGTGGGTTTCCGAACACGAACATGCAAACTACTACGACGAAGGAACCGGTAAGTTCTTCCAAAACTATATCAATAACGAAGATAAGTACGAAGGTCTTACGCATTACCTTGGCAACTATGCTTTCCAAGGCACGGTAAGCGGTACGGGCGACGATTTCAAGGTAGAAGCGAAGAAGGATTTGACGATCGACGATATCGTGAACGACATGGAAGCTTTGATCGCTACGAATACGGAAAATAGAGTAACGGCGAAAACGGCTGTATATCCTACGGCTTATAACTCCACGACGTATAAGGTAAACGGTGAAGTAGATTATAGCAAGTTCATTTATCGTAGCGGTAGCTTGAATATGCCTAACGGCACGGTAGATAACGCAAGAATCTTCGACGAAACGAGCGACTACTATAAGACGCTTGCAGCTGTAAACGAAATCTTGTTCGCATACAGCACCGACCCCGGTTCGTTGAACACCTATATGGGTTATGCAGTATCGCCTTATCAAACGAACTTCGTTCCTGAATTCGAATATGCGGCACAAAAGGTAGTGGAAGAAGGCGTAGGCTCGTATGCAGTTTGCGCAACGGACTATGGTTGGCATATCATATTCTGTACGTTTAAGTACACGAATACGCGCGACGTTTACGGCGGTTACAACCACGCGGAAGCGCTCGGCGAAGAAAACACCTTCTCGAAGATGTACTACGAATCCTTGAAGGCAACGGCAATCTCCGATTATACGAGCAGCATTCAAGGCAACGTATTGAACAACTATAAGGAAGACAGTGTCACCCTTTACAAGTCGAGATATAAGGATTTGTTGAATCTTGACTAATCAAAAAATGGTATAAGAAAAGCCCGATTGCTTCGGTAATCGGGCTTTCATAATGGTCTTTTTAGGAAAACAAAGTAGGGCAAGGGTATGGAAAGAATTCATTTATCCGATCATTTTCATTATCGAAAATTATTGCGTTTTGTGATGCCATCGATCGCAATGATGGTGTTTATTTCCATATATTCTATTGTAGATGGATTCTTCGTTGCCAACTATGCGGGCGAAGTACCGTTTGCGGCGCTCAACTTGATTTATCCGCTCATTATGATTTTGGGCGCGGTGGGCTTTATGCTTTGTACGGGCGGCAACGCCGTCGTTTCCAAAATGCTTGGCGAAGGCAAAAGGGAAGAAGCGAATAAAATCTTTTCCATGCTCATTTACGCGACGTTAATTATCGGCGTGATGCTTTCGATTATCGGTTTGATTGTCCTTCGTCCGATTGCGGAAATCTTTGCAAAGCAAGAAAAGGATTTCACTGCGGAAGAACGTGTGCAACTCGTAGAATATTGCGTGACGTACGGAAGAATATTGCTGCTTTCCTTGCCTATGTTCATGATGCAAAACGCATTCCAAGGCTTTTTTGTGACGGCAGAGAAGCCGAGATTTGGTTTATTCATTACGATAGGCGCAGGGGTGGGGAACGGCATTTTTGACGCATTGTTTGTAGTTGCGTTCGATATGGGCTTGCAAGGCGCAGCGTTTGCAACGGCAATCAATCAATGCGCGGGCGGCTTGATTCCGCTGTTCTATTTTTGTCGCAAGAACGATAGCTTGTTGTACCTTTGCAAAACGGGATTTTACGGCAAAGTTTTTGGCGCGGTGTGCGTGAACGGACTTTCCGAATTGATTACGAATATATCCCTTTCCGTCGTTTCTATATTATATAATATGCAGCTTATGGATAAAATTGGACTCGACGGCGTTTCTGCATACGGGATTATGATGTACGTTGGGTTTATCTTCATTGCGGTATTCTTGGGCTATTCGCTTGGCAGTTCGCCGATTATCGGCTATCACTATGGCGCGGGAAATCGAAGGGAACTAAAGAGTATCTTCAAGAAAAGCGCGGTACTCTTGTGCTTTTTTGCCGTAGCAATGACGGCGGTGTCGATTATCTTTGCGGGCGAGCTTTCGGCGTTGTTTGCAAAGCGGGGGAGTAGCGTATGGTTGATTACGAAGCGCGGCTTTAGAATCTACGCGTTGAGTTTCTTGGTGTGTGGCTTAAACATATTCGCTTCGTCCTTCTTTACGGCGCTTTCTAACGGCAGCTTATCCTTGCTTTTGTCCTTCTTTAGAACGTTCTTATGTCAAGCAATTTTCGTAATGGTTCTTCCTCGATTTTGGGGCTTAAACGGCATTTGGGCAGCGTCCTTGGTGGCGGAATGCGTTTCGCTTTTATTGAGTGAATATTTGATCTTGAAAAATAAAAAACGCTATGGCTATTTATAAAAACAGGGTAGCGTGTACGCGTTGAAATAAAAAAGACGGACAAAACGTCCGTCTTTTTTCTATGCGAAAAGCGTTAGTCAAGTGTGAAAACCTTCGTAAGGCGGGGTTGTGCGCCCGTCACGGGGTCAAGGGGCATTTTCATAACGTCCTTCATGTACTCGTTCCATTTTTCCACGATAGGGCTACCCGCTTGCGTTTTAGCGGCAAAATCGATGCCTTTTTCGCATTCATAGTAGCCGAAAAGGTTTGTTCCGTCCGTCCAAATCGTATAATTGCAAATCCCCGCTTGCTTCAATAATTCCACAAGCTCCGGCCAAATTTCATCGTGTCTGCGCACGTATTCGTCCTTCATTCCGTCTTTGATTTTTGCAAGCCAAGCATATTTTTCCATAATTGCGCTCCTTCATTTTTTTTAAGTATAGCACAGCTCTATTTTTTTGTCAATAGGCGGTGGGTTATTTTCCGTAAAAGGCTTGACGGCAAAGGGATTTTATATTATAATATAAAAAAACAAAAATCAATAGGAGCAACGGCTATGCGATATATCTTTCCCAAGCGTATTCTTCTTTCGGAAAACGTGACGGACGTGGAAAAACTTTTAACGGAAAAAACCTTGCAAATCGGTCTTTTTGAACGCGAGTTGACGATTTTAGAAGGCAAGGCGAGTGTGATTCTTGATTTCGGTAGAGAATGGTCGGGCGGCGCGCGTATTCTCACCTTGAACGTGCAAGGGGATAAAAGGGTGCGCTTGCGCTTCGGGGAATCGGTTTCGGAAACCTGCTCGGAAGTCAACGTAAAAGCGTTTGGGGAATATACCAACGGCGTTGCAACGAACGATCACTCGAACCGTGATTTCATAGTGGAATTACAAAATTATTCGGATATGACCTTCGGTCAAACGGGTTTTCGTTTCTTGCGTATTGATACGCTTTCCGACGATACGAAGCTTGCAATCAAGACGATTGCGGCGGCTATTGATACGGACACGCGCCGTTTTAAGGGTAGTTTTGAATGCGACGATAAGCTTGTCAACGATATTTGGAATACGGCGGCGCACACCTTGCGCCTTTGTTTGCAAAACGGATATTTTTGGGACGGCGTAAAGCGTGATCGTTTGGTTTGGATCGGCGATACCTATCCCGAAATGCGCGCGGCGCATTGTTTGTTCGGGGATATTCCCGAAACGATCAATTCCCTTGCGTTTGCGGAAAAGGAAATGCCTGAAGACGGTTGGATTGATAATATTTGCACCTACTCGCTTTGGTGGTTGATTATTCTTGCCGACGAGTACAAGGTAAACGGGGATAAATCCAAATTCACTCGATTCCTTCCTTTTGCGAAGGATATCGTGAAGCGCGTTTCCTTGTACGTAAAAGAAGACGGGGATACGACGTATCCTTGGGATTTCTTGGATTGGCCTTCTTGCTATACGGACGGACAACCGATTGTGAAGAAGGAAGATAGTCACGCAGGTGCGGCGTACTTGACGAAAGTCGCAATGGAAAAAGTGCGTGATTTCTTCTCGGTTTACGGCGAAGATACGAGCCTTTGCGACTCGATTCTCGCGCGTTTGGCGAAGAAGGAATACGTCGTGCAAAAGTATAAACAAATTGCCGCTATCGGCGTTTGGTCGGGGGATAAGTCGGCAAGCAACGAAAGCGTGCTTATGGCAAACGGCGCGAAAGGGCTTTCCACCTTCCTTTCCTATTTCATTTTAAGCGCGGTTGCGTCCTACGGACACGAAAAGGAAGCGCCTGAAATGATGAAAGAATATTATGGCGGTATGCTTTCCGTTGGCGCGACGAGTTTTTGGGAAGATTTCGATTTGGAATGGCTTGAAAACGCGGGCAGAATCGATGAATTGCCCCAAGAAGGCAAGAAAGATATCCACCGCGATACGGGCGCGTATTGCTATACGAGCTTCCGTCATAGCTTCTGCCACGGTTGGTCGGCGGGCGTCGTTGCATACCTTGCGGAAACGGTTGCGGGTATCAAACCGATAGGGGCAGGGACGAAACGAATCAAAATTCAGCCGAATTTGAGCGGTTTGAAGCACGTTAAAATCAGCTATCCTACGGAATGTGGGATTTTGAAAGTGGAACACACCGTTTGCAAGAACGGCAAAGTGAAAACGAAGATTTCTGCGCCGAAGGGCTTGGAAATCGTAAAAGAATAAAAAGAGCCGCGCTCCGATTTCGGAGCGCGGTTTGTTTTGCATTGAGTTATTTCTTTTTGCTATTGCTTTTCGTTTCCCCTTGCGCCAAGGTGAAGGTGAAATCAATGCTTGGATGCACGGTGCGGAGCGCCTTGATAAAGGCGTCGTGCCATTCCGCTTTCAAGGAAAGTACGGAATATTGTTCCCCGATAAAAATCGTGAGTTTTTTCGTATCCGAATCAAGCTCTAAAGCGGTAATGTCCTTAATAGACAAGGTGCTCTTAATGAAGCCGAATTGCGTTGTGTAGCGATCCCCGTCAATCACGTATTGCGATTTAATGAGAATGGAAACCACGATCACGATGCACGCCGCGCAAACGAGAATGAGCAAGGGGGATTGCAACGCTTCAATGAAACCGTTAATTTTCCCGCTGCGCGCAATGCGGAAAGAGCTTACGACGATTCCCGCTACGCTCAAGAGTATAGCGAGAATGGAAAGGAGTACCATTTTCGTGGATAAAGTGAATCGAAACACTTGTTTTTCATTAGAACTTACATTTTTCATAGCTCTATTATAGCACGCCTACACGAAAAAGGCAAGTGCAAATCAACGAAAAAGATTGCCGAAGCTTATCGAAAAAAAGTTTTTTTTCATTCCCCCTTTGGAAAGGGTTGCAAATTATAAACAAAAGGTTTATAATATTTTGGAAAAAGTGCAAGAATAAGGATTGTGAGTATGAGCAAACAAATCGTTTCAAACGCCGATCAAGCCGTGATTGAGCGTGAGAAAAAGCAATTCGTCAAAATGACGCAAACGCCTATGGCAAGATTGATTATAAGCTTGGGGATTCCTACCACCATCAGTATGATGGTGACGTCCCTTTATAACTTGGCGGATACCTATTTCGTATCTAGAATCGGGGACGACGCCGTGACGGCTGCTGCAAGCAACTTGCTTGCCTTGATGTCTATCATTCAAGCGATCGGTTTCACTTTCGGTATGGGTAGTGGCAATATCATTTCCCGCTTGCTTGGGAAACGTGACCGCGAAGGCGCGGATCGAGTGGCGAGCTCAGCAATGGCGATTGCGTTCCTTTCGGGTTTATTCATTACGATAGGCGGCATGCTATTCCTAAATCCGATGTTAAGGCTGCTAGGATCGAAAGAAGCGGATACGCTATTTCATTCAAGGGAATACGGAAAGTATATCTTGTTGGCTGCGCCGTTTATGTGTATGTCTTACGTGCTCAATAACGTTTTGCGCGCGGAAGGGAAGGCGGTTTTGTCCATGATTGGGCTCTTGGTGGGTGCAATCGTGAACGTTGCGTTAGACCCGATTTTGATTTTCGGCGCGGACATGGGTATCGCAGGTGCGGCAATTGCTACCTGTGCAAGCCAAATTTTGAGCTTCTTGGTGCTCTTGTTCATGTTCCTTTCGAATAAGACGATCGTGCGTTTAAAATTCCGCGCAATTTCGCGCAAATGGGAAACGTATAAAGACGTGATCGTGGTTGGTTTCCCGTCTTTCTGCCGTCAAATTCTCGCAAGCTTGTGCACGGTGTTCTTGAATAACGCGGCGTATGATTGCGGCGTATTGAAATACGGCACGCAAGAAGGCGGTAAAGCAGCGCAAGCGGCGCTTGGCGTTGTGAATAAGGTGTTTATGCTTGCCTTCTCGTTGGCGCTCGGGATCGGGCAAGGCTATCAACCCGTTTTGGGGTATAATTACAGCGCAAAACGCTTCGATCGCGTAAAATCGGCGTACGTATTTACGCTTACCTTCTCCACAATCGTTATGACGGCGTTCGCCTTGGTTTGTGGTGTGTTTGCGCCGTTCGTTATGGAAATGTTCAAATTGTCGAGCGAAGCGAAAGAAATCGGATCGCTTGCCTTGCGCTTGCAGTGCATTTGTATGCCGCTTCTACCGCTCAACTTCATGGCAGGACTCACCTATCAATCGGTAGGCAACAAGGGGATTGCGTCCTTGCTTTCCGTATCTCGACAAGGCTTGTTCTATATCCCCGCGGTATTGATTTTGCCCGAAGTGCTGTCCTTGCTCGGCGTGCAAATGTGTCAATCGATTGCTGACGCGTTTGCCTTCGTGTTCGCAATTCCTTTCACAATTATGTTTTTCAAGACTTTGAAAACGGAAGGGGAAAAGGCGGCGCTTGAAAAGCAAAACGCCGAAACTGTGGCAACTGAAACAAAAGAATAATTATTCTAAGAATTTCCCAAAAAGCTCGCTTTCGCGAGCTTTTTTTCTTTTTAAGAAAAAAAATGCAAAATACACTTGAAAAGGATGCCAAAGTGTGATATACTTTTTAAGAAGAAAAAGTATAATAGGGGTAGGTATGTCGAAATTCAACCTTCTTTCCAAAGAATTAAATGACGTGATACGGGAAGAAAATCGCAAACGCGCGGCAATCGGCTGTGGGTTTGACGAAGAGAAAGCTTTGCGCAGATTGCCGAGTAGCGACGGGGCGCAATCGTGGAATTCGCCGTTCATCAGCGACGTCGATACGATTATGCATTGTCCGTATTTTAGCCGTTATGCGGATAAGACGCAGGTTTTTTCCTTGTACAAGAACGACGATATGACGAGAAGAAGCTTGCACGTGCAGTTGGTTTCTCGTATTTCCCGTACGATCGGTAGGGCACTCGGCTTGAATTTGGAGCTTATCGAAGCGATTGCGCTTGGGCATGACGTCGGTCACCCCGCATTCGCGCATACGGGCGAAAAGCTTTTGGACGAGCTTTATTACGAGCATACGGGCAGAAGATTCTTGCACAATATTCATTCCGTCCGCGTACTCGATAAAATTCACGGCTATAATTTGACTTTGCAAACCTTGAACGGAATTGCAAGCCACAACGGCGAAATGGAGCTTGACGAATATCGTCCCGTTCCCGTCAATAGCTTCGCGGAGTTTGACGAGATTATGGAAAAGTGCGCGCTTGATAAGAAGTTTGCGGATAAGATTATGCCTTGTACGTTGGAAGGGGCGGTAGTCCGCATTTCCGATATTATCGCATATTTGGGCAAGGATCGCCAAGACGCAATTTTGGCGCAAGCGGTGCGAGAATCCGATTTCACGACGCTTGAAATCGGCATGGGCAACGACGAAATGGTGAATAACCTTATCGTCAACGTAATCGAGAATA
>JAZTWL010000027.1:0-5552 GCA_045635845.1 Candidatus Scatosoma sp. | reverse complement strand
GTACGAAGTGGGAAAACTACGTTGAATACGATTCCCAAAATCTTGGCAAGATTGTCTTTGAAAAGACTACGCAAACGAACGATCAAACTCCGATCCCCAACGGCTACGTGTATTTTAATACGGAAAGCGGCGTTGCGATTGAAAAACCGAACGACGGCAACAGCGGTTGGACGGCGAAGTTCTCTTGGAAGAACGGCGTAGGTATTACGATCAACGACGTGGCAGTGACGGCGACGGTAAAATTCCCCGATAGAAGAATGTTCGTTGCATTCAAGAGCGCACCGCAGGTGGGCGACGTATTGAAGATCGGCGGCACGTTCTATAACGAAGAACTCGCTATGCAATACGTAATCGAAGAAAGCGTATTCGAATGGGAAGGCTCGATCTGGCTTCCGGTTAAGGATTATACGATTTACGAAGTGGGCGAATTGTCCATTTCCGGCTCGCAAACGAGTGCAACGTCCATTGAATTTGCAAGAGCGGACGGCGAAGATTTTGCCGTACAAAACACCTTTACTTATTTCGGCGGCAGCGGCGTGGGCATTTTGCTTAACGGTGAAGCGTTGCCCGTGAAGACGGTGCAAGTAGCTTCTTCGATTATGACGTTGAATCTCGGCTTGACGGCGCAGGAAGGCGACGTATTGAGAATCGGCGGCGTATTCTATCATGTCAACGCGTCGACGAAATACGAAGTTTTGGAAAGCGCATTCATTTACGAACAAGGCGCTTGGAAGGCGTATGAAGGTACGCACACCGAAATCGGCGTAGGGGAAGTGAGCGTGCACCACGACGCTTCTACGGAAAGATACGTGTATTTTAAGCCCGTAAATTCGAGCTTGACCTTCGATTTGGATAGTTGGGACGACGCATTCGTGGCAACCTTCGGCGCGGGCGTTCAATTCAACGGTTTTGAAAGACCGGGCGCGAAGATTCGTTCGATTGATAGCACGATCTACGTTGCGTTTGGCCGCTCGGCTGTGAAGGGTGACGTACTCACGATTGGCGGGAAGTTTGTGTGCGAAAGCCAAGGTGTGCTCTATTACGTGAAGGAATGCACCTTCGTTTGGAACGGCGAAGCTTGGATTGCGGAAAGCAGCGCAAGTCTTTCCGAATATAAGGCGTATGCACAATCCGCAATCGCAACCTACTACGAAGATGATTGCACGGAAGAACAATTCAATGCAATTAGCGCAATTATCGTAAAGGCGCAATCGGATATCAACGCTTGCACGTCCTTCACCGAACTCGGCAAGATCGTGCATTTAGCACGCCAAGCAATTGACGACGTGGTTGCAATTCCTATTCCCGAACCCGAAGTAAGTGAAGAACCCGACGCTCCCGTGACGAGTGAACCCGAAACGCCTTCCACGAGCGTTCCCGAAGTAAGTGAACCCGAAAGCGAAAGCAAGAAGGGCGGTTGCGGCTCGGTGATCGGTTTGACGGTAGGCGCAACGCTTGCAGTTGCAGCAGTGGCAATCGTGCTTAAAAAGAAGGAAGATTAACGATCTTTATAATAAGAAAAGGACGCTTTTTTGAGCGTCCTTTTTTCTATGCGGTTATGCGTTAAAAGGGGTGAATTTTATAAAAAGGGGCACCCATGTACGCGTTTATTCTCAATTTTGTTGTGAAATAAGCCGCTTTTTGCCGATATGCGCGCTCGCGTGTAGGTTGGGAAAGCGGCGGGTTTTGCAGTTTGTAGGTGCGAAAACAAGGGTTTATGATTTGTAAAAAAAGCTGAAAAATATATATTTTTCTTCCGCCGTTCGTTTGACAGGCCAAAGTCAAGTATGATATAATCATAAAAATAAATGCATAGAGAATGAAAAATCGAAAAAGTGAATGTGTGAGTGAGAGAGAATTATGGCGCTTGATTACGTTATTTTGGCTTTGTATGCATTAGGCATGGTGGGAATTGCGGTGTACACTCGCAATCGCGCGGGGTCTGTGAAAGACTTTCTTCTTGCGGGGAAGAACGGCTTGAACGGTTGGATGAGCGCGTTTGCGTACGGTACGACGTACTTTTCCGCCGTTATTTTTATCGGGTATGCGGGCAAATTCGGCGCGCAGTACGGCTTGGCGTCCGTTTGGATCGGCGTGGGCAACGCAATCTTGGGCTCGCTTATCGCGTGGCTCGTGCTTGCAAAGCGCACGAAGAATATGACCCGCCGCCTTTCGGCAAAAACAATGCCCGAATTTTTCGAGAAGCGGTATGATAGCAAGAATTTGAAGCTCGTTTCCGCAGTGATTATTTTCATGCTCTTGATTCCGTATTCGGCTTCCGTTTATAACGGCTTGAGTTCGCTTTTCCGTATCGTATTTGATATCCCGGGTTGGACGGTCATGGTGGCGCTTGCCGCGCTCACCGCGCTCTATCTTTTCTTCGGCGGGTATTTCGCGACGGCGCTTTCCGATTTCATTCAAGGCATTATCATGATTATCGGCGTTGTGGCGATGGTCATTTGCTTTATGAATCACGAAAATATTGCTTGGGATTTATCCAAATTGACAAGCAGTGACGAGCTCGGTTGGTTCACCTTCCAAAGCTCGAATAAAGGACTTTACGGAAACACCGTTTCCTTGCTTTCCTTGATTTTCCTTACGTCCTTCGGAGTGTGGGCGTTGCCGCAAACGGTACATAAATATTACGCCATTCGCGACGACAAGGCGATTATGCAAGGCACGATTGTGAGTACGGCATTTGCGCTCATTATCGGCTTTGGCGCGTACTTCACGGGCGCGATTTCGGCGTTCTTCCCCGAACTTGCGGGGGTGGGCGCGGATAATATCGTGCCGCACATGATGAATATCGTCATTCCCGTGGGTTTGACGGGTTTGATTGCGGTGCTGATTTTGTCGGCGAGTATGTCTACGCTTTCGTCCGTTTCGTTGGCGTCGGCATCCGTTATCGCCGTGGACATTTATAAGGGCAGTATCAAGAAAGACGCGGACGATAAAAAGGTGAACTGGGTGATGAAATCCCTTTGCTTGTTGTTCGTTGCGATTTCCGTGGTTTTGGCGATTTTGAACGAGAAATTCCACGTTTCGGCAATCGCGTATTTAATGGGCTTGAGTTGGGGGACGCTTGCGGGCTGTTTTATGGGTCCGTACGTACTCGGCGTGATTTGGAAGAAGGTTTCCCGCCCCGCGGTGTGGACGTCGATTATCGGCTCTTTGCTTTTGACGGTGGCGTTAATTTTCGTATTTGGCTACGATATGAACGGTTGGTCGTGTTCGGTGGGGATTGCGATCAAGTCGGGGATTAGCTGTTCGCCTATGATCGGCGTGATTTGTATGATTTATTCGTTGCTTTCGACGGTGGTGGTGAGTTTGTGTACCAAAGCCCCGAAGGAAGAAACGCTTACGGCGGCTTTTGAAGACGCCGCAGAAGAAATGAAGGAAGGGAACTTGGCATGATTTGGTCGAAGGAAGAAACGCTCTCTCGGGCGGAGATGGAAAAATTGCAGCTTGAACGCTTGCAAGAAACGGTAGCGCGCGTATACGAAAAAGTGCCGTATTATCGCGCAAAAATGGACGAAAAAGGGGTAAAACCGCAGGATATTCAATCTCTTGCGGACTTGCAAAAATTGCCTTTCACGACGAAGCAAGATATGCGGGATACCTATCCGTTCGGTCTTTTTGCCGTTTCGCAGGACGAACTCGTGCGCATTCACGCAAGCTCGGGTACGACGGGCAAGCCGACAGTTGTCGGCTATACGCGCGGGGACTTGGAAACGTGGACGGATTGCGTGGCTCGTATCGCTTGTATGGGTGGCGCAACGGAAAAGGACATTGCACAAATTTGCTTTGGCTACGGCATGTTCACGGGCGCGCTTGGTTTGCATTACGGCTTGGAAAAAATCGGCGCGGCAATTGTGCCTTCTTCTACGGGGAATTCCGAAAAGCAGCTTATGTACATGAAGGATTTCCGCACGTCCTTGCTCGTTGCCACGCCTTCGTATGCTTTGCGGCTTGCGGAAGTAGCGAGAGAAACGGGGATTGATCCCAAAACGGATTTGGGCATTAAAATCGCGCTCGTGGGGAGTGAATTGCTCACCGACGCGATGCGTGAAGAAATGCACAACGCGTGGGGTCGCGACGTGAAGATTACGTCCAACTACGGTATGAGTGAATTGATGGGCCCCGGCGTTTCGGGCGAATGCTTGGAATTTTGCGGTATGCATATCAATGAAGACTATTTCATTCCCGAAATTATCGATAGCAATACGGGCGAAGTGTTGCCTGCAGGCGAGAAAGGGGAACTCGTTATCACGTGCATTAAGAAGGAAGGTTTGCCCTTGATTCGTTATCGCACGAAGGACGTCACCCGTCTTTTCTACGAGCCTTGCGCTTGCGGAAGAACTACTTGCCGTATGGAAAACCTTTCGGGCAGAAGCGACGATATGCTCAAAATCCGCGGCGTAAACGTATTCCCGGGACAAATCGAAGAAGTCGTTTTGTCCGTGCCCGAGCTTGGTCCGCACTACGAGATCGTGGTGGAAAGAGAAGGTTATACGGATAAACTCACGGTGCGCGTAGAATTGAATAAGGAAACGGACTCGTTTGCGGAATTGCAACGCATTGAAACAACGACGAGAAATAAGCTCAAAGTGGTGCTTGGCTTGGATGCAAAGATTCGCTTGGAATCCCCGAACACCTTGCAACGCTTTGAAGGCAAGGCGAAGCGCATTAAAGACTTGCGCAACGTAAAATAAGGAGAAAATTATGATTACGAAACAAATTTCGGTGTTTATTGAAAACCGCAAAGGCCGTCTTGGGCATATCTTGGACGTACTCAAAGAAAAGGACGTGAATATTCTTTCTATGTCCCTTTCCGATACGTCGGAATATGGTCTTTTGCGCATACTTTCCGATAAGCCTATGCTCGGCAAGGAAACCCTTTCGGCGGCAGGCTTTTCGTGTATGTTGACGGACATTTTCATTTTGAAAATACCCCATACGCCGGGGAGCTTGCAAAAGATTTTGCGCGTGATTTCCGATGAAGAATTGAACGTGGAATATATGTACGGACTTTCCGTTGCAGGAAACGACGCGTCGATCGTAATCAAGACGTCCGATTTGGAAAAAGCGGACGAGATTTTCGCTCGCCACGGCATTGAAACGCTTTCCTACGAAAACCTTTAATTTCTCAAAACGCGCCCATTCCGGGCGTGTTTTTTTGCTCTAAATACGTAGTCGGGAAAGCCCCTTTACTACGTAAAAAAGATAAAGTGAACAAAATTCACATTTGTTTGTGAAAAAATAACACGTGAAAAAATATGGGAAATTTGCGCTTGTACGATTGCATTTTTTCGGGGTTTTTGTTATAATGAAAAAGTAGGTAAGGGCAAGATGGCATATCAGGGTGAGAAATTGTGAGGTCGCTTATGAGATACTGTCGCAAAAAAGAAGGTCTTGCGGAAAAAAATGCGCGCTCCGCATACGGCGCTTTCGCTCTTTCTTCGTCGATTCAGGCGAAGGACGGTATTTGTCGCGCAAAAAACAGCTAAATAGGTGGAGTGCAACCGTTGGTTGCGCTCCATTTTGATTTTTTT
>JAZTWL010000026.1:0-1080 GCA_045635845.1 Candidatus Scatosoma sp. | reverse complement strand
CCGAATGGCACTATCGGGAATATCTTTGCGAATCTTTTCAAACAACGCAAGATAGCCTTCTCTCGTCTCCCTTCGATTCATCAATTTCAAGACGCGATTTTCCGAATGTTGCAAGGGAATATCCATATATTTCAAAATCTTATCGTTTCTTGCAATTTCGGCAATCAATTCGTCGGTGATCACGTCGGGATAGCAATATAACAAACGGATTTTTTGGATATTTTCCAACTTGGAAAGCTCTTGCAAAAGGGTCACAAATTTATTTTCGCCGTACAAATCTTCCCCATATCGAGTGCTATCTTGCGCTACGATAATCAGTTCCGCGGTTTCGCCCAAGTCTTGTGCTTCTTGCAAAAGCTTATCCATAGGATAAGAACGATATTTTCCGCGAATTTTCGGGATCAAACAATAGGTACAATGGTTATAGCAGCCGTCCGCGATTTTCAAATACGCGTAATGCTCGTCGGTGGTAAGAACGCGTTCGAATAAATACCCGTCGTTGCCCTTTCCAACGTAATTTTGTTGCTCGCCGTTTGCATACGAAGCTTCAAGCGCTTCAAAAATTTTTTCGTAATCGGAAATTCCTAAAAAGACGTCCGCTTCCGATAACGCGCCATACAATTCGTCAATAAATTTTTGCGGCAAACAGCCCGTCACAACAATTTTTTCCAAGCAACCGTTCTTATAATCGGCACACTCGAGAATCGTTTCAATCGCTTCTTCTCTTGCCGATTGCAAAAAGGCGCAGGTGTTGACGATAACGATTTGCGCTTTGGAAAGATCGTCCGTCGTGCGGCAACCCTTCCCCTTTAACAAACCGAGCAATTTTTCCGAATCCACTCGATTTTTATCGCAACCGAGCGAGATTACACCAAAAAGTTTTTTCGTTAGCATAGATTCGCCTTCTAGGCGCGGTTTAACACCGCGCCTATCGTGTTAGTTTTCATTATTGCAAAGGCCCGTAAATACTTTCGTATTCTTCCTTCGTGATAAGCACCTTTCTTGCCTTTGCGCCGTCGAATGCGGAGATATAACCCATATCTTCCATCCATTCGATAATCTTACCCGCGCGGTTATAGC
>JAZTWL010000025.1:0-2092 GCA_045635845.1 Candidatus Scatosoma sp. | reverse complement strand
GTCGCGGACGTTTTCCATCCAGTTATAATAAATCTTAGAAAAACGTTCGGGTACGAATCTTACCTTGTTTTTCATAACCGCCTGAATAGCAGGTTTTGCAAGCGGTTCCATCTTTACAAACCATTGCTTCGATACGATAGGCTCTACCGTCGAATGACAACGATAGCAATGGCCTACGTTATGGGTGTGCGCTTCAATCTTCACGAGGTTGCCAAGCGCTTCCAAATCCGCTACGATTTGTTTTCTCGCAACGTATCTATCCATGTCTTGGTATACACCCGCAAGCTCGTTCATAGAGCCGTCGTCGTTCATAACGCGGATTACGGGCAAATTGTGGCGTTTACCAACTTCAAAGTCGTTAGGATCGTGTGCCGGCGTGATCTTTACGCAACCCGTACCAAAGGTAGGATCCACGTATTCGTCCGCAACCACGGGAATTTCTCTATTTACCAAAGGCAAGGTCAACGTCTTGCCGATAAGGCTCTTATATCTTTCGTCGTCGGGATGCACTGCAACCGCCGTATCCCCAAGCATCGTTTCGGGACGCGTGGTAGCAACAACAACGTCCGCACTACCATCCGTAGCGGGATAACGAAGATGCCAGAAATGTCCGCCTTCTTCCGCGTATTCTACTTCCGCATCCGAAAGCGCCGTCTTACAGCAAGGGCACCAGTTGATAATTCTATCCCCTTGGTAGATAAGCCCCTTATTATAGAGATTTACGAAAACTTCGCGAACGGCGCGAGAGCATTTTTCGTCCATCGTGAAAGCTTGACGCGACCAGTCGCAAGACGTACCCATCTTACGTTGTTGGAGCATGATACGGTTGCCGTATTGTTCCTTCCAATCCCAAGCGCGCACCAAGAAACCGTCACGACCGATATCCGCTTTCGTGACCCCTTCCGCTTTCATCTTTTCTACAATTTTTACTTCCGTTGCAATCGAAGCGTGATCGCAACCGGGCAACCACAAAGCCGAATAGCCTTGCATGCGTTTGAACCGAATCAACGTATCTTGCATGGTTGCGTCCATTGCGTGCCCCATATGCAATTGCCCCGTAATATTAGGGGGCGGCATCATGATCGTGAACGGAATTTTATTTTCGTCCACTTCCGCGCGGAAATACCCCGATTCTTCCCAATCGGCGTAAATTCTATCTTCAAAGTCTTTTGGATTGTACGTCTTTTGCATATCCATATCGTAAAAGCCCACCTTGGTCTTCTTTTTTCTTTTTCAGCGCATTTTACCCAAAAATGGGCACAATACACTATTATAGCCTATTTATTATAGAACGAAAAATAAAAATTGTCAATCATAAATAGCCGTTCATATAATATATTATTCTAAAAAATTATTCGGAGCTTTTCACCATGAACAAGATAATGAAACTCTTTTGCACGGCACTCGCCGCTTGTATCACCCTTCCCTATATCCCCGCGTGCAGCAAATCCGCGTCCGACGACGACGGTATGAAAACGTTAAAGATTAACGAAGTGACCCATTCCGTCTTCTACGCCCCCTTATACCTTGCCGAATCCCTTGGCTATTTTGAAGAAGAGAACATCAAAATTTCTCTCACCAACGGCGGTGGCGCGGATAACGTAATGGCGTCCGTGCTCTCGGGCGATTCCCATATCGGCTTTTGCGGTCCCGAAGCCGCGCTCTACGTCCTTATCGGCGGTTCGAACGACGTACCCACCGTCTTTGGTCAGCTCACGAAACGCGACGGCTCTTTCTTGGTTTCTAGAAAGCCCGAGCCTAACTTTAAGTGGGAAGACTTGCAAGGCAAGGAAATTCTTGCAGGGCGTAAAGGCGGCGTACCCGCTATGACGTTTGAATACATCCTCACGCAAAAAGGCTTGCAAGACGGCAAAGATTTGACGTTAAATTACGACGTATCTTTCAACCTTATGACAAGCGCCTTCGAAGCGGGCACAGCCGATTACTGCACGATGTTTGATCCCGTTGCCTATGAATACGAGGCGGCCGGTAAAGGCTACGTCGTTGCATCCGTCGGCGTGGCGCGGGGCGAAGGGCCCTACACCTGCTTTATGGCGAAGGAATCGGGGATAAACAAAAACGAAGGATGGGT
>JAZTWL010000024.1:0-6999 GCA_045635845.1 Candidatus Scatosoma sp. | reverse complement strand
AGACGGGCATCGTGGAATTTTGTCAACGTTTGATCGCGTGCAATTACGAGATTATTTCCACGGGCGGCACAGCGAAAGCGCTCAAAGACGCAGGTCTTCCCGTAATCGGGATTAGCGAATTGACGGGCTTCCCCGAATGTTTGGACGGGCGTGTAAAGACGTTGCACCCGATCGTGCACGCAGGGCTTCTTGCAATGCGTTCCAACCCCGAGCACATGGCGCAGCTTGAAAAGCTTGGTATCAATACGATCGACATCGTTGCCGTAAACCTTTATCCTTTCAAGGCGACCATTTCCAAGCCCGGCGTTTCCTTTGAAGACGCGGTGGAAAATATCGATATCGGCGGTCCTACCATGATCCGCGCGGCTGCGAAAAACTATCAAGACGTAGCGGTTGTTGTTGATCCCAAAGACTACGAAAGAGTACTTTCCGAGCTTGAAAGCGGCGAAATCTCGCTTGATACGAAGAAATATTTGCAATATAAGGTATTCGCGCACACGGCGGTTTACGATAGCATGATTTCCAACTACTTGGCGGAAAAGCTTGATATTCGTTTCCCCGATAGTATCACCTTTGCATACGAAAAAGCGCAAGATATGCGCTACGGCGAAAATCCCCACCAAGGCGCGTCCTATTATAGCGAAGAATTTATCCGCGCGGGCTCGCTTTCCAAGGCAAAACAACTTTGGGGAAAGGAACTTTCCTACAACAATATCAACGACGCAAACGGCGCGTTGGAGCTTGTGAAAGAATTTGAAGAACCCTGCGTAGTGGCTTGCAAACATGCAAATCCTTGCGGCGTAGGCGTTGGCGCAAACATCCACGAAGCGTACGTGAAAGCGTACGAATCCGATCCCGTTTCCGTATTCGGCGGTATTTTGGCAATCAACGGTCAAGTGGACGAAGCAACGGCAACGGAAATCAATAAGATTTTCATCGAAATCGTTATCGCGGAAAGCTTCACGGACGGCGCGTTGGAAATTTTGAAGCAAAAGAAGAACATTCGCTTGTTGGAATTGCCCGATATCAAGGCAAAACGCGAAGCAAGCGCGTACGATATGAAGAAGGTTTACGGCGGTTTGCTCGTACAAGATTACGACAATACGTTGTTCGCACCCGAAAACTTGAAGGTTGTGACGAAGCGCGCGCCTACGGAAGCGGAAATGAAGGCGCTCATGTTCAACTGGAAAGTTGTTAAGCACACCAAGTCTAACGCAATCGTCGTTGGCAAGGAAGATAGAACGACGGGTATCGGTATGGGACAAACGAACCGCATTTGGGCGGCGCAACAAGCAATTGCGCATGCTGGCGAAGAAGTGAAGGGCTCGGTAATGGCGTCCGACGCATTCTTCCCGTTCCCCGATTGCGTAGAAGAATGTGTGAAGGCGGGTATCACGGCAATCGTGCAACCGGGCGGCAGCATTAAGGACCAACTTTCCATTGATGCTTGCGACGAAGCGGGCATTGCAATGATCTTCGTTGGCGATAGACATTTCAAGCACTAAAATAGCATTAAACTCGTACACGGTACGGGCAAAACAAAAAAGCAGCGATGAAAATCGCTGCTTTTTTCGTGTTGATTTTACGAAAATTAGTTGTTTTTCGAAGCCTTGTATTCGCCGATTGCTTTTGCGAGTTGATCGGGGCAAGACGTATTGTTTCTGCAACGAATACCCGAAAGCAAGCTTTCGATTTCGTCAATATCCTTGCCTTCTACAAGCTTGGAGATGCCTTGCAAGTTGCCACCGCAACCGCCGATAAAGCGCACGCCGCGCAATTTGTTTTCTGCGTCCACGTCAAAAACGATCGTTCTGGAGCAAGTACCTTTCGTATTATAAGTAATCATAATTATCACCTCATAGAATTAAATTGCCGATAGGCGGGGTAAGGGGGGATCAATCCACCAAAGTTTCGTAGATAGCCGAATATAGATCGGATGCTTTGCATTCCCAATTTTTATAGATGCGTTGCGCCGTCTTCTTATCGGGAATCACGAATTTCAAATCAAGCATAGGTTGCCCGGGTGCAAGAATTTTCAAAAGTACGGTGTACGTGCCGTCTACGTTTTGATAGTAGTCCGATTTGCATTCTTGACGATTGCGGAGCTTGCCGCTGTTGTTCTTTACGAATGCGGAAATCTCGTCGCGGATACTCTTGGGAATATTGATATAAAAGCTATTCAAGCTTTCTCTGCCGTCGTTCGTGATCGTGTAGAGCGTTTCTTCTGCGGAAGGGGAAACGCGGCAAATAAAGCCGTCGTCCAAAAGCCTAGGCAAAAGCTCCATGCAATCCATGTAGTTCAGCCAAGTGTTTCCCGCCGTGCACATTTCCACAATCGTACGCTCGGAAAGCGCCGTTTCCATCTTATCGAAAACGAAAAGAAGGATCAATTTATTGACGGATGTTTCGCCTTGTATTTGCATTTGTAAAATCTCCTATCGAAAAATTCCGCCATGTGGCATAGGAATTTTTCCGTTCTCATATCCTATATTCAAAGTTGCATACATTATACACAATTTTTCGTGAAAAATCAAGATGTTTTGCGAAAAAATATTGCTTCTTTCTAAAAAAATGTGCTATAATGAAGAAAAGCGGGAAAGGAAAAGGTGCTTTTTTATGAATTACGAAGAAAAAACCGTTCAAAAAAATTATATCTATAAGGGAAAAATTCTCACCCTGCGTTGCGACGACGCGCTTTTGCCCAACGGTGAACCTTGTAGGCGGGAAATTATTGAGCACAGCGGCGGCGCTTGCGTACTCTACGTGGAAGACGGAAAGGTGCTGCTTGTCCGTCAATATCGCTACGCTTACGGGGAGAGTATTTACGAGATTCCTGCGGGCAAATTAGAGCCAAATGAGGACCCCATGTACGCGGCGAAACGTGAATTGGAGGAAGAAGGCGGCATTAAAACGGAGGATTTGGAGCTGCTTTTTGTCAATTATCCCACGCCCGGATATACGAACGAAAAAATCTATATTTACCTCGCGCATTCGGGCGAAAAAGTGCAAGCGCACTTGGACGAGGACGAGTTCTTGGACGCCGAGTTTATCTCCGAAGAAAAGGTGTGGGAAATGCTTAAAAACGGCGAGATAAAAGATGGGAAAACGATCATCGCCTTGCAAGCATATTTTTTATCTAAAAAATAACGGAATAAAAGGGAAGGGCGGAGCTATGAAAGCTCCGCCCTTCTTGCATTAAGGAGAAAAAAGGAAAGAAAGATTAGCAACCGCAGTTGCAGCCACAGCCGCACGAAGGCGTCAAAATGGAAGCGAGTGTGCCGTTTTTATAAAGGCAGAACAAAAGCGCGAGAATGATAGGTAATCCGCATCCATTGAAGACGTTGGAGCAGAAGAAGCCGTCCTTCGAACCGAGAACGAGCAAAGCGATAAGAATCCAAAGGGTGGTATTGCCCTGATTGCAACAAGCCATAAAAAACCTCCTGTGTTTCGCCGCAGGGGTATGTAAACGTGTAAAAACCTGCGGTTTTGTGTTTTCTATTATATCATATTCGCAAAATCCGCCCATTTGTGCGTGAAAATACAGGATATACCAAGAAAAATCCGTGAATTTGCGGCGCATTTTGTTGCGTTAATTGAAAAAATGAGATATAATATTATATATTCGTGGCGAATATATCTTCGATAATTCGACCGTTAAGCGAATAAGTACTTATTTTTTTAGCTACGTGTATCCAAAAGTTTGGAACGCGATAGGAGGTTTTATGAGACGTGACGTTGCGCACGAGGTTGCATTTATTGGCGTTATGACCGCGCTTATGGCGGTTGTGTTGACTTTGGAAACCTACGTTTTCATTTATTTCATTAAGCCGTCGCCGGCATTCTTAACGATTCCGTTATTTATTGCACTTTCCATGTACGGCGATTGGAAGAGAGCGTTCGTTGGCGGTACGATATTTGGTTGTTGCTCTTTCGTGCTTTCGTTTATCGTAGGTTATGAAGTATTTTTTAATCCCTTGATTTCCATTTTGCCTAGAACGCTTGCGGGTGTGGCGGGGTACTGGATTTTACGCGGCTTGACTGCATTGACAAAGGGTGCGGGTAAAGACGTTGTTCGCGCGGTCGCGGCGGGGATTACGGTAGTCGTGCATACGGTACTCGTGTTGGGCGCGATGGAATTGTTTGCAACGGGCGGCGCGTTCTTCGATACGGTTTGGCAAACGATTATCGGGGCAAATTTCCTTCCCGAACTTCTTTGCGCAATCTTTTTAGTTCCCATTTTGATTCGTGTAATCAAGAAATATACGGGCGCTCGTAAATAAAGGGGAAAAGGACGAGAAAATGATTATTTGTATTGATATCGGTAATACGAATATTAAATATGCAATTTACGATAAGGACGAATTAAAGGTTTCCTTCCGCGTTGCGACGGATTTCAAAAAGACGTCGGACGAATACGGCGCGCAGTTGACGGCAATGTTGACGGCACAAGGACTTTCCCTTGCCGATATTGAAGGGGGGATCGTTTCTTCCGTTGTGCCTACGCTCGATTATACGATCGATAAAATGTGCACGCTGTACTTGGAAATCGAACCGCTCCATATCGCACCCGGCTTAAAATCGGGCTTAAATATTCGTTGCGACGACGCAAGAGAAGTGGGTGCGGATCGAATTGTAAACTGCGTTTCCGCGATCGTGGAATACGGCGAAGGTACACCCATGATCGTTGTGGACTTCGGTACGGCAACCACCTTTAATATCATCAGCGAAAACAATGAGTTTATCGGCGGCGTAATCGCGCCCGGTATTAAAGGCTCGCTGGATTCCCTTGTAAACGGTACGGCGAAATTGCCGCGCGTGGAAATTGAAGCGCCGAAGAGTATTATCGCGAAAAACACGGTGACGAATATGCAAGCAGGGATTGTGTTCGGCTTTGCAGGGCTCGTGGAATATATCGTAAAACGTATTAAAAAGGAACTCAAAGCCGCGAAAGTGAAAACGATTGCAACGGGCGGTTTCTCCACGATCATCGCCAAGGAAATCGAAGGGATTGACGTGGTGGATAAGCTCTTGACGCTCAAGGGTTTGAAATATTTATACGATTTGAATACGAAAGCGTAAATGCGGTAGGCATGTACGCGTTGAATAGAAAAAAGTAAGGATAGTGGACGGCGAAAAGAAGCCGTTTTAGGAGGCATATCATGAAGAAAGTAGGCGTAGCCATTTTAGGGCTTGGTGTTGTTGGCGGCGGTACGTATCAAACGCTCGTGGATCACCACGATTTTTATATGGAAACCCAACAAGTGGATCTTTCCGTCGAGATGGTACTCGATAAGAACTTGGAAAGATTGGCGCAACTTGGCGTGCCCGAAGAAATTATCGCGGGCAGCATTGAAGAAGTGCTTGCAAATCCCAACGTAGATATCGTTGTGGAAACGATCGGCGGCATCGGCGTTGCAAAAGCGTTCGTGACGGCGGCGCTTCGCGACGGTAAAACGGTTGTCACGTCGAATAAGGAGCTTATTTGTAAGTATTCGCACGAGCTTGAAAAGATTGCTCGTCGTAATCGTTGTGGTTTGTACTACGAAGCAAGCTGCGTGGGCGGCGTACCCATTATTCGCACCTTGCTCGACGGCGTACAAGCGAATAAAATTCAAAGCATGATGGGCATCGTAAACGGTACGACCAACTATATTTTGACGAAGATGACCTACGAAGGCGCGGATTATTCCGATGCTTTGAAGGAAGCGCAAAGATTGGGCTATGCGGAAGCGAATCCCACGGCAGACGTGGACGGTTTTGATTCTATGTATAAGCTTTCCATTCTCTCGTCCATGGCATTCCATACGAAGATTCCTTATACGAAGATTTTCCGTGAAGGTATTAGTCAAATCGACGTGAAAGACATTGCGTTCGGTAGAGATCTTGGCTATACGTTGAAGCTTTTGGCGATCGGTAAGAATACGAGCAAGGGGGTAGAAGTGCGCGTGCATCCTACGCTTATCCCCAACGCACACCCCTTGGCAAGCGTAAACGATTCCTTCAATGCGGTGTACTTAACGGGCGACGCGGTGGACGACGTGATGCTTTACGGCCGTGGCGCGGGTGCGTTGCCTACGGCAAGCGCAGTCGTTTCCGACGTCATCTATGCGGCAACGCATTCGGATGTAAAATATTCCACGTTCAAGAATAACGCAACGGCGGAAGCGGACGTGAAGTTCGTTTCCGACTTCTCGAGCGCGTACTATATCCGTATTTCCGCGGACGATAGAGCAGGCGTGCTTGCGAAGATTAGCGGTATTTTCGGCAAATACAGCATTTCGATTGTAGAGATTGCGCAAAGGGGCGACGCGGTGGACGGCAGAGTACCCCTTATCATTATCACCCACAAGACCACCGAAAACAGCGTGAAGCGCGCGGTTGAAAAGATCAACGCGTCGGGTGTGGGCGAAGTGCAATCGATTATCCGCGTAGAAAAATAAACGAGAAATTGATAAAAAGGGGACGAGATTTCGTCTCTTTTTTATTCCTTGGTGAAAGACATGAAAGGATTGATTATAATCAACGCCTACCCCAACGGCGCAAAATTTTATCGACAAGCGGAACGAATCGCGGAAGAACTCCGCGCACTCGGTTGCGAAACGGACGTGAAACGCAACGGCGAAGTGTATGCCTTGATTGACGAAAAGGGAAAGATTGCTATCGAGCTTGGCGGCGAATACGATTTCGTCGTTTATTTGGATAAAGATAAGTATTTGGGTAAGGCGTTGGAAGCGAGTGGATTGAAGCTTTATAATAGCGCGCAAGCAATTGAAATTTGCGACGATAAAATGCAAACCTATTTCGCCTTACGCAATGCGGGCGTTGCACTTGCAAAGACGATTCCTGCGCCCCTTTGCTATACGCCGAACGCAAAAGCGGATGAAAGGTTCTTGGAAAAAGTGGCAGGGGAGCTTGGTTTTCCTATGGTCGTGAAAAAGAGCTACGGCTCGTTCGGCGCGGGCGTCCAACTCGTACACGGTATGCCCGCATTGATAGAAA
>JAZTWL010000023.1:0-11441 GCA_045635845.1 Candidatus Scatosoma sp. | reverse complement strand
TCATGGATTTGCCATCTTCAACGGTGATAACGCTGTCCTTACCTACGATTTCCATTGCCTTTGCAATCAATGCACCCACTTCAGGGTTGCCCGCGGAAATGGAAGCGGTTTGTTCGATTGCCTTGTTGCTTTCAACGGCTTTGGAAATGCCTTTCAAGTGTGCTACGGTCGTTTCAACAGCCTTCTTAATGCCTTCCTTCAAAATAATAGGGTTTGCACCAGCTGCAAGGTTTTTCAAGCCTTCACGAACGATTGCTTGTGCCAAAACAACTGCCGTCGTCGTACCGTCGCCAGCTACGTCGTTCGTTTTGGTGGAAACTTCCTTTACGAGTTGTGCGCCCATATTTTCAAAGGGATCGTTGAGTTCGATTTCCTTTGCAATCGTAACGCCGTCGTTGGTGATAAGGGGAGCGCCGAATTTTTTATCGAGTACCACGTTTCTGCCTTTAGGACCAAGCGTGATTTTTACAGTGTCTGCAAGTACGTTTACGCCTGCTTCTAATGCTTTTCTAGCGTCTTCGCCATATTTGATTTGTTTTGCCATTTTTCTATAATCTCCTTGCTAACTATTAGTCTTCTACGACTGCGAGAATGTCGCTTTGTTTCAAAATCGTAAATTCTTTGCCGTCAACCTTAAAATTAGAGCCTGCATAGTTGGAGCAAAGCACCTTGTCGCCAACCTTCACTTGCATAACGACTTCTTTACCATCGATAATACCGCCGGGGCCAACTGCTACTACAAGGCAGGTTTGGGGCTTTTCTTGCGCGGAAGAAGGAAGGAAGAAGCCGCTCTTCGTCTTTTCTTCAACGGTCACGCTTTCTACGACGACTTTGTCGAATAAGGGTTTAATATTCATAATATCCTCCGAAATTTGGACGTAGTCCACAAATATTGTTATGTATATATTATAAACGTTTTCTATGCGTTGTCAAACAGAAAAAAACAAAATATGGAAATATTTCTTGTAATTTTTGTGAAAAATTGGTTGTCGCGCGGAAAAAGCTTTTGCAAAGTATTGATTTTTACGAAAAATCGTGCTATAATTATGCTGTTATATTATTCATAATATAAGGAGCGAATTTTTATGGCAATGGGCAAATGGGACAAACGCTTTATGGAGCTCACTGAAACGGTTGCAAACTGGTCGAGCTGTTATCAAGCAAACCGTCACGTAGGTGCGGTAATCGTAAAGGATAAACGCGTCATGACGACGGGTTATAACGGCGCGCCTGCGGGCATTAAGAGCTGTGAGGAAAAGGGTGAATGTTTACGCCGTGTGCTCAATATCGAAAGCGGTACGAAGCACGAGCTTTGCTTTGCCGTACACGCTGAACAAAACGCCATTGTACAAGCCGCAAAATACGGCATAAATATCAACGGCGCAACTTTATACTGTACGCACCAACCTTGCGTTATATGCGCGAAAATGATTATCAACGCGGGCATTACGCGCGTCGTTTATAAGAATGGTTATCCCGACGAGTTTTCCTTGAATTTGTTCGCGGAAGCAAACGTTGCGGTAGAAAAATATGAAGAATAAAAAAGGAAGTATAGATATATGGCAAATCCTATTGTAACTTTTGAGATGTCAAACGGCAAAACGTTCAAAGCGGAGCTTTATCCTGAAAAAGCGCCCAACACCGTAAACAACTTCATTTCCCTTGTAAAGAAGGGTTATTATAACGGCATCATTTTCCACCGCGTAATCGCGGGTTTCATGATCCAAGGCGGCGATCCCGACGGCCGTGGTACGGGTGGCCCTGGCTATAGAATTAAAGGGGAATTTGCAGGCAACGGCTTTACGCAAAACGATATCGAGCACGTGCGCGGTGTCTTGTCGATGGCAAGAGCGCAGCACCCCGATTCCGCAGGTTCGCAATTCTTCGTAATGCACGACGATGCAGATTATCTCGATGGTCAATACGCGGCGTTCGGTAGGGTAATCGAAGGCATGGAAACCGTGGATGCAATCGCTTCCGTGAAAACCGACTGGTACGATAAACCCTACGAAGAACAAAAGATGCAATCGGTGACGGTAGAAACGTTTGGCGAAGAATATCCCGAGCCCGAAAAAGTATAAAAAAATAGGTGAATTTTATGATTGACAACAGCATTTATACGAACCCCTTAATCACTCGCTACGCAAGCAAGGAAATGCAACACGCATTTTCCGATGAAAAGCGTTTTAAGCTTTGGAGAAAGCTTTGGATTGCGCTTGCGGAATCGGAAATGGAGCTTGGCCTCAACGTCACGCAAGAACAAGTGGACGATTTGAAAAAATACGCCGACGAAATCGATTACGAGTTGGCTGCAAAGTTTGAAAGAGAAGTTCGCCACGACGTTATGGCGCACGTAAAAGCGTACGGAGAATACGCGCAAAAGGGCAAACCGATTATTCACCTTGGCGCTACAAGCTGCTTCGTAAACTGCAATGCGGAAGCAATTATGCTTGATGAAGCCTTGGATATTATCTTGAAAAAGCTTGTCAACGTAATGGACAAATTGAAGAAATTTGCCTTGAAATATAAAGACGTGCCTACGCTTGGTTTCACCCATTTGCAACCCGCACAGCTTACGACGGTTGGTAAGCGCGCAACGCTTTGGTTGCAAGATTTGGAAATGGACTACGAAAACCTGATGAACGCGAAGGAAAATATCAAGCTTCGCGGCGTAAAGGGTACGACGGGTACGCAAGCAAGCTTTATGGAACTTTTCAACGGCGACGAAGAAAAGATCAAATCGCTTGAAAAGAAAGTCGTTTCCAAGCTTGGCTACGATAAGGTTTACGGCGTCACCGGTCAAACCTATCCTAGAAAACTCGATTATAATATTCTTTGTGTGCTTTCGCAAATCGCGCAAAGTGCGTATAAGTTCTCGAACGACATTCGTATTTTGCAAAATATGAAGGAAATTGAAGAACCCTTCGAAAAGAACCAAATCGGTTCGTCTGCAATGGCATATAAGCGTAATCCCATGCGTTCCGAACGTATCGGCGCGTTGGCAAGATACGTGATTTCCTTGCCCATGAATAGCGCGTTGACGGCTTCTACGCAATGGTTCGAAAGAACGCTCGACGATTCCGCAAACCGCCGTATCGTAAACGCGCAAGCCTTCTTGTCGGTGGATGCTATTTTGAATATTTATATGAACGTAGCGGAAAATCTCGTTGTTTACGAAAAAGTTATCGCAAAGCATATCCGCGCGGAACTTCCTTTCATGGCAACGGAAAATATCATGATGGGCTGCGTAAAAGCAGGCGGCGATAGACAAGAGCTCCACGAACGCATTCGTCAACTTTCCATGGAAGCGGGCAAGAACGTGAAAGTGGAAGGCAAGGAAAATAACTTAATCGATTTGATTAAAGCGGACGAAATGTTCCGTCCCGTTTGGGATAAGATCGACGAAATTTTAGATGCGAGCAAGTTTATCGGTAGAGCACCTTCGCAAACGATGGAATTTATCGAAAATGAAATCGATCCGATTTTGGAAAAACACGCTTCCTTGCTCGGCGAAAAGGGCGACGTACGCGTTTAAGGAGTAGGTATGAAATTGAAGAAATTATTGTTGTCCCTTTGCATGGCAATGACGTTCGTTGTTGCTTTTGCGTTTGCAGGCTGTTCCGATTGTATCACGGATTCCGTGGAAGATTCTACGAAGAATAGCACCGATCCTTCCGATCCCGACGACGAATGGACGGACAATCACTAATCTAGGGGAGCTTATGGTTTACGAACTTGCAGGACTTCGCGTTCTTATTAAAAATAAATGTGCATATACGACGAGATTCTGCAAGGACTATTTATCCGAGGATCAGGATTCGCCCGTAGATATTACGGCTATCGTCACGAAGGAAGAATTTGAAGAAGAAAAGGCACAATCCCCTAATTTTTCGGACGGATATATTGAAAATATATGTCTTTACCGCAGTATTTGCTTGCAAATGCCTACGTTTGGGCGCATTTTAATGCATTCGTCCATTTTGGAATACAACGGCAAGGCGTATGCCTTTTTGGGGCGTAGCGGGACGGGGAAATCCACCCATTCCAAGCTTTGGCTCAAACATATTCCCAACGTGAAAGTGGTAAACGGCGATAAGCCTATTTTGGCTATTTCCAAAGATAAATTTATTGCCTATGGCACGCCTTGGCAAGGCAAGGAAGGGTGGGGCACGAAGACGCAAGCACCGCTTTGCGGATTGTGTTTTTTGGAACAAGCAAAAGTAAATTCCATTCGTCCATTGTCGAAAAAGGAATTGACGAGCCGCTTATTTACGCAGCTTTTGCTGCCGGATACCGAAGAAGGCGCGACGGCAACGTTAGAGCTTGCCGATCAATTGATCGAAAAGACGCCCGCGTTCTTACTTGGGTGTGATATTTCCGAAGAAGCAGTGCAAAAATCCTTTGAAGCCTTGACGGGCAAAAACTATACGGAGAGATAATTCTATGCAAATTAAAAAAGGTTTCGTTATTAGAGAAGTCGGCGGGCAAACGGTTGTTGTGCCCGTAGGCAAAATGAGTAAAGAGTTCCATGGAATGATCAACTTAAATGCAACGGGCGCGTTTTTGTGGCGTTTTTATACGGAAGAACATTCCGTAGACGAAGGCGTTGCGGCGCTTTGCGGTGAATACGACGTTTCAGAAGAAAAAGCGCGTGAAGACGTGCAAAAATTCGTGGACGTGTTGGTTAGAAACGGTTTCGCGGAATGATGGAAGGCGAAAAGTTAAAAATTGAAGAACTCCTTATAGAAAAAGGCGTTTATATCGGTCCGACGGTGGGGGTGAGCATGTTGCCCATGCTTAAAAACCGCCGTGACACCGTAGTCATTCACCCGAAAACGGAGCGTTTGAAGCGTTTGGACGTCGCCTTGTATAAGCGTGGCGAAGCGTACGTTTTGCACCGCGTTTTGGAGCAAACGGAAACGGGCTATATCATTCGCGGGGATAATTGTTATTCGGACGAAATCGTGCCCGAAGAAACGGTTATCGGCGTTTTAACGGAGTTTTTCCGCAAGGGTAAGCATATTTATTGCACGGACGAAAAATATATCGCGTACGCAAATAAACGCATAAAAACCTATAAAACGCGGCGTTTTTTCGTCTTAATCAAGCTTCGCATTCGTAGAGTGTTTGCGAAAATTTTTAGATTCTTCTTTCCAAGAAAGAAAACGAAATAAGTAGGGTATTATGAAAAAATCCAAGCAAATGAACAACGGAAAAATTTGGTTGAAAAACGAGATTCGTCCTTATGGGGCGTTTATCGTCTTTTTGACTATTTTAACGGTGCTTTCTACGGTATTTTCCTTGGCTTTTGCGTATATGGTGCGCTATCTAATCAATAGTGCGTCGGACGGGGAAAAAACGCGGCTTTGGATTTTCTCGGCGTGCTTGCTTGGCTTATTGCTTTCAAAAATCGCGCTCAAAACGTGGACGGGGTATTTAAGTGAAAAACTCCGCGCGAAAATCTATTCGATTATGCGCGTAAAAACCTTTTCCGCGATTTTGAAATCCGATTACGCAAAAATGAACGAATATCATAGCGGCGAGCTTATGAATCGTCTTACGTCCGATATTTCCGAAGTGAGCGTGACGACGGCAGGACTCATGCCAACAATCGCGGGTATGATTGCACAAACGGTTGGTGCGATTGTTGCGTTGTTGACGATAGATCCTTTGTTTACCTTGATTTACGTGCTTTGCGGGGCTGTTTTTTGCGGTTTGTTTGCATTATTTAGAAAACAACTCAAACAAAAGCATAAGAGCGTTATGGAAACGGATGGAGCAGTGCGTTCCTTCATGCAAGAAGGTTTAGGCTCGATTATGACGGTGAAAGCGTATTGCGCCGAAGATAAATACACCGAAAAATCGAACGTTCTTACGGATACGTATTATAAAAAACGTATGGAGCGAAACGTTCTTCGTTCCGTGATGAGCGGGTTCTTTAATTTATTGAGTAATTTCGGGCTTATCTTCGCTGTCGTTTGGTGTAGCGTTAGCTTATTGAACGGCAAAATGGACGATTACGGCGCGATTTTATCCGTGATTCTCTTGCTTATGCAATTCCAACAACCGCTTTCGGGATTTTCCGCACTTGCACCTGCCTATTACGCACGTCTTGCGAGCGGGGAGCGCTTGATGGAAATTTGCAATCTTGAAAAGGAACATACGCCGAATGATATGGCGGATTTGGCATACGAAGATTTGTCGGCAATTCGTTTTGAAAAGGTTGGCTTCACTTACGGTAGAGAAAACGTTTTAGAAAACGCTTCCGCCACGATTGAGAAGGGCAAAATTATTTGTTTAACCGGTGCATCCGGCTCGGGTAAGAGTACGTTATTTAAGCTTTTATTGCAGGTTTTCCATCAAAATGAAGGGGAAATCGAGTTAGAATATGCCGATAGAAAAACGCCGCTTACGGAAGCACATAGAGCGTTTTTTGCGTACGTACCGCAAGGGAATTTCTTGTTCTCAGGCACAATTCGCGAGAATTTGAATTTCTTTGCCAACAATTCAATATCCGACGAACGAATTCAAGAAGCTTTGAAAATTGCTTGCGCGGAATTCGTGTACGATTTGCCTAGCGGCTTGGATACGCTGCTTTTGGAATGCGGCAGTGGCTTGTCTGAAGGGCAACGCCAACGCTTGGCGGTCGCGAGAGCCATTCTTTCGAATCGTCCTATCTTGCTTTTGGACGAAGCAACGAGTGCGCTTGATAGCGAAACGGAAAGCGCAATGCTTGAAAACTTGCGGGCTTTGCAAAATAAAACTTGCCTTATCGTCACGCATAGACCTGCTGCGCTTGAGATTGCGGATCACATTTTGAATATTGAAAACGGCGAAATAAAACAAGTAAAATAAAAAAGAAGCGAACCATAGGGTGGTATCCTTAGCGGAGAAAAGCAAAAGGCAGACAGTTTCAACTGTCTGCCTTTTGCTTTATGGGTTTGGGCTACGCCCATTGTGTATTTGACTGTTCAAATGCGATGCTCGCACTTTCATTCTTGTTTTTGATAAACTCGTCAAACAAATTCAACGCTCTTTTTATCTGTGATTTAACCGAAGATGACAACTGCAAATATTGAGGATTATGTTCCAAATAATAGATATACAACGTCATATCATTATTATCTCTTGGCTGCAACCTATCTGCACGCATTATGCGAGACTGTACATCTCTGACTGTTCTATCCGAAAAGTTTTTATTGTTTTTAAGCCAATTGGAAAACAGCTCTATATTTGAATTAACAGAATTTTCTTTTTGGATATAATTCATCAAATGCGTTCCAACATAAAACGCTAGATTTACAGGCACAGCATTTCCTATCATTTGTTCGGTATCCGTCTTGTTTCCAACCCATTTATAATCGGCAGGAAATGTTTGAATAAGGGCACGTTCCAAAGTTGTTAAACATCTAATGTTTTCGTTCAATGGGCAAGCATCGTTTGGGTGTCCTATATATCCTTTCGGTACGGGGCGATTTACACCTCTCATTGTAGGAGCAGGCTCATCTATGGAAAATACTGCACGACGGCTATAATTGCGAGGGTGACGGTAATAAAACTCAAAGTCCAAAGTCTCTCCGAAATAATCACGAAGTGTCATAGGCTTATTTGAAAGATCTTGCAATATAGAATCTTTCAAAAAATTATTTTCTACTCCAAGTCCGCCGATACAGAAAAATCTTTTTCTTTTTTGAGGAACGCCACACAAAGAAGCATCTAATATAATTTCCGTTAAACCATAATTTGAATCTTTGTATATTTGTCGTGCTTCTGCATAAGTCCTACTGTCCGTAATTCTATCTACATTTTCCATTACGAAAAACGATGGCTTAATACGACTTATAATTTTTGCATAGGAAATGGTCAAATTCGCTCTGTCTGCCTCTATTCTTTTTCCAGCGTGGCTAAAATCTTGACACGGAGGGCCGCCGATAATAACATCCGGAGCAAGTTGTCTTATGGATTCCACTGCCTCATCTACATTTGATAAATCTTGTTGAAAAACAGGGTGATTGAAATTATTTCCGTAACATTTTACTGCCACATCCCAAAATTCGTACGCACCGACAATATCAAACCCTGCCTTTGAAAAGCCTAACGACATTCCGCCGCACCCCGCAAATAAATCGACAAGTTTCATAGCAATACCTCTTTACTTTTTACACAAAATATGGTATAATATCATATAATAGATTTTTTATTACACATTATAACACAAAAAAACTGCGACGTCAATAGTTTGACGTCAACAAAGGAAAAATATTATGGAAAAACCCGCTTTATTTGGAATTGAACACTCTAATCGTGACAAAAAAGGCTTTTGGGGCAAGAATATGTTTAATTCAAGTTTCCCCGTTGCTCTTGCAAATTATATGAAAGAGTCCAACAAGAAAGCAATATACATATATCTAAATAAGCAACTGAAAACCGAAACAAGAGAAATTGACATAAGTGAAGTCTATAATTGCGGTACAACATCATCGAAAGATTTGTATTTTGCTTTTGAAAGCAAATTTGTCCCTTACTCTAAATTTGCCTATGACGATATTGGCAATATAGATTTGGTAGTCAAAAATCTTAACGGCGATTTCTTACGCCCGTTGGAAGTAAAACTTACAGTTCTCCCCGACAAAGCAAGTTGTAAAAAGGGCGAGGACAAGTGGGGGGCGGAAATTGTAATTCGTCCCGCAACAACCTCTTATTGTGCTTTAGGTATTGCAAGTGCTTGCGAGACGGAATTTGATAAAATAAGAGATATTTTTGAAGATACTTGTATAAAAATTCGTGATTGGAGTAATTCCACAGAAATTATTACAGCATTTCCGTCTTTATTAGATTGTGTGAATACTTTTGAGAAAGAGTTTGTGCGTATTCAATCTCCGTTGATTATGCAACCCGTTTGGAAAACGAAAGGTCAAAGTCCGATTTTAGCAGAAAATGCGTTCGATATATATATTTGGAGTGATTTAGCGTTTACTCGTTTATTCTTGGATAATAAAGCAGACACAAAAATCACAAGACAAATGAGATGCACGGCTCGTCTTGCTCGGTGCTTATTTGAGTTGAGCCGTGTTGGAAAAGTCAGTTTGAGAGATATTTATAAACAGATGACCTTTGATTTGCAAACGGATAAAGAGTTCGCAGCCAACGGCTCAATTACAAACAAATATATGGCTAATCCAAGATTAACAAAGCCTTTAATTATGAGAGATGAGTTGTATAATATCATTCTTAACAACGGAGAAGATTTATTACAACCTGAACGCAGATTCGACCAAAGTATTTACTTTACAATGAAACGAAACGGATAACAGAAAAGGAAACAAGGCAGAAAACCTTGTTTCCTTTTCTGTTTGTATCAATTCTCCGATAAGAACATCACCTTATAGCGGTTCGCTTCTTTTTTATTTGATACTATTTCGATATTCGCTTGGTGTCATGCCGACGTGTTTTTTGAAGACGAAGGCAAAGGTGGAAATGGAATCAAAGCAAAGCAAATCCGCGATTTCGGAGAAGTTTTTACGCTTTCGAATCAGCCGTTTGGCTTCGTCAATCTTGAGCTTGAGATAGGTTTGATAAATACTCTTGCCCGTTTTTTCTTTGAAGAAAGTGCAAAGTCGGGTTGAGCCGTAGTGGAGCTCATTGCTCAAATCCGCGAGTGTAAACTTGCCGTAAACCTTCGACGTGAGAATACGCACGATTTCGTCTTCTAATTCCGAAGAATCGGCGATTTTTGAAACGAAAAACTCTTGGGATTGCGAACGATTTTGCGCGGTGCGCAATAAGTAAATCAAAAGGGTTTCTAATGCGTTTTTAATGATTTGCTCGCCGCCAAGATTCGGGTTTTCCTTCAACGTCAACGCCTTCAAATTTGGATCGAAATCGGGCAGTTCGAAGGTATCTTCCGCTTCTGACATAATATTTTGTAGCAAATAACGGTAATTTTCGGGTACAGCGTACTTCTTTTCCGAGAAGAAATTCATCGATTCCGAGCGACAAGAAAAGGAAATGATAAATAGATTCGGTTCTTTATTGCCCGTTTCAACGAAGTGGGATTGATTCGGCTTAATAAAGAGTATTTCGCCTTGTTTCAGCTCGATTTTTTCGCCGTCGATTCCCACGGAAACGTCGCCTTTATCCGCATAGTTAATTTCCCAAAAATCGTGCCGTTCTTCGGGGAATACGTAGTTTTTCCCAAGCGTTTGATAATGAATCGTTACGATCTTTTGTACGTTCAAAAGATTCGAGATCTTATGCATATAAAATTTTTTGTTTTGCTTGTCCATATATTCATTATAGCAAATGTTTTTTCGTTTGTAAAACGATTTCAAGAGTGTTTTAATATTTCAAAGAATTTATTAGTGAAAGAATTCCAAATAACAACGAAATAATTTCCATTGAATTTTTTTTATATTGAGAGTATAATGGAAATAAAAAAACGGAGTTTTTCTTATGTCGGAATATATGAATGAATATAAAAGCGTAGCCGAACAGTTTTGCCTTGTAGGGGATATTCTTGAAATTTGCCCTTACGGGGAAGGTCATATCAATCTTACGTTGCTTGTGACAACGACGGAAAAGAGATATATCATGCAAAAGATGAATACGCGCGTATTCACTGATCCCGATAGCCTTATGGCGAATATTTGCGGCGTCACGGAACATTTGAAGTCGCGCGGCATTGAAACGCTCAACGTTGTGCCTACGAAAACGGGCGAATCCTTCTTGAAAGCCGAGAATTGCTACCGCGTATATGATTTTATCGAGAACACGGTCACTTATCAAAAAGTGACGGATAAAGAAGTATTCAAAAACTCGGGCAAATCCTTCGGTGAATTCCAAAATTATCTTGCGGAATTTGACGCGTCCAAGCTCACGGAAACGATTAAGCGTTTCCACGATACACCCAAGCGCTTTGCGGATTTTAAGGCTGCGCTTGAAGCGGACGTAAAGGGCAGAGCAAAGGATTGTCAAGAAGAAATTTCGTTTATCCTTTCCCACGAAAATACGTACGGCATTGCAATGGACGGCTTGAAAGACGGCTCGTTGCCTTTGCGTGTGACTCATAACGATACGAAGCTCAATAATATTTTGATGGACGCGGAAACGGGGAAAGCGCGCGCGGTAATCGATTTGGATACGATCATGCCCGGCTCGATGCTTTTCGATTTCGGTGATTCCATTCGTTTCGGCGCATCCACGGCTGCGGAAGACGAAAAGGATTTGGATAAAGTACATTTCGATATTAGCCTTTTCCAAGCGTATGCAGAAGGGTACTGCGGGGCTGTGAAAGCTAGCATTACGCCGCGCGAAGCGGAACTTTTGCCTTACGGCGCGTATTTGATGACGATCGAATGCGGTATGCGTTTCTTGGCGGATTATCTTGCGGGCGACACCTATTTCGAAGTCGGAGGCCAAGCGGTCTTAGGAAGACAATGTAA
>JAZTWL010000022.1:0-3329 GCA_045635845.1 Candidatus Scatosoma sp. | reverse complement strand
TCTTTTCAATCATTCCTTATAATAAGATAATGTATCATTATGCTTACTATGGCGTAATGTCGCAAACGGGCGAAAACCTTTACAAATAAAAAAGGGATAAAACCCGTTCAAAACAGCGGCAAAAACAAGCCTTTACCCGTTTATTATAACGCAAACGGGCAAAAAAGTAAAGCAAATGAGCGTAGGTTTCCAAACAAGACAAAAAATTCGATTTTTTCCGATGAAAAGATATACTCGGTAAATCGCCTAAAAAACTTTTAAGGAGCAACTAAAAGAATGGAATTACCTATTTCCAAGTATGGCAAAACCGAAAGAAGAAAATTCGGCAAGATCAACGAAGTTATCGATATTCCCGATCTCGTTGAAATCCAGAAGGACAGCTACAACTCCTTCCTTGAAGAAGGGATTAGCGAAGTATTCGAAGATTTCTCTCCGATTACGGACTATTCCGATCACTACGAGCTTTATTTCTTGGATCATAGACTTGGCGATACGCCCAAGTATGACGAAAAGGAATGCCGTATGCGTGATGCTACGTACGCTGTACCCCTTTACGTAAAGGTTCGCCTTGTAAACAAGGTAAAGAACGAAGTGCTCGACCGTGAAATCTTCATGGGCGATCTTCCCCGTATGACGGATAACGGCGCGTTCATCATCAACGGTGCAGAACGCGTTATCGTATCTCAGCTTATTCGTTCGCCCGGCGTGTACAACAAGTCGAGCAAGGATAAGACGGGCAAGGAAATGTTCGAAACCACCGTTATGCCTAGCCGTGGTCCGTACATTGAACTTGAACAAGACGCACAAGACGCATTGTACGTTCGCGTAGACAGAAAGAAGAAATTGCCCGCAACGGTACTTTTGAGAGCGTTGGGCTATGGTTCGGATCGCGCGATCGAAGATTTGTTCGAAGGCAACAAGGTCATTGCGGCTACCCTTGCAAAGGATACGGCAAAGAGCGAATACGACGGCTTGAACGAGCTTTATAGACGTCTCCGTCCCGGTGAAGCACCTACGGAAACCACCGTTAAATCGCACATTTACAGCACCTTCTACGATGCTCGCCGTTACGACATTGCGAAGATCGGTAGATACAAGTACAATAAAAAGCTCAACCTTGCGTACCGTTTGGAAGGCGCAAGAGTGGCTGACGCCGTTATCAACCCCGAAACGGGCGAATTGATTGCGGAAGCAGGCGAAAAGATTTCCGAACTCAAAGCTCGTGAAATCCAAAACTGCGGTATCAATGAAATTTTCGTACTCGTAGACGATCCCGAAGCAGGCGAAATCCGTCATAAGATTATCGCGAACAACACGGTAGACTTCGCGTCGATTTCCGATATTCCCGTAAAGGTAAGAGCAAGAGATTTCGGCTTGCTTCCTACGGTATATTATCCCACCTACAAATTCTCCAAGCTTATCGCGGAAGAATGCGCTACGCTTACGGTAGAAGAAGTGGCAGAAAAGTACGTTGACGATATCAACACGCTTTACTACGTGGAAGAAAAGGCGGAAGAACCCGACGAAAAGCCCGAAGAAAAGAAGAATAGAGAAAAGCGTCGCTTGAACCGTCGTAAGTTCGTAGCGGCTTGTAAGCTTTTCCACGAACTTCTCAATAGCGAATATCCCGTTCCTACGAGCGAACAAAAGAAGGAAATGCGCCCCCTTATCGAAAAGCTTTGCCACAAGCATATCACGCTTGACGATATCGTTGCGTCCATTTCCACGAACTTGGATTTGAGATACGGTATCGGCACGATCGATAATATCGACCACCTCGGCAACCGTCGTGTGCGTTCGGTAGGCGAATTGCTTCAAAATATCCTTCGTATCGGTATTGCAAGACTTGATAGATTGATCAAGGAAAGAATGGCTACGCAAGATCCTATGGAAGCTACGCCTTCTGCGTTGATCAATATCAGACCCGTTACGGCGGCTATCCGTGAATTCTTCGGCTCTTCGCAGCTCTCGCAATTCATGGATCAAACCAACCCGATTGCAGAACTCACGCACAAGCGTAAGCTCTCCGCGCTTGGTCCTGGCGGTTTGAACCGCGACCGCGCTACCTTCGAAGTCCGCGATATTCACCACACGCACTATGGTCGTATGTGTCCTATCGAAACGCCCGAAGGTCAAAACATCGGTCTTATCACGTCCCTTTCCACGTACGCGAAAGTAAACGAATTCGGCTTCATCATGAGCCCGTACAGAAAGGTGGACAAGGCAACGGGCATCGTTACGACGCACGTTGACTATCTTACGGCAGACGAAGAAGATAAGTATATCGTAGCACAGGCAAACGAACCGTTGGACGAAGAAGGTCACTTCATCAACGAACGCGTAGGTTGCCGTCACCAACACGATATTACGGAAATGCCCCGCGAAAAGATGGACTACATGGACGTTTCGCCCAAGCAGCTCGTTTCCGTCGCAGCGGCACTTATTCCTTTCCTTGAAAACGACGATACCAACCGTGCCCTCATGGGCTCGAACATGCAACGTCAAGCAGTGCCCCTTCTCAAAACGGAATCGGCAATCGTTGCAACGGGTATCGAAGGCGAAATCGCGAAGTACTCGGGCGTAATCGTTACGGCGAAAGAACCCGGCGTTGTCGTTTACTGCGCTTCGAACATGATCAAGATCCAAGAAGACGATGGTACGATTCGCGAATATCCTTTGAAGAAGTTCGAACGTTCCAACGCTGGTACGTGCTTGAACCAAAGACCTATCGTTTCCACGGGTGATCGCGTATTCAAGAACGAAATCATCGCAGACGGTCCTTCCACGAATAACGGTGAACTTGCCCTTGGTAAGAACATTCTCATCGGTTATATGGAATGGGAAGGCTACAACTACGAAGACGCTATCTTGCTTTCCGAAAAGCTCGTTCAAGACGACGTATTCACTTCCATTCACATCGAAAAGCACGAATTGGAAGCAAGAGATACGAAGCTTGGCGCAGAAGAAATCACGCGCGACATTCCTAACGTAGGCGACGACGCGCTCAAAGATCTCGACGAAGACGGTATCATCCGTATCGGTGCGGAAGTACAAGGGGGCGACATTCTCGTTGGTAAGGTTTCCCCGAAGGGTGAAGCGGAACTCACGCCGGAAGAAAGATTGCTCCGTGCAATTTTCGGCGAAAAATCGAGAGAAATGCGCGATACGTCCTTGAAAGTTCCCCACGGCGAAGGCGGCGTAGTCGTTGACGTTAAAGTCTTCACGAGAGAAAACAAAGACGAACTCGATCCCGGTGTTAACAAACTCGTAAGAGTATATATTGCTCAAAAGCGTAAGATCCAAGTCGGTGATAAGATGGCAGGTCGTCA
>JAZTWL010000021.1:0-10494 GCA_045635845.1 Candidatus Scatosoma sp. | reverse complement strand
CTTCGTGTTTTAATTATAATTTGTGAAAATAAGACGAGATTATTCGTGCAAAGGCTTCAAATTCCAAATATTTTCCGCGTATTCCGCAATACTTCTATCCGCTGCAAAATACCCTGCCGCCGCGATATTACGCAAGGATTTTTGATTCCAAAGTCTCTTATCCGTTGCGTACAAGTTCGACATTTCCGCTTGCGTTGCCAAATAGGATTGATAATCCGCCATACACATATACGGATCGGCAATCGGGCTGCCCGTCAAGAGATAATTTGCAATATCCGCGAAGGATTCGCCGTTGAAACCAACGATCAAGGCTTCTACAACGCGGCGAAGCATGGGATCATTGTTGTAGTAAACGCTCGCGGAATAGCCGTTGCGCCAAATTTCCGAAACTTCGTTTGCTTTCAAGCCGAAAATATAAATATTTTCGTTGCCCACTTTTTCGCTCATTTCTACGTTCGCGCCGTCAAGCGTAC
The DNA here is from genome assembly GCA_045635845.1 of Candidatus Scatosoma sp. Taxonomy (GTDB): domain Bacteria; phylum Bacillota; class Clostridia; order Christensenellales; family Borkfalkiaceae; genus Scatosoma. Next base: position 10,021 of record JAZTWL010000021.1, on the reverse strand, counting down.
CAATCGTCAATGCGCCGTTGATCATGAACTTCATGTTGCCCGTACCGCTTGCTTCTTTACCTGCAAGCGAGATTTGTTCGGAGATTTCCGATGCAGGCATCAAGTATTCGGACATGGTCACGTTGTAATCTTCCATATATACAACGTTCAATTTTTCCGCAATCTTGGGATTCTTGCGAATGTCTTCGGCAAGGAAGCAAATAAGCTTGATAATTTTCTTCGCCATATAGTACCCTGCCGCCGCTTTTGCCGCAAAGATATACGTCTTGGGTTGCATAGGCGTATCGGGATTTTCTTTCAAGGTCAAATAATCGTTGATGATATGCAATACGTTCAAAAGTTGGCGTTTATATTCGTGCAAACGCTTTGCTTGTACGTCGAAAAGGCTATTCGGATCAATCAAAACCCCTTGCTTCTTGTATGCAAAATCCGCAAATTGTTTCTTCTTGATTGCTTTAATTTCCGCCAAGCGTTTCAAAACGCTGTTATCGTTTTCAAACTTTTTGAATTCCGCAAGCTTTGCCGCATTCTTTGCATAGCCTTCGCCGATGCAATCGTTCAAAAGAGCGCAAAGTTCGGGGTTGGATTGATTCAACCAACGTCTGTGCGCAATACCGTTCGTCACGTTCGTGAATTTTTCGGGTGTATAATCGTAGAAATCCTTGAAAATGCTTTCTTTGATAATATCGCTATGCAAGCCGGAAACGCCGTTTACGTGATGCGAACCGTGCACGGAAAGGTTTGCCATCTTTACGATATTGTAGGACATAATTGCCATGCGCGAAATCTTATCCCAGTCCCCTGCATAACGTTGCCAAAGGTCTTCGCATTGACGACGGTTGATTTCCTTCAAAATCGTGTAAATTCTAGGCAATCTACGCGCAATCAAATCTTCCGGCCAAGTTTCAAGCGCTTCCGCAAGAACGGTGTGGTTGGTGTACGCACAAACGGAGGTGGTAATATTCCAAGCTTCGTCCCAGCTCATACCGTTTTCGTCGATCAAAAGACGCATCAATTCGGGAATCGCCAACGCAGGGTGCGTATCGTTCAAGTGAATTGCCGCCATTTTCGGCAAAAGCTTCAACGAACCATATCTTCTCTTATGGTCGGCGAGAATGTTTTGCAAAGACGCCGAAACAAGGAAGTATTGTTGCTTTAAGCGCAAGGACTTCCCTTCCGCATGGTTATCCGCGGGATAAAGGACTTTGGAAATAAGTTCCGCTTCGTTATCTTCGCGCATTACGGAGCTATAATCCCCTTGCGAGAAAAGCTTCATATCGAAGTTTTGTACGCTTCTAGCCTTCCAAAGACGGAGAACGGAAACTGCTTTGCTGTCGTAGCCAGAAACCATCATATCGTAAGCAACTGCTTGGATTTCCTTCGCGTCGCGGTAGATCGTTTCCATACCGTGTTCCGTCCACTTTTCTTCTACGTAGCCGTCGAATTTTACGGTGAAAATCTTATCGCTTCTTTGCGTAAGCCACACTTCGCCGCCAGGAAGCCATACGTCGGGCAATTCCGTTTGCCAGCCTTCTACGATTTTTTGCTTGAACAAACCGTAATCGTAGCGAATTGAATAACCCATTGCAGGATAGTCGCCCGTAGCCAAAGCGTCCATAAAGCACGCTGCCAAACGGCCCAAACCGCCGTTGCCTAAACCTGCGTCGGGTTCAAGCTCGTAAAGTTCTTCCAACGTAACGTCGTATTCCTTCAACGCTTCCGCAAAGGTTTCGCCAACGCCAAGGTTGAAAATGCTGTTTTTCAGGGAGCGCCCCATCAAGAATTCCATGCAAAGGTAATAAACACGCTTTGCCTTGTTTGCTTTCGTCGTAAGGTGGAAATCATGTCTCTTTTCAAGCATGATATCGCGAATACTCATAACGACGGCTTTATAAAGCTGTTCTTTTCTTGCTTCCGAAGGCGCTACCCCGAAATAACGCGAGAGCTTACCTTTGATAAGCTCTTTTGCTTCTAACTCCGTAATTTTTTCTTTTTTCATATCTCAAATTTCTCCTAAAAATTTTTATCACTTGGTAATTAATATTTTCTCTCGAAAGTCAAATCGTAGAGTTTCTTATATTCGTCCGCGGATTTCGACCACGAGAAATCCGTCGTAATTGCCTTTTTCATCAATCCTTCCCAAACGCCGCCGTTTTTATACGCGTCAAGCGCTTCGTGAATAACGTACAACATATCGTAAGGATTGCAGGAAGCAAACGTAAAACCGTTTCCGCCCGCACCGAAAGGCTTAATGCTATCGTAAAGCCCGCCCGTTTCGCGTACAAGGGGTACGGTTGCATAACGGGACGCGATCATTTGCGAAAGACCACAAGGTTCGCTAATCGAAGGCATTAAGAAAATGTCTGCGCCCGAATAAATCTTTCTCGAAAGATCGCCGTTGAACGCGATATTCGCCGAACACTTCCCTTCGTATCGTTCACCAAGATTATGGAAATAATCTTCGTATGCCGCATCCCCTGTACCAAGAATGACAAATTGCAAATCTTCATGCAAAATGTCTTCCGCTACCGCTTTCACCAAGTCCACACCCTTATGGGAAACCAAACGGGTGATCATTGCGATGATGGGTACGTCTTTTACGGGCAAACCAAGCATTTTTTGAAGCTCGGTCTTACAAATCTTCTTGCCGCTAAAATCATTTTCGTTATAATTTGCGAAAAGCGCTTTGTCCGTTTCACTGTTATAGGAAAGAACGTCGATACCGTTCAAGATACCCGTCAATTTCTCTTGATTGCGGCAAATGATGTCTTGTAAACCGTGCGCGTATTGCGCCGTCTTAATTTCGTTTGCATACGTAGGACTTACCGTCGAGAAACGTTCGCAACATTCGATTGCGCCCTTCATAAGATTGATACAGCCGTCGTATTCTACCAAATCGCGGTATTCTTCGCCCAAGCCGAACAAATCCCCGAGAATATCCAACGAGTATTTGCCTTGATATTCAATATTATGAATGGTAAACAACGCGCGAATAGCTTGATATTCGGGACGGTTGTTATAAATCGTTTTTAAGTAAATCGCGGAAGCCGCCGATTGCCAATCGTGGCAATGCAAAATATTCGGCCAGAAACCAACAAAAGGCAAGATTTCCAAAACAGCAAGCGAGAAGAATGCAAAGCGTTCCCCATCGTCATAATGCCCATAGCAACCTTTACGATTGAAATATTGTTCGTTGTCAATGAAATAGAAGGTGACACCGTCTTGTTCGCAAGTAAATACGCCGCAATATTGATTACGCCAAGCAAGTTGCACGTAGATATTGCCCAAGAAAGACATTTTTCTGCGCATTTCCGTCTTAATATCCGCATACAAAGGCAATACGACGCGAATATCGTATTTGGGATCAGCTGCAAGCGCTTGCGGCAACGAGCCGATTACGTCTGCAAGTCCCCCCGTTGCGATAAACGGGCGCGCTTCCGAAGCCACGAACAAGATCTTTTGTTTTTCTACTAAAACGGGATCTGCTTTCTTCGTCTTTTTAACGGGAGTAGTTTTTTCGTCCGATTCAAGGACTTTTACCTTTTTCGTTGTTTTACGTTCCGCCATAAATTGCTCCTAAAAAATGATATAAAATAGCATGATACGCGTAAGACCTTCATGAAAGGTCTTACGCGTTTATAAATGGATTAAAGTCTCGTGCCCTTTTGAATGAAATAAGGCAATGCGTTGCAACCAGAAAGGTTCTTTCTATCGCTAATTACAACGTTTTTGTCCGTAATTACACAGTTAAGGGAAGTGTTAGCGCCTATGTAGGTATCTTGCATCACGATCGAATTTTTAACGACCGCGCCCTTGCCAACCTTAACGCCGCGGAAGAGAATGGAATTTTCCACTACCCCTTCGATTACGCAACCGTCGGAAATCAAGGAATTCTTCACCGTTGCGTCTACGCCGTATTTCGAAGGCGCGCTGTCGCGAACTTTCGTATAAATATCACGATCGCCGAAAAGCTCGTCGCGAACTTCTTTATCAAGCAATTCCATATTGTGCTTGAAATACGCTTCCATGGAATCGATACCAGCGTAATAGCCCTTGAAATCGTATTGATAGATTTTCAAACTATTCAATTGTTTTACGAGAACGTCGCTTTCAAAGCTCGTGAAACCGTGGGTAACGGTATCTTCTACCGCATTCAACAAGAATTGACGGTTGATTACCATAATGTTTACGAAAATATCCGAAGTCGTACCCTCGCTCATGTGCGGCGAAAGTTGAATTTCGTTTACGCGGCCGTCTTCGTTTGCATGGATAAGCATGAAATCGGAGCGGTGCCCCACTTTACCGTGCTTGGTAACGAGCGTAATATCCGCATTTTTGCTTTCGTGGTAGTTGATAATGTCCGCAATATCAAACTTTGCAACGCCGTCGCAGTCCGCGAGAACAACGTATTTTTCCTTTCTACGGCTCAAGAAGCTCGTAATTGAACGGAGCGCTTCCAAACGCGTGCTGTAAAGCTTATCGTGCTTTTCGGAGAAAGGAGGCAAAAGAATCAAACCACCATCTTTTCTTGCAAGATCCCAATCCTTACCGCTACCGATATGGTCGATCAAGGAACGATAGTTGTTGTTCGTCATAAGACCAACGGTCGTAATGCCGGAATTTACCATGTTGGAAAGCGCAAAGTCGATCAAACGATATCTACCGCCGAAAGGGATAGAAGCCATCGTTCTTCTACGTACGAGTTCAGGTACGTTTTCTTCGTGCATATTCGAGAAAATAACGCCAATTGCAGATGCTGCCATAATCTTACCCTCCTTTACGCCAAAATGTCCGCTTCGTGCTTTTGACCCTCGGAAACGACAACGCCGTCCCCAATGGTGATATCACGACCCAACACTACGATTTCCGCCGTAGGATTCTTTTCTACGCCGATTTTCGCGTTCTTGCCAACCGTCACGCCTTCATCGATGATCGAATAGGAAACGACTGCGCCAGCCTTAATTACGCTGTTTGCTAAAACGACTGCATCTTTTACGATTGCGCCGTCTTCTACGATAACGTTGCTGCCGAGAATGGAGTTTTCTACGACGCCGTTAATTTCGCAGCCAAGCGCAACCATCGAATTCTTCACTACACCGTCTTTGCCGATGCATTCAGGAGGCGCAAGCGGGTTTCTCGAATGAATCTTCCAAGACTTATCCCCTACGTCAAATTCAGGGCTTTCGCCGAGCAAGTCCATGTTAGCTTCCCAAAGCGAAGCAATCGTACCAACGTCTTTCCAGTAGCCGTCGAATTGATATGCGAACATCTTTTCGCCGGAGTTAAGCATGGTAGGAAGTACGTCTTTACCGAAGTCCTTGGAAGAATTCGGGTTCTTATCATCCGCTTCCAAATAGCTAAAGAGTTTTTGTGCGTTGAAGATATATATGCCCATAGAAGCAAGCGTGCTCTTGGGTTGCTTCGGCTTTTCTTCGAATTGATAAATCGAGCCGTCGGGATTCGTATTGAGAATACCAAATCTCGAAGCTTCGCTTAAAGGTACGTTAATTGCCGCAATCGTACAATCCGCACCCGTCTTTTTGTGCGCGTTCAACATTGCCGCATAGTCCATTTTATAAATGTGGTCACCCGAAAGGATAAGCACGTATTCGGGATTGTACATTTTCATGAAATGAAGGTTTTGATAGATCGCGTTTGCAGTGCCTTCATACCACGAAGAACGGGTTTTCGCTTGGTACGGCGAAAGGATATGTACGCCGCCGTAGGTTCTATCCAAATCCCACGGTTGCCCGTTGCCGATATATTCATTGAGAACCAACGGTTGGTATTGCGTTAATACGCCTACGGTATCGATACCCGAGTTGATACAATTCGACAACGGGAAATCGATAATACGATACTTTGCGCCAAACGCAACGGCAGGTTTCGCGATATTCGTGGTCAAAGCGTAGAGTCTGCTACCCTGTCCGCCCGCCAAGAGCATCGCAACGCATTCTTTCTTTCTTTGCATAATATGCCCCCTTTCGGTTAATTTATTTTTTCTAAATAAACGCAAGTCAATTTCGGGATATCGAAAGTAATCGATGCGTCCCGTCCATGGCTATACGCTTTTGACGTGTTAAAAATCCGCTTTTTCATCGTACCGCCACCGCCGTAACGAACGGAGTCGGAATTGAAAAGCACCTTATATTTGCCTTTAGGCAAACCCATCCGATAATTCTTGAGTTCGGAGCCCGAGAAATTAAGCAATACAACGATTGTTTTCCCCGCGCGATCTCTACGAATATACGAGAAGAAATTGTTGCTCGAATCATCCGCCACAATCCATTCAAAACCGTCCCAAGAATCTTCGATTTCGTAGAGTGCGGGCGTATTTTTATAAAGTTCGTTCAATTCCTTGCAAGCCAATTGCAGCTTTTCATGCAAGGGATATTGCAAAAGGAAATATTCAATCCCTTCTTTATAATTCCATTCCTTGAATTGCCCGATTTCCGAACCCATGAAATGCAATTTCTTGCCGGGGTGCGACATCATATACCCAAGGAAGGCACGCATTCCCGCAAATTTTTCCCAATAATCCCCCGGCATTTTGCCGATTAAGGACGCTTTTCCGTGCACCACTTCGTCGTGAGAAATCGGCAAAACGTAGTTCTCGGAGAAAGCGTACATCATGGAGAAAGTCATTTTATTGTGCGAATGACTACGGAATATGGGATCCTTGGAAACGAAGGATAAAACGTCGTGCATCCAACGCATATTCGAGTAAAAATTAAAGCCAAGACCGCCGATATTCGTCGGGCGAGTAATCATCGGCCAAGCCGTCGATTCTTCCGCAATCATCAAGGCGTTCGGGAAATAGGAAAATACCGCTTCATTCAAACGGCGTAAGAGCGCCACCGCTTCCAAATTCTTGTTTTCGCCGTAAATATTCGGCACCCAACCGCCGGGTTCTTTATCATAATCCAAATAAAGCATAGAAGCTACGGCGTCAATGCGAAGTCCGTCCACGTGGAAATTTTCCAAAAGGAAAATTGCACTCGAAATTAGGAAGGAAACGACTTCGTTTCTGCCATAATCGAACATTCTCGTGCCCCAGCCCCTATTTTCCATACGATCCCATTGAGAAGCTTCGTATAAAGGCTCGCCGTCAAATTCATAAAGCCCAAAGGCGTCTTTAGGGAAATGGGCGGGAACCCAGTCCAAAATAACGCCGATTCCCGCTTGGTGGAAGGCATCTACGAGATACATAAAATCGTGCGGCGTGCCAAGTCTTGACGTGATTGCGTAATAACCCGTCACCTGATACCCCCACGAGCCGTCGAACGGGTGCTCCGTAAGCGGCATCATTTCCACGTGCGTATACCCCATCGATTTCACGTAAGGAACAAGCTTTTTTGCAAGCTCGCGATAGGTATAATACGAGCCGTCTTCTTTCAATTTCCACGAAAGCAAATTTACTTCGTAAACGTTCATAGGCGAAGCATAAATATTCATACGATTTCGCTTGTCCAAATATGCCTTATCTTGCCATTTATAACCGCTCAAATCGTACAATTTAGAAGCATTCGACTTGTTTGCATCGGGCGTTTCTGCATGGTAAGCATACGGATCGGCTTTATAAAGTAAGCGATTATCCTTCGTCAAAATGCAATATTTATAGGAATCGAATTGCTTTAAGCCGGGAATAAACAGCTCGAACGTTTCCCCGTCAATCATGCGCTCCATAACGTGGGATTCTTCGTTCCAATCATTGAAGTCCCCGATAACGGAAACACGCTCCGCTCTCGGCGCCCAAACGCGGAAGACGTACCCCCTTTTACGCTTAACTACGGCAGGGTGCGCGCCCATAAGCTGAAATGTTTTGAAATTTTCCCCGTGATGAAATAAATGCAACGGCAAATCCGTTTCAAATACGCTCATAGCAACCCCCTTAACCATTATAAAAGCAATTTACAAACATTTTGCTTCACTTGCGTACTATTATACCACCTTTTTTTGAAAATTTCAATAGTATTACGAAAAAAAAATGAGCTTTTTTATAAAATAAAAAGATTACGAAAATTATGCGAAAGAAAAGGCAATTATAATGTCGAAAAAATGCAGGTACTATGTTTGTCATAGGTATTATACCTTGCATAACATAATACCTATGCGTGGCGTAGTATTGTCCCCTTTTGCAATAAAAAATCCCCGAATTTTTCGTTCGGGGAAATACCTTCATTATTGCCTATAAAATCGTGTTTCACAAAATATGTTTCACGGTTGCTTTATAAATTAGATAAAAAATGGTCAATTTGCGCTTTCAATGCTTCGATCGTAGAATTATTGTAAATTACGTATGCGCCGATATTTTGAATATACGCCTGCCCTTCTATCGTATCGTAGCCAAATTGCGTGTTCATCCGATCAAGCGTTTCCTTTTCGGATAAATTATCACGCAGTAAAACGCTTTTTACGCGTTCCGCCTTATCACGTTGTACGACGAGTATTTTATCAAAATCCTTCTCGAGTCCACTTTCGAATAAAAGCGGTACTTCGGCAAAAATAATCTCGTTTGCATCGTTATTCATAAGGTTATTCAATTTTTCCATGATTAACGGATGCGCGATTGCATTCAATTTTTCAAGTTTTGCGGGATTATTAAAAACGATATTCGAAAGAATTTTGCGATTTACTACACCGTTTTCAATGCAAACAGGAAACTCATTCCCTACCTTTTCTATATAAATCGGCGAATGAATGACTTCTTTATAGATTTCATCGCAAGAATATACGGAATATCCCTTTTCCCGTAGAATCGTAGCAGCCATCGATTTTCCGCTGCCGATTCCCCCTGTGATAGCAATTTTTGCCTTCATATTATTCCTTTCCTTTACTCAAATCGTAGCCGTGTTTCACAATTTAAGTTTCACAACAATCTTCTATGAAACGCAATTTGTGAAACAGCGTTTTATTTTGTATCGTACCAACTCTTACCGATATTGACGTCAACCGTCAATGGAATGCGCAAGGAAACGGCATTTTCCATTTCATTTTGCAAGATTTTAGATACGGCGTCCACTTCGTCTTTGGGGCAATCGATTACGAGTTCGTCGTGTACTTGCAAAACTAGTTTTGCCTTATAATTCCCCGCCTTTAGTGCCTTGTCTACACCGATCATGGCAAGCTTAATAATGTCTGCGCTAGAGCCTTGCAACGGCATATTCATAGCGGCGCGTTCGCCGAATGCACGCACGTTAAAATTCGAAGAACGAAGCTCGTTAATCACGCGGCGTCTGCCAAGCAACGTTTCAATATAGCCGTCGTTGGTGGCATTTTCAACGTTCTTTTGCATGTATTCCTTCACGTCGGAATAAGTTTCAAAATATTTATCGATATATTCCTTTGCTTTTTTCGCGCTAATATTCAAATCTTGCGATAAACCGAATGCACTAATGCCATAGATAATCCCAAAGTTTACCGCTTTTGCACTACGGCGCATATCCGAAGTCACTTCTTCAAGCGGCACGTCAAATACTTGCGAAGCGGTCAATGCGTGAATATCTTTTCCTTCGCAATATGCAAAAACAAGCTCTTTACATGCCGAAAAATGTGCCAAAAGACGAAGCTCGATTTGCGAATAATCGGCGTCGATTAAGACGTTTTCGGGGCTTGCCGTGAACAATTTGCGTAATTCGCGCCCTTCGGGCGTACGAATGGGTATATTTTGCAAGTTCGGATTCGCACTCGAAAGACGCCCCGTTTGCGTATTCGCTTGATTGTACGTCGTGTGCACCTTACCGTTTACAAGCAACGGCTTGAAGCCTTCGATATACGTGGAATTGATCTTTTGAATTTTGCGATATCGAAGGATATAGCGCACGATTTCGTGTTCGTCGGCGTATTTTTCCAATTCTTCCGCCGTCGTTTTATAGCTCTTGCTTTCCTTCGTTTTCTTTGCGCCTGCGCCGATTTTTAACTTATCAAACAAGATTTTACCGAGTTGTTGGGTAGAATTTACGTTAAACTCTTCCCCTGCAAGCTCGTAAATCTTTTGAACGAGAGACTTCAATTCCGCGTT
>JAZTWL010000020.1:0-8010 GCA_045635845.1 Candidatus Scatosoma sp. | reverse complement strand
CAAAAGGGGATAAACTTTTCGTTGGGGTATTTGTTTTGTAAGATTTTATTTAAACAATCGCCAGCCGTAATATTCGTTTTCATGAGTTTGTTCCTTTTCTTATCTATTTGCAAGCAAAAAGCACAGGTATTGACCTGTGCTTGATTGCTGGTGACCCGTACGGGACTCGAACCCATGTTACCACCGTGAAAGGGTGGTGTCTTAACCGCTTGACCAACGGGCCTTAATATGTAACGGAAATTTCGTTTGTTGGTGACCCGTACGGGACTCGAACCCATGTTACCACCGTGAAAGGGTGGTGTCTTAACCGCTTGACCAACGGGCCATATGAAACGAAATTTCCGTTATTTTGATGGTAGCGGCGATGAGATTCGAACTTATGACCTATCGGGTATGAACCGATCGCTCTAACCAACTAAGCTACGCCGCCATCTGGTTGCGGAGGAAGGATTCGAACCTTCGACCTTCGGGTTATGAGCCCGACGAGCTACCTAGCTGCTCTACCCCGCGATATGTTCTATTTTAAGCAACATTGATGCAACGTCACCCAAAACAGCTTATTAATAATACTAAAAAGAAATGCTTTTGTCAACTGTTTTTTATCAATTTTTCAAAAAAAATAGAAAAATCCCAAAAAAAATTCTTTCACGGAAAAGCGCGGGCTTTTTCGTGCCCGCGCTCATATTTATATCCTTTCTCCGTTCGCGCCGTCCGTCTTGGGCGGTGGCAACGGCTCTTTATTTTCTCCCTTGAGTCCCGCGATATATTTCGCGTACTCCGCTTCCGTAATCTTCGGCACTTTCTCTTTCTTGTTTTTTTGCGCTTTACTCATATTTTTTAACCCCCAAAGGCTTTTGTATGAGTATGCCCCATTCCCCCTTTCTTTATTCTAAAAGAGCAGGCAAAAAAGATTATTCTTCCCTTCGTTGACAATTTTCGTCACCGTGCGGCGCACCTTTTTACGCAATTCTATCGGCATCGCGCCGCTCTTGCTCGAAAGCTCGTCGCCCACCAAACTGCGCAAAGACTTGCCGAAAATGTTCGTTTCAAACACCTTATCCTGCCCTTCTTCATAGGCATTTTGCGTTTCTTCGACGAACGCTTCCCCTTGCTGTTTCGTGCCGATAATAGGGCTTACAAGCCCCGTCACGTCCACCTTGACGATATGGTAGCCCGTCGCCTTCGCCTTAAATTCCACGCCGTAGCTCGCACCCTTTTTAATAAGCTTCGGCTTTTGGAGTTCGTACTCGTCTTCCATGGGATAGACGATCCCGTACCCCTTTTCTTCGGCGTCCTTGAGCGCGCCCTGCACCTTTTCGTACTCCTTCTTCACGCCCGAGAACGCAAGCAAAAACTGCATGAGCGAAAGGTCGTCGTCAATGCGTTCACCGCATACCTGCCCCAACGCTTTATAGAAAGCGCACGCCTTCACGCCCACCGTAATCTCTGCTCTGCCCACGCCCAAATCCATGCGGATTTCTTCGGGATTCAAAAACTCCGATTCTTCGTCAAAGAGCTTTTCAAGCGCGAAACAATCCCGCATTTTCTTCACGCCCGAAACCGCCCCTTTCACCTTCGAAAGCAACGAACGCACCGTTTCGTCCGTTTCAGGGAAAGATTGCAGCCACTTGGGCATCTTCACGTCTATCCGCGTGACGGGGAACTCGAAAAGGGCTTTTTGGAGCACCTCGAGCACTTCCCTTTCCCCCATCTTTTCCACGTTCAACGCGACCACGGGTACGCCGTATCTCTCTTCGAGCGACTTTTTAAGCGCAGAAACCGCGCTCGGCTTTTGACAGTTCAACACCACCACGAAAGGCTTGCCGATCCCCTTCAATTCTTCCACCGTACGCGCTTCCGCACTCTCGTAATTCGCGCGGGCAAGCTCTGTCACCGAGCCGTCCGTCGTCACCAAAACGCCGATCGTGGAATGTTCCCGAATCACCTTTTGCGTACCAAGCGCCGCCGCCTGCTCAAAGGGCATTTCCGCTTCGCTCCACGGCGTTTTGACGAGTCTTGGCACGCCGTCTTCGTCAAAGCCGCTTGCCCCGTCCACGGCAAAGCCCACACAATCCACGAGCCGCACACTCGCTTCCGCGCCCTCCGAAACGGCAATTTTCGCCGCCTTTGCGGGTACGAATTTCGGCTCGGTAGTCATCACCGTTTTCCCTGCCGCTGCTTGGGGCAGTTCGTCAATCATCACTGCTTTTTCTTGTTCGCTTGCCTTGGGGATAACGAGCGTTTCCATAAAACGCTTGATAAAGGTCGATTTCCCCGTTCGAACGGGACCGACCACCCCGATATAAATATCCCCGTTCGTGCGATTTGCGATATCTTCGTATACGCTATAATTTTCCATCTACGACCTCCCGTATTTGCGAAAAAAAATCTCCGCATAAACCCTACGGCTTACTATATGCGGAGAATACTTTGCGTATGCGTATTTTGTTTTAACTTTTTAACGAGCCTTCCGTTGCGGACGCCGCTTCGATTGCCAAATAATCCTTATCTTGCGTGAAATCTCTCGGCTCTTTATATTCGCCGCCCAACGCTTCGATTGCGTACTTGAGCTCTTGGAATTCCACGAAGCCGATCGTGCGATCTTCAATGCGTTCCATAAGATAAGGCAACGCGCGCTCGTCGCCATAAGCGGCGAGATAACTTGCGCGCATCGGCGTTTTTTCGTCGCCAAGACGGAATTCTTTAAGCAAAATCTCGAAGATCCAATCTTCCCTTGCCTTCACGCGGGAAAGAATTTCGAGCATATATTCCACGGCAAGCCCTTTCTCGTAAGCATCCTTCGCCTTGTCCTTCATTTCGTCGGCGTGCAAGCGGAAAATATCTGCCACGTCGCTGCGCAAATCTTCGTTCAAGCGGTTTTCCGTGAGAATGGAAAAATACGCGTCGAACGCCTTTTCGTCGTCTCCAAGCAAATTGATTGCGTAGGAAACCGTTTGCGCATCGTCCGATAAAAGCAAAGGCAAAAGCGTTTCCGCCGCCCCGCGCGCTTCAATTTCCGCGCACAAAAATTCGGGCACGGGTACGTCTTGCGCAAGGTGCGCTTGCAGCATTTCCACAAGCTCCGCCGCCGTCGCTTTCGCATAATATTGCTTGGGCGTACAGCCGATCGCGGCAATAAAGGTGTCCCCAAACGTCTTGTAGAGCTTGGGAATGACGTTTTCCCAATCCCTTTCGCTATGTTTGCGCTTGTTTTCCGACATGTATTGCGTAAGCTTTTCGTCGAATAAACCGTCAAAATCAATCAATTTCATGCGTTGTCACCATCCGTATTTTCCGTTCTTTCCGTCATGTTTACACCCACGATATAGGAGCGCAAAACTTGCACTTTCGCAAGGTCAGCGTCGAAAGCAAAAGCAATCTTTTGCGGATCGTTGCCCATTTCCTTGATCCCCGCTTCCATAAAAATCGCGCACGCGCAAGCGTCGGTGTCGTCCACCAAATCCAAGCCGTTGCCCTTTTCCAAGGCACGATACAGCATTTCCGCGGCGCACTTGATTTTCTCGCCGTGCATTTCGCTCAAAATCACGAATTTGGACGCCACCTTCGCGTAGGCTTGCAAGTACTTCGTGCGGCGCTTTCTGCCGATTTTAATACGGGGAAGGAAAATTTCACGGTAAATCCCGTAAAGCACGAGCCCCAACTCCATATCTTCGTTGCGTTCCATGAGCATACGCAACGTTTCAATCTTCAACGCGTCAAGCACTTCAAAATCGAGCAAGACGTCCCGAATAAACTCATCCGCACGGATATGCACCGCCGTCACGAGTGCCAAATACTGCAAATCGTGGTCCGCGCCGTCCATTTCGTCAAAACACCAAGAGAAATACCCGTCGTGCAAGAAAAGCAAGCCGAACACCTGCGCTTCTTCCTTGGGCATACCCCCCACCTTCAAAAGCGCGGCGCAACGTTCTTCCCGTTCCGCTTGCGGCAAATGATAGAAATAGGTAAACTCGGGTTTTTCCGCTTCCCCGCTCTCGTCCGAAAGGTAAACGCGAAGAGCTTTGAGATAATATTTCGCCACTTCCGCATCGGGGTAAATGGCGCAAAGCTTATCCAAAAGCTTTTCCGCTTCCACTTCCCTACCGCTCTTATACGCGGCAACCGCTTGGAAATAGAGCATACGCCCATCGTAGGGCATTTTATCGTTCAACTGACAAAACGCGCGGTACGCTTGATCGTGCAACCCGTTTTCACAACAAACGGTTGCCACTTTATAAATATCGTCGGTATTTTCAATCTTTCTATCACACAAGCGCAGAGCGATTGCCTTGCTTTCTTCTTCTCTGCCTTGTTCCAAATACACGGCGGCAAGCGTCGCCAAAGCGCGGATATCGTCGGGGTGGATTTCCAAAAGCTCCAAACAAAGCTTTTCCGCTTCTTCCTTTTCCCCGCAAAGCAGGTGCGCCACCGCTTGCATTTCCGCCGCGTTCGCATATTCCTTCGCGCCTTTCACTACCTTGGAAAGCTCTTGCACCGCCCGCTTACAATCCCCTTCTTTGAGCGCCTTCGAGCCGATCGCCACTTCCTTGGAATAATCGGCAAGCTCGGGGGGATATACAAAGCGGAATCTATCCTTTTTCTTCACGGAAAAGGCTTCCGCAATGTCCATTTTCGCTTCGGGCGGGATCGTATCGTCCACGTCAATGAGTTTATTATAATAGTACGCCGACGCCCCTTCGTTGCCAAGACTTAAAAAGTTCACGGCAATACTTTCATACACCTCGGGCAAATCGTCCGCGTGCGCGATATCCAAGAGCTGCAAAAGACAATTCACCGCCGAGCCGTGCAAGCCCATCGCCTCGTAAATATCGGCAAGGCGCGCAAAAACGTCGGGATCGTTGCCGTGCTCCTCTTGCTCCTTTCGTGCAAAACGAAGCGCGGAAATAAACTTTCCCTCATTATAAAATTTATCCGCCATTTTACCGAGTTTATTTCGGCTAAAATCAATCGACTTCGTCTTACCCATAAGTACCTTTCGTTCTATCCTACGTTATTCTTCGTTTTTGGGAAAAAGATGATCGGCATCTTCTTCCGTAAATTCGTAATCGGTGTTGCAATAATGACAATGAATGCGCGCCGCCCCGTCCTCTTGAATGATTTGGCGAAGCTGTGCTTCGCCAAGCGAAACGAGTACGCGCAAGAGATAGCGTCTAGAGCAGTTGCATTGATATTTCGCGTTCCGTTCTTCCCAAACGCTCGTATCTTCTGCAAACACCGCTTTCGTTGCCGCTGCAACGCCGTCCTTTTTCACTTTTTCGAGCAAGCCGTCCAAATCGAGCGCTTGCGCCTTTTCCAAGACTTCTTTTGGCGCGAAAGGCAAGGGCTGCACCGCAACCACGCCCGCAAAAAGTAAGCGGCCCTCCCCGTCAAATTCCACGCGCGTTTTAATGCGGGTGGGGAGCTGTTCACTAATGCGGAAATATTCTTCAAAGGATTCGTCCACGCCCCCGTTTTCTACGAGCGCGCACGCACCCACGAAAGGACGATTGTAGCCGTCGTCGCGGATAATCGTGAGCGAGCCGCCGCCCAAAAAGGGCTTCAACGCGGACATACCCCCGTCCATTTTCGTATTTTCGATATAACCACGCATGAAAAGGCGTTGATTGCCCGAAATGGCAATCTCCCCGCTTTCGCCGTTCGATTTCAAGGAAAGGGATATTTCCCCTACGGCGTTTTTCAAGCACGCGCTCATGAAGGTCATTGCGGAAATCGCCTGCCCGAAAAGCTGCGCCGAGCCTTGCGATAATTCGTGCCGCGTGATCCCTTCTTGCACGAGTGCCGTCGTATCGGCAACCGTGAGCGAGACTTGGCTATCGTAAATGAGAGTGCGAAGTAAGTTCTTCATGCCTTAATTCCTTTGCGCTAAAAACGTCCAACGGTCGGCGGTAGATTTTTCCGCGCCCAAATGCCCTTCCACGGCAAGGAGCGTGAAACCGCTTTCTTGCAACGCCGCCGTGATTTCTTCTTCCGTATATATATACTGTCTATGTTGCTCGTCCTTGCGTTCAAACGCGCCGTCCGCGCGCTTAACGAACAAGGTAACGTCCATCGTCACGCCGTCTATTTCCGGTTTATTGAAGCTAATGTAAGTGACGTCGTCGCGGTCGTCCGCGCATACAGTATCTGCAATCTTCAAGCGGATTTTTCTTTCCGTGCTAATATCGAAAAGGAAAACGCCGCCTTTTTTAAGCGCCGCCTTCACCGACTTGAACGCCTTGACGAGTTTATCCTTGGGGATATAGTTCACGCAATCGTTGATCGCCGTGACAAAATCGTATTTCTTCGGCGTGCGGAAACTCGTAATATCCCCTAAAAGATATTCGCTGCGCACCCCGTTCTTAAACGCCGTTTCCTGCGCGTAATCGAGCATTTCGGGGGAAATATCCAAGCCCGTCATTTGATAGCCCTGCTTTTGGAAGGCGCGCGTAAACCAACCGCCGCCGCATCCCACGTCCAAACCAACGGACAAGGGAAACGCACGGAGCTTATTAATTAAATACTGCGACCAATTTTCATAGTCGCAGTCGTCGTTTAGATATTCAAACCATTTGGCAAGATTTGCATACGCTGCTTTTCTTTCCATATACGTGATTCCTATGATTTATTGAATCGGGGCAACGCAAGGTTGCCCCGAGTTAATTTATTGTTTATTCAAAACGGCGTAGATACGAGCAGTTCAAGGCGCCGTAAGGGAGCATACCGATAGTATGTGACCGCACGGCAACGCCGAAATGCGACGTAGATACGTCGTTTTTTACTTATCGTTAAGCATCTTCGGGGGTTTCAATTTCGCCCCACGCTTTTTCTTACCGCGAGCCGCTTCTTCTTCCTGCAAAGCGCGTTCACGTTCGTCGAATTGCTTATTATATTCCACGTAGCGAAGATCGTTCTTGTGTTCTTCTGCGTACGCTTCGTTGTCGTCCACGATCGCTTGCTTACTTTCACGCAATTTCTTCAAGTCTTCACGGCTAAAGGATTGCGGGAGTTCGTAAATTTGCAACGAGTCGTCAATCGGCTTAATCGGGCGAGCCACGAGCTTGGATCTGCCGTGCGAAAGGAGCATGCGTTGATATTCAATCGCCGCCGCGCTATCGTCACCCGTGAGTTCCGTCTTGGACGAGCCGTCCTTGCTATAGATACCCCTACCCACTTTTGCACCTTGAAGCTTCGGGTTGATATACTTATCGAACACCCATTGCGCAAAGTCAAGCCAAACCAAAAGCGCGTAAGCAAGACCGAAGATAAGCACGAGCATAATGCCGATAAGCATAAGGAAATTGCCGCCGATCGAAAGCAAGATGAAAGGCAAAAGTGCCAACAAGCCGAAGAAAATCGTTTGGGGCAACGTACCGATCGACATCAAGAACGAGTTCTTGAAAAGGGTAAAGAAGCGCATTTTGTAGTTTACGCCGAGCGCGATCATCCAGAAAGACATCATCAAGCCGAGCGCCATCACGAAATAGCTCATCGTTTCCGAGATCTTGAGAAGAGTTCTTTGCCAACTAGGCAAATCCCCCATTACGAGCGAGAATTCCGAGAAATTGATAAGCGACGAAGAAAGCATTAAAACGAGCGTGAAGAAAAGCGCCGTTTGCAACGCGTTCTTATAATTGAGCTTTACGCCGCGCCAGAAATCGTTTGCAACGAAGATACCTTCCGTCCAAACCATGTTTCTCACAACGTACATACCGCCTGCGAGCCCTACCGAAGCGATAAAGCAAGCCACGAAAATACCGATTTGCGTATAGAAATCCCCTTGCAACGTAAGCCATTGCGAAACGCCTTGCAAGTTGGGTTGCGCGGGATAGCCAAGCCCCACGTTTGCGCCGAAGGGATAGGTGACGCTATTCGTTTGCGACATCATATTCCCGATAATAATCACCGCGAACAAAGGAATGAAGAAAAGGATCGTCAAAAGGTTGACTTTGAAGATCTTCCCGAAATTCCCCTTAAAAATATCCCAAAAGAGAGACCAACGGTTGGTAGAAG
>JAZTWL010000019.1:0-9444 GCA_045635845.1 Candidatus Scatosoma sp. | reverse complement strand
TATATCAAAAAAGTAAATCAATAACAACGAACAGCCGAGCGGTCGCTCGGCTGTTATTTTATCTAATTTTCACAATTTCACAACGAAATCTTCGCATTCGTATGGTATATTCTTATCAACGAATCGCTCATCCGTTTCCATTCAAGTGGTTCAGCTTGACTGAAAACACCTCCATAACAACGTGAAAGCGTACGCCCGAAACGGCGTACGCTTTTGCTTTTTTTATTCATTCAACGCGTACACGGTGGCACGTTAGGGGTATAATTGCGCAATCGCCGCCAAAAGCTCCCCTTCTCTTTCGTAGGATTCTTTGGCAACCTTCGTCCCGTCTTCGGGTAAGACGCCCCTGCCATGAATGCTCGTTTTGGAAACGGGCCAACGAATTTCCGCCGTCGTGAGCTTAATCGCGTCTTTCTCAACCACGTCCAAATAATAGGTGGTTTGCATAATGCCCTTGCCGAACGTTTTTGCCACGCCTTGCACTTCGGATAAACAAATGTCGGCATACGTCGTCGCGCCGTAATCAAGCAAGAACCCGATTAAGCACTCGGACGCCGAAGCGGTGCTCGAATCCCCAAGCACGCAAATGCGGCTATCGTCTTGGAAATAATCCGAATAATAATTTCCGCGTGCGTAATATTTTTCATCTTTGCCCTTGCCGTCCGCAATCAACGCAACGGGTTTCTTGCTCGTCGTGTTTTTGCCGAAATAGGACGCGACGTTTTGCATATCGTCCAAATACCCGCCCGTATTTCCGCGTAAATCCAAAATTAAATCCTTCTTCCCGTCCACACGGAAACGCTCCATCGCAAGCGCAAAGCCCTTCGAAACGTTGCCGCCAAACTGCGTCAAGCGGATATACGCCACGTGATCGGGCAACGCCGTCAACGGATTATCCTTCATCTTCCATTCCGTATTTTTATCGCCCGCAAACCCGTACGAAACGGTGTTCGTGCGGTAGAAAACGTAATTTTCCACGTAATACTCTTTGGTAAGGGATACAAGTTTTTCTGCCCCGTTCGAAATGATTTTCAAAAGCAAGGGCACTTTCGTTTCCACGCCGTCCAAGAAATCGGAAAACTCGTTAAAATTTTGACTATCCGTGATAGCGTCTTGCGTAAGACCAAACCCAACGATTCGATCCCCTTCGCAAAGCCCCGCCGCTTCCGCGGGGGAATTGCCGCAAACGCGGGTGATCAAAATGCGATCTTGACCGTCCGCCGTCTTGGTGCTAAAGCCTATGCCAATCCCGCTCTTGCTTCCCGCCAAGCTTTGATTGCTCGCTTCGTACTCTTCCGCCGTCATATAATAGGAATAGGGATCGAGCAAATCTTCGTTGATTGAATCAAAAATGGTGGAATAGAATTCCTCGTTGGAAATATCTTGATAATAGTCGCTATCAATTCTATCCTTGATCCAAATCAACTTGCGCATTCCCTCGTCGAGCGAGAGCCAAAAGGTCAACGCACCCGAGGCAAAGATAGCAAAAGCAAGGAAAATGCAACCGATAATCTTCCACACTTTTTTGCCTTTTTTTCGCGTTTTCACGGGGGCAGGTACGCATTCAACCGCATTTTGGGGTAAGTTTTCCTGCACCTTTTCCCCGTCTTGCGGCATAGTATTTTCTTGTGTCTTTTTTTCTTCCATAACGCTCACTCCACGTTTATATCCCATTCGGGATAAAAATATAATCCGCCCGCATAAAATATTCGTGGACGGATTGTGTTTTTCTTATTTCTTCAAAAGCTTATAAAGCACCGTCAAAACGCGGAAGGAAACCGCACCCGAGAAAAGACGGATATTCAGCCCCGTTGCTTTTTCGATTTTATCCAAACGGTACAAAAGGGTGTTTCTGTGTAAATACAAGCGGCGGGACGTCTCACTCACGTTCAAGCTGCATTGCAAAAAGGCTTCCGCCGTCGCAAGCATTTCTTCGTCCTCGAAGATTTCCTTGAAATGCTCGTCCGTGCTCCCCGAAAGGTATTCGCGCAAACGACTTTCGGGCACTTCTTCCAAGATTTTCATTAAGATAAAATCGCGGTAGAAATGTACGTCCCCTTGAATTTGGAATACGTCCGCATAGCGAAGCGCATTTTCCGCGCTTGCATACGAGAGCGCAATATCCTTTAATTCGTTCACGATAGGGCCAACCCCCGCCTGTGCATCCACGCCAAGCTCTTCCTTCAAGGATTGCACCAAGAATTCCGCATATTCTACGGGAGAATTATCTTCCCCTTCCGTTTCTACGAAACGGACCACCACGCAAATATCCGCGCTCATTTGTACGACGGTATCCAAACTGTTTCCGCCGTATTGTTCCAAAAGCCCGAGCGTTTCTTCCATCAATTTGGGGGCACGCAATACGATTGCGAAGCAAGGGGTGCTCTTTACCGAATATTTCGTCACGTACTTATAAATACCCATCGTCGAGCATTCGCCCGTGAGAATGCGCTTTAATTGTTCCGTTTTGGGAAGCTCGGAATCCTTTTCCGCAAAGCTTTCGATATAGGCGGGCAAAAGCAACGCGTAGTTGCGCTCCATTTCCCCAACGCCCTTCAAAATACCGATATAGCCGACGTTTCTATAAAGAAAACGGAAGAAGGTGTGGTTGCCGTCATCCGTCACCTTATCGAATTGCCAATCGCAAATGGGCAAATCGTTCTTCGGCGCATTTTCCGCGTAATATTCCAAGTGAATATTAAATTTTTCCATTAGCTCTTTGACGATCTTCTCAATTTCCGTCATGCGCGCTCCTTGACAAGTTCTTCCTAGAAGAACCGCCTTTCGTTTTTTCGTACGCTACTATTATAACGCAAAATAAAAAATTTTTCAAGGGGTTTTTCGCATCTTTTCTTTTTTCCTTCACAAAACCCCGATTTTCCTATTGCTTTTTAGCCTTTTTTTACGGAAAACAAGGAAAAAATACTTTTTAAGTATTGACATCCACCTTCGAAAGTGTTATAATACTATAAATTCGAAAAGTTTACTCTCGCTAACGCGAGAAATTCAAATAACTTTCAGGAGAGATTTGTTATGGCTAACAAAGCTAAAAAGAACGTAAGCTATCGCTTACTTGCAGTCCTTTTGATCGCTGCATGCGCAGTTCTCGTTGTCCTCCCCATCAAGGTTTTGGCAGGCATCCAAGGCTTCTTTGCTATTGGTGAACTTGCTTTGTGGGAAGTGGCAAGAGACATTGTTGATTCCGGTGTAAAACTTTGGGGCGTACTCCCTAGCTTCTGCGACGACTCTACGATTTTGAGCATCGCGGCAGGGCTTGCCCTTTACGTATTTGCGGCGTCCATCGTCGTTGGTTTCCTTTGCTCTTTGGTGGCAATCTTCTCGAGAAAGAAAGCTCCCGCACTCGTTCGTTTTGCAACGTTCGTAATCGCTTGGGGCGCAGCTGCTTATGCAATCTGCATCCTTTGCATCACTTCCTATCGTGGCGAAGCGGTGTTTGATTATCTCACCGTAGGCATTGCGGCAGGCGTTGCATTCTTCTATTTCGTGCTTCAAATCGCAAACA
The DNA here is from genome assembly GCA_045635845.1 of Candidatus Scatosoma sp. GTDB lineage: Bacteria > Bacillota > Clostridia > Christensenellales > Borkfalkiaceae > Scatosoma. Next base: position 5,921 of record JAZTWL010000019.1, on the reverse strand, counting down.
CGGGTAAGGCGGCTTGGTTCAACGCGATCCACTTCCTTCTTTCCCTTGCTTACACCGGCGCTTTGATCCTTGCTTTCACCTACAACGGCGCTGCAACGGCTGTTGCTCTTGGCAGTGCAAAGAAGATCAGCAAGTATTTGGTCCTTGTTGTCGTAGGCGTTGCATTCCTTAACCTTGGCATTGCAACCTGCCGTGCGAACTCCAAGAAAGGTCTTGCAGGCGATCCTATCCGCTACGTATTCCAAGTAATCGTTGCACTCGGCGCACTTTACGTTTCCCGTGCAATGGATCTTGAATGCAAAGAAAACGTACTTTTCATTATCGTAGCAGCACTCATCTCCCTTCTTCAAGTGGTGGTTGTTCTTTGCCAACTCGGCGTTCGTCGCAAGAAAGCTGTGAAGCAAGCGAAGAAAGACACGATGGACGAATTCCACGTAGAAGAAACGATCGAAGCGATCCCTTACGAAGGCGGCCCCGTTGCTGGCGTTGAAATGGCAGAACTCGTAAACGCAGAAGAAGAATGTGCGGAAGAAGAAGCGGAAGACGATTATTCCGGCAAGTTCGACGCATTTATCGGCACGCTTGAAAAGGCGGAAAGAGAAGAATTTATCGACGTTTACGTACTTCGTACGAAGGGTGATATGCCTGAAATTCCCGAATACGTCGTTGGTGGCAACAACAAGGCGTTCTTCAATAAGGTATTCATCTACCTTGGTCAATATAGAGAAAAAGTTTCTAGCGAACTTCTTGGCAAGATCTACGATTTCTCGCAAAAACTTTAATCCCTAAAACAAACGACGAGCCGACTTTCTAGTCGGCTCGTTTTTTATGCCCTTTGCGCACACAATACTATAGCGCAATAAAAAAGAGGCGAGCCATTCGGCTCGCCTCTTTTAATCATCTTTTAATACGGACCAATAACCCGCCGTCGTCCGTCAAGAAGCGTTCGGCAACGCGATCCACCAAGTAAATCCCCCTGCCACTCTCGGCGTAAACGTCCGAGCAGTTTTCCCTTTTTACGGGGAAGAAAATCTCCGCCGTCACAATCTTCAATTCCACGAATTCGGGCGTAACGCCAAAATCGAGTTTCGCATTCCCGTCCGCGTGTTTTATAACGTTTCCAAGCATTTCGTACGCCACGAGCTTGCTATCAAATACGCTGTCCGCACGCACGTTTTGCGCAAAAAGAAAGTCGCAAAGCTCGTCCACGGCACGCCGCAACGTTTCGTAATTGATAATTTCATACGTCATCTTCGCTCCCCCCTTTTTTTAGTCATTAACCGAATGCGTCCTTCAAACGCTCTTTCAATTTTTCCAATAGTTTCCGTTCCATACGGGAAACGTACATTTGCGATTTCCCACCCAAACGGAGCGCCGTTTCGCTTTGCGAAAGCTCGTCGACGAATCGGCATTGAATGAGCAACTTTTCTTCTTCCGAGAAATCCTGCATTGCGGAAAACAACGCGTCCTTCGTTTCGAAACGCTCGTAAGCGTCTTCCCCGCTTGCTAACACGCCGTAGAGAGATTTATTCTCGTTCTCGTCGTCGGAGCTTGTCACCATGCCGTCCAAAGAAACCGTACCGCCCACTTCGAGCGCCTTTACGACGTCTTCTTCGGCAATGTTAAGCGCCTTGGCAATCGTTGAAATCTTCGGCTTTTCGCCCTTGTCCTTTTCGTACTCGATCGAGAATTTGCGAATGGCAAGATTGAGTTCGCCAAGCCGTCTTGGAACGCGCACCATACGGGAGCTATCACGGAAATAGTTCTTAATTTCCCCCGCGATCGTCGGCGTAATAAAGGTGGAAAACTGAACACCTTGCGCAGGATCGAAACGCTCGATTCCGCGGATAAGCGACATCGCGGCGATTTGATACAAATCGTCGTAATCCACTCCCCGCCCCACGAATTTTTTGGCGAGAATCTCCGCTATGTAGAGATAATGCTCGGCGATTTGATTGCGAATCGAATCGTCGCCGCTCTCTTTGTATAGCTTGAAAAGCTCGTTAATACGTTCTTCCGTCATTGATATTAGCCTTCAAATGCAATCTTTACTACCCTATCCGATTCCTTCACGAAATCCACGCTCCCCAAGAACGCGTGCAAAAGCGCCTTGGAAATACCGTCTTCCAAGCTATCGCCCATTTCCCCGATTTCGCCCACGCCGCAAAGCACACAGCCAAGCGCGTCGCCTACCGTGAATTCAATGCTCGCGCGCGAAAAACCGTTGCGCTTCAAAATAAGCAAGCTTTCCGTCACGCAGACTTTGTAATCTTCGGCGGTGTCCACGTCGAAGCCTGCAAGCGCGCAAAGCCCGCCCGTCGTCAAGCGTACCGTCGTTAAATATTCACCCGTCAAGGGCAACGTCACCGTAAATTTTTCCATCGTTATTCAAGCTCCATAATCGAATCGAGCGAACAAATCACGAATAATTTCTTGATTTTCGGTTGCAAATTCGTAAGGCGAACAGAATAGCCGTCCGTCTTTGCCATTTTCAAAATTTTCACGAACGTACCGAGCGTCGTGCTATCGATAAAGTTCAATTCCTTACAATCGAAATGCACGTTGCCGCGCGTTTGCGCGTACGCCGTTGCCACTTCTTGATAGAACGCTTCCGCATTCCCCAAATCAATATCCCCCGAAAGCGAAACGCTCAAAACGCCGCTTTCAAAGCCGAGAATTTTTACTTCTTGCATCTTCTTTCCCTCCGAAAGGTTGTCTTCCTTATATATTATATACCACAAAAAATCGACGATTAAACAAATACGGGCGCAATTAAATTAAACGCCAAACCTATGCACACCGCAATCAAATAACTCAAAAGGATAAAGCTCACGTTCCGCTTCCACTTTCTCGTATTGCGCAGGAGTACGACGAACCCCATGCCCGCATTCACACACAAGCCCGCAACGCACGAGCCAAACGTGATTGCACCGCTTAAAAAGCTTTCCGTGATGACCACGGACGATGCGCAGTTTGGAATCAAACCCACCGCGCAAGTGATAAAGGGTTGAATATAACGATTGCGCTTCATCGCGCGCGCAAACACTTCTTCTCCCCCAACTTCGTGAATTGCAATTTCCAACGCAAAGTTCACGAGTAAGATAAACAAGCCCACTTTCAACGCGTGCAAAAGCGGATAGAGCAAATAATTCTTCCACGCGCTATCCCCATCGTGCTTTCTACCGCACGAGCAGTTCGTTTCCACGTCCCGTTCTTCCAAGTACGCCTGCATGAAAATCTCATGGGTGGTTTCGGGGAGTCCGTTCACCGTTTTCGGCATTTGAACGCATACCTGCCTACGCCCAAAGGCTTTCAAACAAAGATCCACCGAATAGCCGACGATTATCCCGATCCCAATCTTCGCAAGGAGCATGGGCACTACCCACGCCGCCCCGTCACCCGAAGAAAGCATGATAATAAACGCTTCGTCGCTCGTGGACGTAAAGATCGCAAAAAGCGTACCCACCGTGATATATTTCTGCTCGAACAGTTTTGCCGCCATGACGGAAAAACCGCATTGCGGTACGAGCCCCGTCGCCGAGCCGACAAGCGGGCCTAACCGACTGCCAAGCTTCCCCACCTTTTGCATATCCGCCTTCGCTTCAATCAATTCGATTGCCGCATAAATCAAGAAGATAAAGGGCAAAAGGGGCAAAGTATGCTCTAATGAATGGGTGAAATTATGTCCTGCGTGATGCAGGATTCTTTCTATCTTATCCCACATTCGCTTTATACTCCTTTATTTTCCGCACGACGGCTTTGCACCGTTTCGAGCGTAGCCGCCAAGGGAATGGACGCCTTCGCCGTCAAATCCATGGATGCAAAGTTTCCTAATCGATATTGCACCAAGCCTTCCGACGCGATCATGGCTGCGTTGTCCGTACAATAGCGTTTTTCGGGCAAAATCAAGGTCAAACCGTTCTTTGCGCAAGCCGACTGCAGGGATTGACGAAGATAGGTATTTGCCGCAACGCCGCCACCTGCCGTCACCACTTGCACGCCCTTTTCCTTCGCCGCGGAAACCGTCTTTTCTACGAGTACGTCCACCGCCGCTTGTTGGAAGGAATGCGCCACGTCCGCCTTGGAAAATTCTTCGCCCTTTTGATCTTTCGTGTGGCAATAATTAATCACCGCTGTCTTTAAGCCGCTATACGAAAAATTGTAGCCACCGCCGCCCTTGAGCATTTTGGGCATCGGCACGGTTGCTTTCCCGTCCAAAGCGCACTTTTCAATGTTCGGGCCGCCGGGGTATTTCAAACCAAGCACTCTTGCCACCTTATCGAAAGCTTCCCCCGCCGCGTCGTCGAGGGTTGCGCCGAGAATTTCAAATTCGGCTTCCGATTTTGCGTACAAAATCGCCGTATGCCCACCGCTTGCAAGCAACGTAACGAAGGGGGGCTTCAATTCGGGCGCGGAAAGATAGGACGCCGCAAGGTGTCCGCGAATATGATTCACCGCAATGAGCGGTTTATTGAGCGCGTAAGCGAAGGCCTTGGCAAAGGAAACGCCGACGAGCAACGCCCCCAAAAGCCCCGCACCGTAGGTGACCGCCACCGCGTCAATGTCCGCGTAGGTAATCCCCGCGTTTTTCACCGCGCGTTCCACCACTTCCGCCACCGAATCCGTATGCGCGCGCGACGCAATTTCAGGTACAACGCCGCCAAACTGCGCTTGTACGCTCGCGGAAGAAGCGATCTCGTCGGAGAGAATTTTTCTACCCCGAATCACCGCCGCCGCCGTTTCGTCGCAAGAAGATTCGATGCCCAAAATAATCGGGTCTTTCTTATTCGTATCCAAATTTTCAAAAGGATTGTACATAGTTCTTTCCACTTTTTCGGGGCGCACGCCCCACCCTATTCGATGGGAAAGGGCAAGTATAAATCCATACCTGCCCCCATCCTATGATTAAAATTTCTTCAAATAATCGATAACGAAACCGTGAATTTCGCCGTCCATAACCGCTTGCACGTCGCCCTTTTCAAAGCCCGTGCGCGTATCCTTTACAAGGGTGTACGGACAGAATACGTAGGAGCGAATTTGAGAGCCCCATTCGATCTTCTTCACGTCCCCTTTCATTGCTTGTGCTTCTGCTTGGCGTTGTTGAATCTTGATTTCCAAGAGTTTCGAACGAAGCATGGTGAAGCACATTGCCTTATTTTGGAGCTGCGAACGCTCGTTTTGGCATTGTACCACAATCCCCGTGGGGAAGTGGGTGATACGTACGGCGGATGCAACCTTGTTTACGTTTTGACCGCCTGCGCCGCCCGAGTGATAAATATCGATACGGATATCGTCGTCGTTGATTTCCACTTCGTTATCGTCTTCTACTTCCGGCATTACTTCAAGGGAGCAGAAGGACGTTTGACGGCGTTTGTTCGCGTCGAAGGGCGAGATACGCACCAAACGGTGCACGCCCATTTCCGCTTTCAAATAGCCGTAAGCATTTTCCCCTTCTACGCGGAATTCCACACTCTTAAAGCCCGCGCCGTCGCCCGCTTCGCGATCGAGTTCAAATACCTTGAAACCCATTTTTTCGCAATAACGGCAGTACATACGGTAAAGCATGGAGCACCAATCGCAAGCTTCCGTACCGCCCGCGCCCGCGTGCAAGGAAAGCATCGCGTTGTGGTTATCGTACGGCCCTTTCAAAATGGCGCGAATACGCATATCTTCGATATCCTTTTCCGCTTTGGAAAGCATATCGTCAAGCTCGGGAATCAAGCTTTCGTCTTCCGTTTCTTCAATCAAATCTACGACGTCGGAAGCATCGGAAAGCGCCGTTGCGCCCGCTTCGTACGATTTAATCTTATTGCGAATTGCGGAAGCTTCCTTGCCGATTTTGGTGGATTTTTCCAAATCCTGCCAAACTTCGGGGTTTTCTTGTTCCTTTTCAAGTTCCGCAAGACGCGGACGCAAATGCT
>JAZTWL010000018.1:0-19524 GCA_045635845.1 Candidatus Scatosoma sp. | reverse complement strand
CCCGCAATTCAATAAATATAAGGCAGGCGAGTACGTCAACGGCGCAATTTCCCCCTTCACGGCGGCGGAAATCGCTTTGGCGGCGTTCAAAAACGGGCACGAAGAATACGGTTGGGACATTCTTTCCCGCATGGTGGAATTAACGGAAAGAGAAGGCAGAGTGAACTTCTTATATTCCCCGAACGACAAGGGTGCGCAAAACAAGACCGGCCCGAGCGGTTGGGGCGCGGCAGGGCTCTTGCACGCCGTGGACGAAGGGCTTGCAGGGGTGGTAGATAAGGATTGTCTTTATAAGGAAATCGATTTTTCCCCGAGATTCGTCGTCACGCATTATACGGAGCTTCGCTATATCACGGGCTACGAAAAGAGCGGCGTGTTCGTGGACGTGCGCTTCATTTTGAAGGATAAGGGTATGCGCTACGACGTATATTCGAAGGCGGAAAAAGTGAACGCGCATATTCTCTTGCCGAAAGGAAAGACCTGCCAAACGCTTTACGTCAACGGCGCGGAAACTCCCTTTGAAATCGTAAAAGTAGCAGATTCTACGTACGTAGATTTCTCTATAAAAGGGGAAAAGAAACTTGCTTTCGAGCTTCTTTTTGCGGAATAAATTTCATTTTAGGGTTGCAATTTCCTAATTTATATGTTATAATGTTGGATAAATTATATAAAAGGAGTACATTATGCGAAAGAAAATGAAACTTGGCGCGCTTTTGTTATCCGCGCTTACCTTCTTTTCCATGGCAAGCTGTGGCAAGAAAGATTCGGACGCAACGTTCGAACCGATTGTAGCGCTTGCGCAAACTAGCGGCGACGTCGCTTATCAACCTACGATTGCAGGTAGTCCGAGCGAAAAGGTGGAAATTCCGCTTTTGACGGGGGATATCTACGAAGTGTGCAAGAACTATAAGCTCTATATCACGAAGGACTATAATAACGATAAGAAAGACGTATATGCGCCTACGAGCTTGACGATTTCTTGGACGTGCGACGAAACGCCCGACTACTATACGTTGGAGCTTTCGACGAACGAAGATATGTCCGATGCGGCAAGCTACGTGACTTTCGATAACGAAGTAGAGCTCAAATATTTGTTCATGGGCTACGATTATTATTATCAAATTTGCGCGAACTACGATAATAAGATCGTAAAATCGAGAATTTTCGAGTTCTCTACGGAGCACTTGGCTAGAACGGTGTACGTGGACGAACAAGTGACGAACACCCGCGATTTCGGCGGTTATTATACGGAAGACGGCAATCGCGTAAAGCAAGGGATTGCTTACCGCGGCGCGAAAGTGGATCAAATCACCGAAGAAGGCAAGCGCATTATGCTTGAAGAGCTTGGCATTAAGACGGACTTGGATATCCGCGGCGACGGCGAATATACGGGCAAGGGCTCTCCGCTCGGTGAAACGGTAAACTATATCTCGCTTGCTGCGCCTTGGTATGCGTACGGCGACGGCAACGGTATCAACGGCGACAAGCTCCGCGAAGGTTTGCTTGGCGAAATCCGCGCGTTTACGAAACAGGAAAATTATCCTATCTACGTGCACTGCTCGGTAGGCAGAGATAGAACGGGTACGATTTGTTTCTTGATCAACGGTCTTTTGGGCGTAAGCGAAACGGATTTGGATTTGGATTACGAGCTTTCCTTCATGTCCCGCAATAGAGGGGATAGGGACGTGCGCGAATTTATCGGTACGGGCTATCTCTATATTAAGAACTATTTGAAATCCACCTACAAGCAATTCTCTACGTGGAAAGAACGTATTGAACAGTTCATGTTGGATATCGGTATCACGGAAAGTGAAATCGCGGCGATTAGAGCGAATATGTTGGAGGCGTAAACGGATATGAAGAATGGTAAAGTATTATTCGCGTTTTGCGCGGCACTTATCGGTTTGCTTGGCTTTAACGGCGTTTCTGCAAAATCTGCAAAGGCGGCGGAAGTATCCGATTTCGATTGCGAATTTACCGTAGGCGAAAAGGACGATTACACTACGAGTATTTACGGTTGTGAGGAGTTTACGATTTATACGGAAGATGAGGCGAAGGCGGCGGGCATTCCCGAAGGCTACACCGGCTCGGTGCTTTCCGTTGGCGCCGGCGCTACTTCGGGTAAATTCAACCGCGGCATCACGCTTGATTTCTCCGAAAAGAAAATCCCCACCAACTTGGTGGAAACGATTAGTTTCCGTGTGTACGCAAACGATGATGGGAATAACGACGGTTATCCCGAAATCCGTATTCCCAAGCCTATGACCTCGGGCGGTTGGACGATGCGCCACGATATTAGCAAAAAAGTAGATCAATGGGTGGATATCGTGTTAGACGCAAGAGATAACACAAACTTCTTCTCGAATAATGGTAACGAAGGCTTTAACGCAGTTTCCAAGGACGGTTATTTGTATAAGTTTGAGCTTGCATTGCGTACGAGTACGACGACGGAGGCAGTCTTCTATATTGATAGCGTGAAGGTTGGTTTTGTGAACGATACCACCGCACCCGTAATCACGTACAACGGCGAAGACGTCGTGTCGATTTCGCAAGGTCAAAAACTTCCCTTCGAAGTTTCGGCATACGACGATGCACAAGGCAACGTTGAAGTGGAATATATTTGGAGCGATCCTACCAAGCTTGACGAAAGCGGCAACCCTATGGGCGGCGAACACACGCTCACCTTCAAGGCGACCGACTATTTCGGCAATACGTCGGAAAAATCGATCACCGTTATCGTAAAAGAAGCGGATTTGGTTGCGCCTACCATTCAAATTCCCACCGAAACGATCCGCGTAAAGATCGGCACGAAGCCGCTCATTACCGTGACGGCTACCGACGATAAGGACGCAAAAGTGGAAGTTATCTACACGTGGTCGAACGGTGCGTTGGACGCATACGGTAAGTTGACGGAAGGTACGCACACGCTCACCCTTTCGGCTACCGATTTAAGCGGAAACAAGACGGAAGAAACGATTACGTTTATTGTGACGGCAGAAGGCAACGTTTCGGGCGAAATTATCGACGAAGATGAGCTTTGCAAGCCCGTTGAACCCGAAATCCCCGAGACGAGTGAAGAACCCGAACCCCCCGTAAGCGAAGAACCTGACGAACCCACGAGTGAAGAACCCGAGCCCCCTGTAAGCGAAGAGCCTGATCTTCCTACGAGTGAAGAACCCGAGCCTCCCGTAAGCGAAGAGCCTGATCTTCCCACGAGTGAAGAACCCGAGCCCCCCGTAAGCGAAGAACCGGACGAACCTACGAGTGAAGAACCCGAAGTACCCGCAACGAGCGAAGAAAAGCCTTCCAAGAAGAAGGGCGGTTGCGGCGGCACGATTAGCGGCGTAGCAATCGTTGCAAGCGTAGCAACGGTGCTTGGCGTACTTGTGAAAAAACGTGAAGATTAATCTTCAATAAAGCAAAAAGAAAAGCCACCCAAATGGGTGGCTTTTTTTGATGAATTTTTTATTCGGGTTGGTATTCGTAGCAAGGAATGGGTTTGAGCTTGAATTCGTTCAAAACGTGTAAACGATCGATTCTTGCCTTCTTTTCTTCGTCGTCACAAACGCCCGTGCGGATATATTTATCGAGCATTGCGTAGGTGAAGCCGAGATTGTCTTCGTCCGTGCGGTCGGTCAAGCCGTCCGAAGGCACTTTTTCCACGAGATTTTCGGGGAGTGCAAGGTACTTGCCGATCGCTTTCACTTCTTGCACGGTGAGTTTGCCAAGCGGGGAAAAATCACCCGCCGCGTCGCCGTAGCGAGTGGAGTAGCCCACCCAGTCCTCCGAAAGATTGCAGGTGTTTGCCACACGTCCGTTCATGGATTGCGAAAGAGCGTATAAGGTGGACATACGAATTCGCGGGGGAAGATTGATGATCGTTTGACGGCTGATTTCCACGCCCGTCGCTTTGAGCGAAGCGAGTACGCCGTCCACCCCTTCTTTGATATTGCAAACGTAATAGGGGATACCCAGGTGCGCTACGAGTTGCTTGGAGCAATCAATGTCCGCTTGTTCGCCGTTGGGCATTAAGACGCCGATAACGCGGTCTTTGCCGAGTGCTTTTGCGCAGAGCGCCGCAACGATAGAAGAATCCTTGCCGCCCGAAATGCCGACGACGGCGTTGCAGCCCTTGCCGTTTTGTTCAAACCAGTTTTGAATCCACGCAACCACTTCGTTCGTGGTCTTTTCTACGTTAAACATATTTACACCTCAAAAAGCAAATCGCCGTAAGTGGGAATAGGCCAGTATTCCGCGGAGACGAGATTTTCAAGCGCATCTACGTCCTTGCGGAGCAAGGTCATAGCGGGCAAGACGTTTGCCTTGTAAGCCACGGAGCGCGCCTTTGCGTCCTTTTCTTGTTCGGCGGTGCGGATCGCGCTTTCTAAATGCTTGAGCATATTGTACGCGCTTGCCGTAAGGGAAGAAATTTCCGTTAAGATTTCCGTTTCATACGTGCAATCAAGGGATTTGCAAACGGACGTCTTTGCCAAAATCGTTTGCGAAAGCACTTGGCTATATTCGCTCACGGCGGGCAAGATTTCCTTTTTCGCCATATCCACCATCGTCTTGGCTTCAATGTTAACGAGATTGCAGTAGTTATTCAATTGAATTTCCAAGCGGGAGTGCATTTCGCGCTCGGTATATACTTTGTGTGCCGTGAAAAGGGAAACGTTCTTTTCGTCGGTGAAATGGGGGAGCGCGTCGGGGGTGGTCTTGTAGTTTACCAAACCGCGTTTTTCCGCTTCCAAAAGCCATTTATCGTCGTAGCCGTTGCCGTTGAATACGATACGCTTGTGCTTTGCAATGACGCTCTTGATTAAATCGTGCAACGCCGTTTCGAAGTTTTCCGCGCCTTCCAACGCATCGGCAAATTGCTTCAAACTATCCGCAACGGCGGTGTTGAGTACGGTGTTTGCCGCGGAAACGGACGCGCTTGCACCCAGCATACGGAATTCGAATTTATTTCCCGTGAATGCGAAGGGGGAGGTACGGTTTCTATCCGTCGTGTCCTTGGGGAATTTGGGCATCGTGTGCACGCCTACGCGCAAAAGCTCTTTCTCTTTCGCCGCGTGGTGGGGTTGATCCTTTTCAATGCTTTCCAAAATTTCCGTCAACTCATTGCCAAGGAATACGGAAACGACAGCGGGAGGCGCTTCGCTTGCACCCAAACGGTGATCGTTCCCCGCCGATGCCACCGAAATACGCAAAAGGTCTTGGTGTTCGTCCACCGCTTTGAGTACGGCGCAAAGGAAAAGCAAGAATTGCGCGTTTTCGCCCGGCGTATCGCCCGGTTCTAAAAGGTTTACGCCCGTATTCGTCGTAATCGACCAGTTGTTGTGCTTACCGCTACCGCTCACGCCCTTGAAAGGCTTTTCGTGGAGAATACATACAAGACCGTGTTTTTTCGCCACCTTTTGCATGATTTCCATGGTGAGTTGGTTGTGATCCGCCGCGATATTCGCCGTCGTGAAAATGGGCGCGAGTTCGTGCTGCGAAGGCGCGGCTTCGTTATGTTCCGTCTTCGCCAAAACGCCAAGCTTCCAAAGCTCTTCGTTTAAGTCGTTCATGTACGCTTGCACGCGAGGCTTGATAACGCCGTAATAATGCCCTTCGAGCTCTTGTCCTTTGGGGGCTTCGGCACCGAAAAGGGTGCGGCCGGTGTAGACGAGATCCTTGCGGCGCTTGAAGATTTCCTTATCGACCAAGAAATATTCTTGTTCAGGGCCGACCGTCGTTTTAACGGACGTCACGTCTTCGTTGCCAAAGAGCTTCAAAATGCGCACCGCTTGGCGGTTGATGGCTTCCATGGAACGAAGCAGGGGAGTTTTTTGATCGAGCGCGTCCCCGCCGTAGGAACAGAACGCCGTGGGAATACACAAAACGCCGTCCTTAATGAAGGCGTAGGAAGTTGCGTCCCAAGCGGTGTAGCCGCGCGCTTCAAAGGTGGCGCGAAGTCCGCCCGAAGGGAAGGACGATGCGTCCGTTTCCCCCTTGATAAGCTCCTTGCCCGAGAATTCCATAATCACTCTGCCGTCTTTATCGGGAGAAATGAAACTATCGTGTTTTTCGGCAGTGATCCCCGTCATGGGTTGGAACCAGTGTGTGAAATGGGTAGCACCGAGCGAAATTGCCCAGTCCTTCATTGCCGTTGCCACCGCGTTTGCGACGGACAAATTCAAGCTTCTGCCGTCCTTTACGGTGCGTTTTAAGGTGTTGTAGTCTTCTTCGGAAAGCATGGATTTCATCACTTTATCGTCGAAAACCATCGAGCCAAAATAATCGGAAACGAGTTTCATCTTTAGCACTCCTTGTAAAAAAAACGAAAAACGGCAAAGGCAAACCCTTGGCGCCTTTGCCGTTGTGGATATTATACAGTATTTTTGCGCCCGTTGTCAACGTTTTGAAGGGATTTTTTTCAAAGAAAAAAAACGGAAGGACTTTTTTAAGGCTCGTCTTGAAAGCCTTTCGGCGTTTCCTGCCGTTCGGGAAGGAAATCCCAGTAGCGGACGGGAAGATAGCCTTTCATTTGTTTTATTCGTTCTCGGCAGGGGATATTCACCGCTTGATAATAGCCCTTCCAAAGCGCTTGCCACGCCGTTTCGTCGGCGGAAAGTAGCACGTCCGCATGGGGCAGGTACGCGTTGAACGTATTTTTCCCGTCGTACACGGTCGCCTTTTTCCGCTTGACGTCATGCAGGACGAAGGGGTACTCGGGCAAGCGTTTTCTAAAATGGGGCGCGAGCAAATCGCAAATATCGTTATCGGGAGAAAAGGGGGCGTAGAGCGCGCCGCTTGCCGTTTCCATGAAACGGATAAAGCCGTGAAAACGGTGAATTTCATAGCCCACCTTTTTGAGATAGGTGACCGCTTTGAAAACGCAGGGCTCGGAAAGCCTTTTTCCGACGGGTGCTTTCGTTTGCGCCAAAAAACGCAAGTATTCAAACGCCACTTGCTCGTTATCTTCTTCCCCGCAACGGAGCAAACGGTCTAGATCGAATAAGCAATCCCGATCGAAAGACAAAAGCCGATTTTTCGCGCGCTCCGCTTTTTCGTTATCCGTTTGTACGTAGGCGGGCTCTTCCCCCAAAAGGAGTTGAGTTTGCCCCGACGTGACGACGGCGTGCGGGTCCTTGAACGCTTGCAAAAATGCGCTCAAAAATCCGTTTTTAGTTCCGTCGAAAATGTAAAGCATACGTCGTTCACCTAGTACATGGTATCGTGTTTTTGCAAAATTACAACTGCCCGTGCAAGGCAATTAAGGCGTTTTGCGGGGTGGAAATCATTTGGAAAAGATCGAGCTGCTCCGCACTTTCCTGCGTTTCGGCGGCAGTCAAAAGTCCACGCACTTGGTTTTCGTGCGCCGCCCCGAGATACTTACCGTTGCAAGTGATGAAGTGTTTTGCCCGTTTGAGCGCAACCCGCATTTTGAGTAGGTCTTCAAAGGTGAGCTTGGCGTATTGCCGCGCTTGCAAAATCTTTTGCGCGTTTCTTGCGCCGATGCCGGGCACGCGCAAGAGCATTTCTAAAGAAGCGCAGTTGATTTCCACGGGGAATAAGTGCATATTCCGTAACGCCCACGCGCATTTTGGATCAAATTCCATGGAAAGATTTTCGCCTTCTTCCACGATTTCTTCCACCGAAAAACCGTAAAATCGAAGCAGCCAGTCCGCTTGATATAAGCGGTGCTCGCGCAGTTGCCCCGCGCCGACGCTCGGGAGTAAACTATCTTGCACGACGGGCACGTAAGAAGAATAGTACACCCGCCGCAAATCGTTCTTTTGATAGAGCGCTTGGGTGAGCCGCAGGATTTGTCCGTCCGATTCGGGGGACGCGCCCACAATCAATTGCGTCGTTTGCCCCGCGGGCAAAAAGTGCCCTTTGAAAATTCCTTTTTTCTTTTCTTCGCGGTACTGCTGCGTTTGCAAAGCAAGCGTTTTCATGGGCGTGAGTAAGCTTTGCTTACTCTTTTGCGGCGCAAGAAGCTTAAGACTGCTCTCGGACGGTAGCTCCACGTTGTAGCTCATTCTATCCGCGTAAAGGGCGGCTTCTTCCATGAGTTTGGGATCGGATTTGGGAATACCCTTCAAATGTATGTAGCCGTTGAAGCGGTATTCCTTCCGTAGTTTTTTCACGACGGATAAGAGCCGCTCCATGGTGTAATCGGGATTTTTCACGACGGCGGACGAAAGAAATAGGCCTTCGATATAATTCCGCTTATAGAAATCGATCGTGAGCTCGCAAATTTCTTCGGGTGTTGCCGTCGCACGGGGCACGTCCGCATCCAAGCGGTTTGGGCAGTACTTACAATTATAAATGCAATCATTGCTCAAAAGGATTTTGAGCAGGGAAATACACCGTCCGTCGGGCGTGAAGGAATGGCAGCACCCCGCAACGTACCCGTTGCCCATGCCGCCCGTGTTTTTTCGACCGCTTCCCGAAGACGAACAAGATACGTCGTACTTCGCGCTCTCCGTTAAAATTGTTAGCTTTTCTTGCGAGATCATACCCCTATTATAATGGATATATGTACAAATGTCAAACATTTGTTCGTATTTTACGATAAAAAATTTACCGCCATTTTTTGGGAAAAAGCGGTAAAAAAGGGTAGAATTTTGTCGATTTGAAGGGGGCGTGTACGCGTTTAAGCGTTATTTTGCCGTTTTTGCATACGTTTCCAATTCCAAAAACCGTAGCCGTCGTTGACGAGAAAGGTGGTAAAGCAAAGCACCATAGGCAAATAGGAAATGCTTTCGATTGTGGCGAAGACCCAAAGCCCGATTAAGACGATATCGTTCACCGCATAGCCGACGGCGTAAAAAGGACTGCGCATAATAAGCAGCATCGCCGCAAAAAAGCTTGTGGCAACGGAAAGGGTGCTCAAGGGTAAATTTTCCGTGCCGAAATAGCCGAGTATGAAATAAAACGCCACCGTCACGGCGATTGCGCCAAGGGAAAGGAAAAGCCATTTTTTCGCTGTCATGGGGGATATTTCCACTTCCGATTTGCCCGCTTTCGACGGGTGCTTGAGCCAACTCACGCACGCCATAATTGCGCTTGGTAAGGACATGAAAACGTAGGTGATCATTTCGCCGTAATAGCGGAATTTCCAAGAGATAATGCCGTATAAAAGACTAAAGCCGATAATCAAGAACTGTCCGATAACGTTCCCTTTTGCAATAAAAATGAGCGCGGATACGCCTACTAGGGAAGCGGCGAGCGTTAGGGGATAACGATCTGTGCCCAAGAAAAAGGAAAGGAGAATCACGAGCGCGGAGCAAATCCAAAGCGCCCATTCAAACGGGGATAGGTATTGTAGAATTTTTTTAAGTTTCATAGGGGAGTGTCCTTGAAAAAAGAAAACATTCCCGAAATTTTTTTTAAAATTTCTCAATTTTGGGAATGCTTTATATGTGCTTATAATGATAGTGAATAAGGACATTATATCATATTTGAAAAGGCCAAGTCAAGGGAATGAAAAGAAAAAAAGTTTGAAAAATTTTTTTCAGTTTCTTTACAAACGGCGGGGCGTGTTGCTATAATGATAACGGTTCAAAAAGAAGTGAGAAAAATAAAAAACAAAGGAGAAAATTATGGAAATTTTCAAGGCAGTGTTGGTGCTTTTGGCCGGCTGCGGCGTGTTTATCGCAGGGATGAATATGCTTGGCGAAGGCTTGGAAAAGAGCGCCGGTGGGGGACTTAAAAAACTACTTGGCAAAATTAGTGGAAATCGTTTTGCGGGTGTGGGCGTTGGCGCAGGGGCGACGGCGATTATTCAAAGCTCGTCGGCAACGTCGGTGATGGTAATCGGTTTCGTAAACGCGGGGATTATGACGTTATTCCAAGCAACGGCGATTATTATGGGCGCAAATATCGGTACGACAATCACGGGCGTAATCGTGGCGTTCTCGTATTTGGATTTCGTCAAGCTTGCCGTGGCGGCAATGGCTTTCGTTGGCGTTATGTTGACCTTCTTCAAAATGGATAAGGCAAAGCAAATCGGCGGTATTTTGTGCGGTTTCGGTTTGATTTTCGTTGGGTTGGACGTTATGGGCAACGCCTTCGATAATTATCCTGAAATCACGGAATTCTTCCAAAAACTTTTCAAGAAGGTGGATTTCCCGTTATTGCTCGTCGTGCTTGGCACAATCTTTACGGCAATTATTCAAAGCTCTTCGGCGGCTACGGGTATTTTTATTACCATGGTAGGAGCGGGAGCGTTGGGGCTTGAAAACGCATTGTTCTTGGTGCTTGGCTCGAATATCGGTACGTGTATCACAGCGGTTTTGGCGTCCATCGGTACGTCGAAAAATGCAAAGCGTACGGCGCTTATTCACTTATCTTTCAACGTAATCGGTTCGATTTTCTTCACGGCGTTGATTTGGATTTGTAAAACGCAAGCCGTGGACATTTTGCAAGGTATCACGTCTTCGCAAGAAATGCAGCTCGCTTGGTTCCACGTAATCTTTAACGTGACGACGACGTTGCTTCTATTGCCGTTTATCAAGCAACTCGTAGCTCTAGCTACGAAGATTATCCCCGATAAGGTGGAAGAAAAGGAAACAAGACAGCTCAAATACGTAGACGAGCTCTTATTAAAAACGCCGCCGATTGCAATCATGCAAGTGAAGAAGGAAGTGGAATATATGGCGGCGCTTGCCAAGGAAAATATCGAAAAATCCTTTCTTGCGATGGAAGGCGTAGCGGAAAACTATGCAAAGGAAATCTCGGAAAGAGAAGATTTGATCAATTTCACGAACAAAGCGCTCACCCGTTTCTTAATTCAGCTTTCCCCCTTGGTGGACGCGAAGAGTGAAAAGCTTGTGGGTGCATATTTCCACGTTTTGAACGACTTGGAGCGTATCGGCGACCATGCGGAAAATTTCGGTGAAATCGCAACGGAAATGCAATCGAAGGGGCTTGCGTATTCGGAAGTCGCGGCGGCGGAATTGAAGGAAATGAAGGAAATCGTCCTTCGCATGTTTGCGTTGGCGGTGGAAACCTTCGACGACGGGGATATTGCAGGCCTCGCAGAGCTGAACGTCTTGGAAAACAAAGTGGACGGCATGAAGAAATGCTTGACGGCAAATCATTATGCTCGTTTGGCGGAAGGGAAGTGCGCCGTGGAATTAAGCCCGTATTTCTCGTCCACAATCGCACGCTTAGAGCGTGTGGCGGACCACCTTGTCAACGTTGGGTATAGTGTGCTCAATCCCACCGGCTCGCAAAGCGACGTAAATTTCGCAAGGTGAAAAAATGCAATGCCAAAAAGCTTTCCAAAGAAGGAAGGCTTTTTTATTTATAGGTATTGACAAAACACAAAATGTGTTTTATAATAGACGCAATAATAAGCTCTTCACAAAGGGCAAAGGAGAAAAAATATGAAAATTTGGAAAAAAACGTTAGCACTTCTTTTGGCGTTCGGCATGACGGCGAGCATTACGGCTTGCGGCGGCGGTGGCGGCAAGAAAGAACCCGCCGGCGAACAGCTTGAAGCGGGTACGGGTTGGGTAACTGCTTGGGAAAATACGCTCACGGCAACGAACGTGAAGGCGGAAGGCTATTATAATTATTCGATGTACGTAAGCGAAAATATTTGGAGAAACATGGAATCCGAAGGTACGATTATGCTTGCGGATAATAAGTTCTATTCGGAAGGCTATGCTACCAACGAATGGGATTACACTGGTCAAGGGCAAGACGCAGGTAAAATAAATGGCAAGACGGAATATTACTACGGCTATAAGGACGGCAACTTGTGCCAATGGTATATCGATAGCACAATGACGGAGTGGGATGAAGACTACGCTTACGGTGATACGGAATATTTCGGCACGGCATTCTTCATGGTGGAAGAATTTGGTTTTGACATGGATCGCTATGACTACGTAGCTTTGGAAAACCTTGTCACGTACGAAGGCGGCGTGTACACCCTTTCTTTTGCGGAAGAAGATGAAACGGAGACCTATAAATTCAAGTTTGTGGATAGCAAATTGTATTCCTTCTCGTGCATTATGACGGATAGGGAAGAAGGCGCGACGATGACGGTAGAGCAAAGCTTCACCTTCTCTTACGGCGACGCGAAAATCGGCAAGCTTCCCTATGAAGCGGGCTTTGGCGAAGAAGAAAAAGAAGAAGAAAACGATAAACCCGACGTTGGCGGCGATTTTGAAACGCCCGATTATAGCGACGTAAAGGGTCAAGAAATGCACTCCGTTGACGAATGGAACGCGGTGTTTGAAGCGTCCTGCGCGGAAACGAACTTGACGGCAGTTGGTACGTCCATTGACGAAGACGGCACGTGGATTTCCTACCTTTCGGTTGCAGACGGTAAAGTGTACATGGAAAATAACGAACACGGCATGACGACCTATGAATACATGGGTCAAGTGGACGGTGTTTATTACGAATGGGAATCCAAAGACGGCAAAAATTGGGAATGCGAATCGACGGAATGGCCCGAAGAGGCGAACGGCAGTTTTGCGGTTGGCAGTTTGTACGGCGCACCCTTCGAAGATTTCGTATATGATTCGGCTAAGGGCGTAATGGTGTACGAGCAAGGCAGTTTGCTTTGTGAAGTGAAAATTGTGGACGGCAAAATCGTATGGTACAAGATGGAAATGCCGGAAATGGGTAGCCAAGAAATTAGCATTGCTTACGGAAACGCAAGCGTAGGCGAATTGCCCCCCGTTAAAGACGTAAACGAAGGCGGCGGCGTTGTGGTTGGCCCTGGCGGCGGCGACGTAAACCTTGGCGACGATCAAGGCTATTCGGAAGAAAAGTGGGCAATGATCGTGGAAGATTCTTGCAACGCTACGAACGTTCTTGCCTATGCAACGTCGAACGAAGGCGGCGTGAACGTAGTCGAAACGATTTATATTGCGGACGGTAAGTATTTTTCCGAAGAATTGGTGGATGGCGAATTTTACTATACGTACATGGGCGAAGTGGACGGCACGTATTATTTGTGGGAATCCGACGACGGCGAAACGTGGGATTGTATGGTATTGGATGTCGACGAAATCACGGCGTACGAAATTTTGGGTATGTTTGAGATCCTTGATTATTCCTGCTCTTACTACGATGCGGAACAAAATATGATGATTTTCAATCAAGAAATTTCGGGTATGTATATCCATGCAGAAGCGCGTGTTTCCGATGGCAAAATCGTGGAAGTCTCGTTGGAAGTGGACAGCACCGTTGGCTATATGATGATTGAATACGGCAACGGCTACGTTGGCGAGCTTCCCGCTGTAGGCAACAATAATATGGATTTTGGCGGCGGCGTGAACGGCGGCGCAACGGACATTAAGTAAGAAAACAAGGTAAAAATAGGGCGCGGAGCGGCAACGCTCCGCGCCTTTTTATTTTCAAATTTACTATATAAATTGCTTGACATATACGCGCGCGATTGCTATAATAAACGGGAAATGTTCATATCACGCACAAATCCCGGTCTTTTTGAACGAAAAAAGGCCGTGGATTCTATTTTGATTTCTAATGGCGGTTGGGCATTCAAACGAAAAGAAAAATAAGGAAAAATTGAACAAATTCAAGCAAAAGAAGGAATAAAATGAAGAAAATTTTGATTGTGCTATTAGCGATCACCCTGCTATTTACGGGGCTTGCGGTGGGTGGCAGCAATAAGAATAGCATTGTGATTTGCTGTTCGTCCGAGCAATTCCGCAACGACGAAATGGAAAAACAACTCAAAGAAAAGTTCCCCGATAAGAGAATCGAAGTGCAATATATGTCTACGGGTAAAGCGGCGACGAAGGTGTACACCGAGGGCAAGCGCACGGAAATCGACATTTTAGTGGGTTTGGAAACGGGCTATATGAATAAGCTTGCCACCCCCAAGCGCAACTTGCTTGCGGATATTAGCGGTATGAGCGAGATCGATTATCTCGACGGGCTCACCCCCGAGGACAACCGCAATTTGTGGGTAACTTGGGAAAAACAAGCGGGCGCGATTATCGTCAATAAGAGCGTGCTTGAAAAGTACAAGCTGAAAACGCCCACTTCTTACGAAGATTTGTTAGATCCGCAATATAAAGGCTTGGTTGCTATGCCCGATCCCAAATCGAGCGGCACGGGTTATTTCTTCTATAAGAGTTGGGTGAATACGTGGGGGGAAGAACAAACCCTTTCCTACGTAGATAAACTCCACAAAAACTTGAAGCAATTCACCGAATCGGGTTCAGGCCCGATTAAGATGCTCAAGCAAGGGGAAATTGCAGTCGGTTTGGCGCTCACCTTCCAAGCGGTGAACGAAATGAACGCCGGCTATCCCTTTGAGATTATCTTCCCCGAAACGGGCTCGCCCTTCTCATTGACGGGTACGGCGATTATTGACGGGCACGAAGATAAATCGGGCGTGGAAGACGTGTTTAAATTCATTATCAACGAATTCTTTAAATACGACAAGGAGCATTTCTCTCCCGAGCTCGTTTATGAAGGACAAACGATCACGATAGCAAACTATCCTTCGAATATTATTTATGCGGATATGACGGGGATTCAAGACGATAAAGCAAAGGAAAAATTGTTAGACTTATGGAAGTATTAAATTCGAAATTGATTATTAAAAACCTTACGAAAAAATTCGGCGACAAAGTGATTTTGAACGATATTTCGTTCGATTTGCGCGCGGGGGAATTTCTTTCGATTTTAGGGCCTTCGGGCTGCGGTAAAACGACGCTTCTTCGTATTTTGATCGGTTTGGAAAAGAAGGACAGCGGGGAAATTTTCAAGGATGGACAAGAAATTTCTTCCTTGCCTAGTTCTGAACGCGGCATGGGGATTGTATTCCAAAACTACGCGCTTTTTCCGAATATGAACGTACTTCAAAACGTTATGTACGCGCTTACCCTTCGCAAGGATACGAAGGAAAAGGCGAAGGAAATTGCGATGCAAACGTTGGAACACGTAGGGCTCACCGACCAAATGCATAAGTACCCGAATCAACTTTCGGGCGGGCAACAGCAACGCGTGGCGATTGCAAGAACGCTTGCGCTCAATCCCGACGTAATCTTGCTTGACGAGCCGATTTCCGCGCTCGACGTCACCAACCGTGAAATCATGAAAGCGGAATTGAAATCCTTGCAAAAGAAATTCAATGCGACGATGCTCTTCATCACGCACGATCAAGAAGAAGCTTTCTTCTTGAGCGATCGTATCATGGTTATGAATGAAGGGGTGATCGAACAGATCGATACGCCGCTTGAAATTTATAAGAACCCCGCGAACGATTACGTAAAAGAATTCGTCGTGGATCAGTTGGATAAGAAATATTCCGACTTATTAAGATATACGGGGCGTACGGAAAATGCGTAAAAATAAAACGTTTAGCTACTTAAAATACGCCCTGCTCGTGTATTTGGCGGTGACGGTGCTTTTGCCCATGATCGTCTTATTCTCGAAGATTCGGGGCTCGTCGATTACGGGTGTTTTCACGTCGGCGCAATTCTTCCCGATGCTGAAAAATTCCCTCATCACGACGATTATTTCCACGATTATCTCCGTCGTTTTGGCGTTTGCGCTTGCCTATGCGCTCAATCGATCCAACGTGCGTTTGAAAGCTATGTGGGTGATTCTCTTCTCCGTGCCGATGCTCTTGCCGAGTATTTCGCACGGTACGGGCGTGGTGCTCCTTTTCGGGGATAACGGCATCATCACCAACCTTTTGGGCTTGAATATCCACGTGTACGGCTATACGGGAATTATCATGGGTTCGGTGCTCTATTCCTTCCCCGTAGCCTTCTTGCTCTTCTACGATTCCTTCCAATACGAAGATTTCACGATCTACGAATCGTCTAGCGTTTTGGGCTTTTCCAAGTGGCGTCAATTCTTGAAGATCACCCTTCCTTCTATGAAGGGGACGATCGTTTCCGCGTGCATTTCCGTATTCACGATGATTTTCACCGACTACGGCGTTGCGCTCATCACGGGCGGTACGCAAATGACTTTGCCCGTCTATATGTACCGTGAAGTAATTGGTCTTATGGATTTTTCGAGTGGTGCGGTTGTCGGCGTGGTACTCCTTGCGCCTGCGGTAGTAGCGTTCTTGCTCGATTTGAGAAAGAGCAATACGGGCGTTTCGTCGAGTACGGTAACGAAGAAATACCAAGTGGAAAAGAACAAGACGAGAGATATCCTTCTCTACGTGGCGTTTACGACGGCGGTATTTTTCCTTTGCTTGCCGATCATCGCGTTCGCGTGCCAAGGCTTCGTAAAGCAATATCCCATCGACAAGTCACTCTCGTTTGTACACGTGCGCAAATTAATATCTGATGGTATTGGTAAGCCGCTTGTTGTATCGATTGCGATTGCGCTTTTGACGTCTTTGTTTGGTACGGTACTTTCCTATTTCGCGGCGTATATCACGGCAAGATCGGGCAAACACGTTTCAAATAAAGCGACGCATTTCATTAGCTTGCTTTCGCTTGCAATTCCCGGCGTGGTGCTTGGTTTGTCCTTCGTATTGACCTTTAAGAACGTGCCCATTTATTCGACGATTTTCATTTTGGTGATTGTGAATATCGTGCACTTCTTCTCGTCGCCGTACTTGCTTGCCTACAACTCGCTTTCCAAGTTTAACCCGAATTTGGAAGACGTAGCGGCAACGCTCGGCATTAGCAAAATGCGGCTTTTGATTTCCGTGTACGTGCCTAGCACGATGCTCACGATCGTGGAAATGTACGCATATTATTTCGTCAACGCAATGATTACGATTTCGGCGGTTTCTTTCTTGGTGAATTTTAGAACGACGACGCTTTCGCTCATGATTCCCCAACTTGAATCGCAATCGTTTATGGAAGGTACGGCAATCGTATCCCTTATGATTTTGGCAATCAATTTGATTGTGAAAGGCTTGGCTTTCTTGGTGAAGCTCTATATCACCAAGCAAGAAGAAAAAATGCGCAATAAACACGCAATACTTTTGGTAGGTGAAGAAGATGTTAAGTAAAAAAGAGTTTGACGTTTTAATGGCGGTGCTTGATCAAGACGGCGCGTCGCAAAGAGTGATTTCCGAAGCGACGGGCTATTCGATCGGCAGCGTGAATAAGATTGTGAAAGAATTGACGGAAAAGGGCTTGTACAACGGCAAAACGATTACGGAAAGCGGTTTGGCGGCGTTAGAACCCTACCGCGTAAAGAGAGCAATTTTCTTGGCGGCGGGTTTTGGCTCAAGACTCGTGCCTATCACGCTCAACACCCCCAAACCCTTGGTGCGCGTGCACGGCAAGAGAATTATCGAAACGCTTTTGGACGCGGTAGTGAAGGCGGAAATCCCCGAAATTATTTTGGTGCGCGGGTATCTTGGCGAACAATTCGAGCAGCTTTTGCATATCTATCCGCAAATCAAGTTCGTGGATAACGAAATGTACAACGAAAGCAACAATATTTCTTCGGCGTACTACGTGAAGGACTTGTTCCAAAATGCCTACGTTTTGGAATCGGACTTGCTTTTGAAGAATCCCAAAATCATTCGCAAATACGAATATTCGAGCAATTTCTTGGGCATTCCTGTAGACGTGACGGACGATTGGTTCTTCCGCGTTGATTCGAACGGCGTGATTTGTGAGCAAGGGGTTGGCGGTAAGGATTGTCACCAAATGGTGGGCGTTTCCTATTGGGACGCAAAAGACGGCGCACAGCTTGAAAAGGACTTGGAGGAAGTCTTCTTCTCGCCCGGCGGTAAGGAACGCTATTGGGAACAAACGGCGCTTCATTATAAGAAGGCGAATTATAAGATTCAAATCCGCGAATGTAGCATGGACGACATTGTGGAAATCGACACCTTCAACGAACTCAAAAAGATTGACAAAATCTACGATATTTAATCAAAAAAAGGAGCTGCTTCAGCTCCTTTTTTTATTCGGTATTTATTTTTCGGGAATTGTCCAAGCGCTTTCCCATTGAATGTAGGGCTCGCCTTGTTCATTGAAGCGAATGGGCAGCCATACGTAATCGGCTTCGCTCGTGTTTTCGTCGGATAACGAGCCGAGCACGGCGTCGGAATAGATTTGTTCTAAATCGGGGTTGAAATTGCGGTGGAAGACGTCGCACATATCGGGCAAGTCCACGGGCAAGTCGGTCAACCACCGATCCCCGAGCGCGATATAGAGATCGTCCACGAAGGGGTGCTTGAATACGGACGAGAATTGCGATTGAAAAGAATCTTCATGCACGTCGTTTACGCAAGGATCGCCAAGATCCTTCCATTCCCCGTGTAAGGACGGGAGTTCTGCGATTTTTGAAGGGTTGGGGAAATACCCCGTCGTGCCCGAAGTGAGCAAGAAATTTCTGCCGTTGCGCGTGAAAAAGCAGGGTGCTTCACGAACGAAGGGCGGACATTTTTCGGGCAAATGGGAAGAATAAACCCCCGTGAGATTCGTATAATCGTCGGTGAGCTCGCCGCAAATCATTTCGGTGTGCGGATTTTCAAAAATCACGTACGCCTTGCCGTCTTTTACGAATAAATCGAAATCACCCGCGTGATAGGGGGTGGGGCAAACGTCGTGCAGGTACTGCATATTCTTCAAGGATTTTCCGACGCAAATCGAGAAGTTCGTGCTTTCGAACGAGCCCTTCATGGACGTCTTTGCCCAAAGCACGTACGTCTTCGTTTTTTCGTTATATAAAATATGCGGTCTATCCATAATATGGATAGGGTGGAAGGGGTTAGCAAGATCGTCGCTTTCTTGTACGGCAAAGCCTTCGTCCTTCCAATTATATAAATCGTCCGAAGAATAGAGCTTTACGCCGTGGTGCCAATATTCGCAAGGCTCGCCCGTTGCTCTGCCCGTAATGCCGGCTTTATTTTCGCCGTACCACCAAAATTTCCCTTCCGCGTAGAGCAAAGAACCGCCGTGCGCGTGAATGCGGTTTCCGTTCGTATCGTACCACGTTTTGCCTGGGCGAATACACTTATACATAGAAAAACTCCTTGAAAAACGTTATGCCGATATTATAGCACCATTTTTTGGGCTTGTCAAGGGGGTAAAGGGTTTCTAATATGGAAAATGAGGCACCCATGTACGCGTTGAATTTTGACGTAAAAAGATTTTTTAGGAAATTTTCAAATGCCTATTTACAAACGGCGAAAAATTTGCTATACTATAATAAAATATAACAAAGGAGAAAAAAATATGGGAAAATTCGTTATCAAGAAAACGCCTACGGGCTTTAACTTTAGTTTGTACGCGGTAAATAAGGAAAAGATTGCCGTTTCGTCGCAAGTTTACACGACGAAGGGCGCTTGTAAGAAGGGCATGGAAAGTGTTGGTAAGCACGCGGTAAAGTGTATTGCGGAAGATAGAGTGGAAGATCAAACCTTGAAAAATCCTACGGCAAAGACCTGCCCGAAATTTGAAATTTATTTCGATAAGGCGGGCTTGTACCGTTATCGTTTGATCGCCTCCAACGGCGAAAGCATCGCGATGAGCGAAGAAGGCTATAAGTCCAAGAGCGGCGTTATGAACGGCATTAAGAGCGTTTCCGTGAATGCGGTGGACGCGG
>JAZTWL010000017.1:0-15884 GCA_045635845.1 Candidatus Scatosoma sp. | reverse complement strand
TTACATTGTCTTCCTAAGACCGCTTGGCCTCCGACTTAACGCACGCAACCGTCCTTGCCGACGATTACCCCCGTTTCCCCAATAATTTCGTTGCTATCCCATACGGGCGCAAGCAACTGCGGAAGTTCTTTCTCATTAAACGCCGTTATCTTTTCAAGTTCTTTCATTATTTCGTCCCTTTCAATTCTTCGTCAAAATACACGTACACGCCCGCGGACCAACCCATCATTTCAGGGGTTTCGTATTCCACTGACTCACCGATACCGCCGCTTACAGCGTCGTATTTCTCCCAAATTCTGCCCGTTTCAATAAAACTCTTTTCTACGGCTGTATTGTACTTTTTCGCAATGCGCTTTGCGTCTTCGTCCATGCCGATACGTTTCAACGCTTGATAGATAATGCAGGTTGCCGCAGGCCACATGCAAGGATAATCCCATTGATAATAGATATCTTCACCGCGGTTAGGCGTCACCGTCACGCCGTGCTCGTATTCCAAGCCTTGCAAGACTTTCTTCATGCCTTCTTTGTCCGTGGAAATGCCATACGCATACGGATAAACGGACACCGCGCTCACGATTTCCGAGAAACAATCGTCCACAAAATTATAATCGAGATAAATCCCTTGTTTACTATCGTAAAGATACTGCTTAATAAGTTCTTTTCTCTTTGCCGCGTTCGATTCAAAAGGCTCGGGGCTTTCGCCGATAACCTTGCACATTTCCGCCGCCTTACATTCCATTTCGTACAAGAAGCAATTCAAATCCAACTGCACGAAGCAAGCCGCGTCGATTTTGCTACGGCTCGTTCTAAAACGCATATTAAAATCCAAGCCGCTTTCCGCAATCGCCATAATATCTCTTGCAAGCGCGAGCTTTTCTTCTCTCGTTTCACGCGTTTCCATTACTCTTTCGGCAAGGCCGTTATAATTGAGCATTTGTACTTCTTCGTCGCCGTTCGTAGAGAAATTGTTCAAGCCGAAAGGCGCTTTGCGTTGCGTTTGCCAAAAATCGTATTCCTTTACGATATACGGCATATATTTCTTGATAATTTCCTTATCTTGCTTATGGACGTAATAGTCGTAAACGGAACTGCAAAACAAAGGCGGTTGCGAACGATCCGCAAGCGTATTTGCATTCGGCATATAGCCAAGCGTATCAATGAAATACGCCATATTTTCCAAGTTGTTTTCCACTTGTTCGTCAAAACCGTCCTTCAACAAACCCAAGTTCGTGAAATAAACGTCCCAGTAAAACAAATCAATGTACATACCGCCGATCGACGGGGAAATATACGGCTTGGGCGCTCTAAAGCCACCGCGCATTTCCGAAGGATCGTGGAAGGTTTTCGGCCAGTTCTTTAAGATATACTCTCTTACTTCTTTCATTCTAAACACTCCATAACGTCGTTTTCAAAATTTTCGGCGGTAAGCGCACCCGCGCCGCCAAAGCTATCCGTATTTTTCATATAAATTGCCGTGATCTTGTTCACGGGATCTACCCAAAAATGCGTGCCGTACGCACCGCTCCAACCAAACGAGCCCTTGGGCAGTTTTCCATTGTCGTTGGTGAAGAGTCTTACGCCAAGCCCCCACGTGACACCAGTTTGTTGCGTACCAAGATCCATAAATTCAGGCGGACAATACGGCGTGTACATATGCTTCAAGTTTTCTTCCTTAATCACCCGTTTGCCATTCGGCGCAACGCCGCCGTGAAGCAAGGTTTCCGCAAAAAGGGAATAATCTTCCGCCGTGGACATTAACCCCGCGCCGCCCGCGTAATAGGTAAGCGGATTGTTTCCATAAATATGATCAAAATCGTCGGGCGAATTTGCCGGCTTTCCGTTCTCGTCGATTCTATGCTTCTTCACGATACGCCCCCATTGTTCTTGGGTGGGCGTGTAGGTGGTATCCTTCATACCGATCACGTCGAAGATATTTTCTTTGACGTAGGTAGCATAGTCTTGCCCGCTAACGATTTCCACGATTCTTGCCGCGATATCGAAGGCAACGTGCGGACCGTAGGATTGCGACGTACCCGTTTCAAACGCCAAGGGTTTATCCGCGAAATATTCCACCACCGCTTGCAAGGACGGCTTTTGTTCTTCCGTCATATTCGCCGTGATTGCCGTGATAATATCGAGCATTTCCACGCCGCTCGTATGCGCGAGCAAATGGAATACGCGAATGGGCGTTTTGCTTTGCCCGATTGTTTGCAATTCCCCGTCCACCAAGTGCGCGATCGACAAATTTTCATAGCCTTGCAAATACTCCGTAATCGGTGCTTGCAAATCGATTCTGCCGCGTTCCACTTCGATTAAAACGGCAAGCGTCGTGACGGGTTTCGTCATGGACGCGATTCGATAGGTGGCGTTTTCTTGCAAGGGCGCACCGTTCAAACCGTTCGTACCGTAAACCGCTTGGTGTACTCTTTTTCCGCATTGATTTACGATCACTTGCGAACCGTGAATTGCCCCTTCCGCTATATTTTCCAAATTGCGTTCGGATAATTTTTTATTTAATTTCTCTTGATTTAAGATTCTCATAAACTACCCTGTTTTTCTATTCGCCAACACCATAAAAAAGCGCGACGTTCATATCCCTTTTATTATACCTTTTTCCCTGCGTTATGTCAATATCTTTTCCAAATTTTTTTCTTGCAATTTTTTGACCAAAATACTTTATTTTTTTACTTTTCGTCTTGACTTTTCGCCATTTTTCCATTATAATATGAATATGGATACTTTTATGACGCAAAAAATTAAAGAATTGTCCTTTTTGACGAACGACGTGGATTTCGCAACGCACTTGACGCACGATCAAGATACGTTCATTCACACCCATTCCTTCTACGAAATTTTTTACGTGACGGAAGGACAAATTTACCACGTTCAAAACGGGCAAAAAAGCTTAATTCAAACGGGCGACATGTTCTTTTTACGCCCGAACGACATTCACACCTTCGAACGAAACGGCGAATGTACACACAGAGATATTGTCATTTCGAAAGAGCTTTTTGAAAAAGCGGCGAATTTCATTAACCCGAATTTGTACAGCGAAATCAATAACTCCGTGCGCCCCTTGCACCTTAAAATTGAATCGGAGCAAATCAAGTACCTTGAAAATCTTCTCAATTTCGTTAAGTACATGTCCCCTAGCGTAGAGAAGAATCAGCCTTATCTCACCAACAGTATTGTGGCGCACTTGCTTGGTTTCTTATATATTTCCGACCAACACGAAAAAGTGCCCTATCCAAGATGGTTTCAAGAGCTTTTGGCAAACTTAAACGATCCCATTCATATCAAGGGCGGCATACAAAGCGCCATGGCGGAAATCAACTACAACTATATCTACGTAAGCCGAATCTTCAAAAAGCATATCGGCGTTACGATCGGGGAATATCTCACGCAACGGCGTATGGAGCTTGCGAAGGTATATCTATCCACCACAAAAATGAATATTTCGCAAATTAGCGAAGAAGTTGGCTATGCCTATTCCTATCGATTCAATCAAGTCTTCAAACAATATACGGGCTGTACCCCGAAAGAATACCGTAAAAAGAATTCAAAGCCGAGTTAATCCACCTTTTAAGTCGATTAATTCGGCTTTTCTTTTTTTGCCAACAATTATACGAATTCTACCAAAACAGCTTCCCCTGCTTCCAAATGAATGCCAAGGTGTTGCTCGTTCATTTCGTACGTTTTACCCCTTTGAATGATCTTCATTGCATGCGAATCGTTCAAATCAAGCACGACGTCTTGTGCTTCCGAGTGCACGTAGTTTACTACGTAGAGCACCGTTCTCTTATCGTATTCGAAGCAACCAACCAACGCGTCGCCGCGTATGTCTTTGAGTTGGTGGAATTCATCCCCGTCAATCACCATGGAATTGCCTTCAAAATCCGATCTAATCGAATCGGACGGGAAAATACCCACGTTGTACGCATTCATCAAGATTTCGTCCACTGCGGCTATTTGCTTATTCGCCTTTTGGGCGTAATAGTACCATCTATTCACGTTGCCGATCGCACCAAACAAACCGTTTCTCGTAAAATCGTACGTGCCGTTGGGCGCGTAAGCGAAGTGCAAGGGTTGGAAGCCCAAGAAATATTGAATCCCCTTCGCGCCGCAAGCCAAAGACGTATTCACATTCCAAATGAGCTGCCCTTCCGTAGGATAAGGCTCGGGCAAGGATTCAAATTCAATCTCTGCGTCGTTCCATTGACCGCCTGCTTGAATGAACGCCCAGTACGGAATGCCATATTCTTCGGACATTTCCTTAATGATCGCCATATTGTTGAAATAGCCTTTATAGCTCTTGAAATCCCAAACGTAGTGATCCCAAGAAATGTACTTGCCGTTGCCTTCACGATAATATCTACCTACGTATTCTTCGTAGGTTACGTCTTCCGTGCCCGACGTATATTTCAAGGGGCGTTCTTCCCATTTCGGGAGCATATTTACGTAGGTGGAATATTGATTATCGAACTCGGTATTTAATGCTTCGTTCACCGCACCTATGTATTCAAGCTGTTCGTAATACGGCTCGTCCTTGGAATAGAAACCAACGAAGGACTTATAATTCGCAAATTCCGCCACTTCCTTTTTGAGCGTTTCCACATTCAATTCCTTGTAGCCGTGCGTCATACTCGTCACTTCGTAATCGTTTACGTAGTAGCCGATATTATATTTTTCCGAAAGCGCGAGCACCTTTCTAATGCTTTCACGCGCTTGGGGATAGCTTTCGGGACAATAGGTGAACAAGTTAATCCCCGCATCCGCAATCATTTTGATATAATATTCGTCGGTGAAATCGGGCATGATGTTGCCGTCCTTCGACGCGTTCGGGGTGTAAGGCCCAAAGTACAAGCCAACGGGCATTACTTCTTCGCCGCCGATAGCATCAAAGGAATACGTGTTCACCTGTCTATCGGGATAATAATCGTCGTAATCGCTCGTCGTGGACTTTTTACAACCCGCGCTGCACAAGGACGATACGCAAAGCAAGGAAGCAAGCGCAAAACTTATTTTCTTTTTCATTCCTTCTTCCCCCCTTTTGCCAACATATACGCACCGCCTAAAAGGGTGCAAAGCGTGATTGCGCCTAACGATATACTACTGCCGCATCCGCCGCTAGACGGAGCATCCGCCTTCGAAAGCGTTTCCATACGGTTATCCCATTCGTCCACGTATACGAAATCCTTTTGTTCTTGGAATTTACTCGATACGAAATCTACTTCCACCAAGTTGGGATTGCTGTCTGCATTTTCAACGCGCAAATTATCAATCCAGAAGTTGGCGCAATAGGAATCCAAGCCTTGCGCCATATTATTTTGCACGTAGTTGAAATCGTCGCCGTAGC
The DNA here is from genome assembly GCA_045635845.1 of Candidatus Scatosoma sp. GTDB lineage: Bacteria > Bacillota > Clostridia > Christensenellales > Borkfalkiaceae > Scatosoma. The sequence goes on along the minus strand of JAZTWL010000017.1, from coordinate 10,528 downwards.
CCCAAATTTGTACGTAGCCAAGCGGCGTATATCCCAAATCGTATTCCATAATCTTGAAGAAACGGTTCACGGGATCGTTTTCGTACTTGCAGTACACCCTTAAAACGCCGTCAATCATTTCCACCTTTAAGTTTACGGTGATTTCCTTGCCGTTGCCGTCCAAACCGTTTTCGGGCGCAAAGAAATTGTGCGAATCGGTGACGGACGTCGTTTTCAACGTATTATAGTTGTTCAAGAGCGTGCAATTCATCGCCACCGCTTTCCCGTTCACGTATTGCGGCATAATGAAGAAGAACAAGGATTGCGCTACGGCGATCGTAGAATTTGCCTTAATCGTTGAGCAACCGATCGAAACGCCCAACCAGTTGGTTGCAGGCGTGATTACGTTGCCGTCTGCGTCCAACTCCGCTTGGCGTTGAATATGGGGCAAATCGAAATTCATCGTGAAATTCGAGAATTCGTATCTCGTCGAAATGAAGCCCGTAGCCGTCACGTTCTTGAATTTCAAAACGCCGTCTTCACAAACCACGCTTTGCGGCGAATAGTAGCCGCCGCTGCCCCCTTCCGAATAAAGCAAAGCGTTATTAAACCCGTCGGAGAAGGTTTCGTTCACGTTCGCATTCGTGGGCGTATCGTAAGTAGCCGCGCGCACTTCCGCATTGTAAATTTCCACGGACGAAGGCGCACTTTGACCAAAGCCGAAGTAGCCGCTCGTGTACACCTTCTTTTCGTTATCGTGATTCAACAGTACGTCATTATTCACTTTCAAATACATACTGCCCACGGAGTACACGTCGAAATCGATCACGATTTCTTCCCCGTACGCGTAGCCGTCGTTTGCGGTGCATACCACGCCAAGCTCGTCGCCGTCGAAGTTTTCCACCTTCACGCCGATAACGCCGTCCATATCATAAAGACAAATCGCCGAAGCGGAATTTGCTTCCGAGTAAGGACGATCCAAACCGAAACCAATATAGAATTCCCCTTCAAGCGTTGCATTCACCTTCACCGAAAGCGTACCGCTAATGCAGGTTTCGATCCCCATTTCGCGCAAATCGTTTGCCAAAACTACGCTCACGATTTTACTATCTTCGTCGGTGAATTCCTTATCAAAGACAATCTTGCCTTCTTCGTGCTGAATATCCCGCGTTTTATACCATTTTTGGTTGGAAAGCTCGTCCTTGTACATATCCAACGTGACGACTTTCTGCTCCGATTTCCCCGCGCTTGCGATCGTCGTCGAGAAATCCCCGACGACTATGCCTGCGCAGAGTGCAAGCCCCGCGAGAAGGGCTGCGCTTTTTTTCAAGAATGATTTTTTCATAAAGTTCCCTTTTTTATTACTTCAAGCCTGCGTTGCTCAAGTAGGTATTCCAGTTTTGATCGAAGGTATCCATAATTCTATCCCACACTTCGTCTGCCGTATCGGGATTAGATGCTTGGCTCATTCTACCTACGAAATCTACGTAGCCGTATTCCGCTGCGCCGCCTCTCGTGAACACAAGGCTTCTTCTACCTTCTACCAAGCCGACCATATTATATTTGCTTGCGAAATCGTACATGGATCTTTCAAAAATCGACCACGTGGATACGTCGGGCGCATTTTCTTCATTATCGAAGGTGAACGGCAAGGACATGTGCGTTACGTCGTTCATAATCTTTTGCGCTTCATCCGAGAAGTAGAACGCAACGAACTTCTTTGCGCCTTCCTTTGCGGAAGCGTAGTTGGGGATACAAATGCCGTGTTGGCTATAATTTTCCCAAATCATAGTTCTTGCTTCGTAGATTCTTTCCCAATCGCCTGCGCAAATGTTCTTTTCACCAATTTTATAGGTACCATCTGCATTTTGCACTTCGCTAATTGCGATTTCGCCATCAACCACTTGATCGATTACGTCAATCACTTGGGAAAGCACCTTATCGCTCTTCACGTCGGTAAGCTTATCGGTGATTGCGCTAATAACGGGCGTTTTCATAATCTTGAAGTTTTGCGTCGTTGCCGAAGCGGACTTCATTTCGTTATTCATCCACGCGCCGTTGCACATCATCACGGCTCTACCGTTCAAGAACTTCGTTTGTTGCGTGGTGTGCCCTGCGGAGTTCGAGCCGGGAACGATATATTGCGAATCAAGCAAGGTTTCAAGCACCTTCAACGCTTCGTATCTACCGTCCTTCGTCTTCAATACGTCAAGGCTAGGATTTTCATTTGCCGTACCAAGCACAGATTCGTCTTGCCCCAACGTAGAGAACGTGTTGTAGTAATAATCCAAACCGTCGTATTGTGCGTGCCAAATATTATAAACGTATTCCCAATAGCCGCCGTTGAAATAGATAAACGGCTTGCAATCCTTCATATCCGTGTACAAATCGAACACCAAATTACGAAGCTCGTCCGTCGTATTCGGAAGCTCGTAGCCTTCCATCAAATCGCCGTTATAAACAAGCCCGCAAACGCCGCCGCCATACGGAAGCGTATAGTATTTTCCGTCATAGAACTTGTAGTTGGGCAAAAGAGTCGATTTAATCTTTTGTCCTACGGACAATTCTTCCCCTTCGTTTACCATTTCCAAAACGTCGTCCAACGGCTCTAAATATTGATAGAGCGCGTTCGAAGGATTCGGCTCGAAATAAAGATCCACCGTATTATACTTCGCACCGTTCATAATGTTATCGGAAATTGCCGTATTCGTCGGCTCGGAATTCAAATGCACTTCGTATTCGGGGTATTTTGCTTCGAACGCCTCTTCAATTTTCTTGATATACGCATCGCCCATACCCGAACGCCAAAAGGTGATTTCGATATCCGTTGCCGTATCAGGCACGCTCTTTTTGCCGCAGCCTGCCGCAAATACCGATGCAAGGGAAAGTACGCTTGCAAGCGCAATACTCATTTTCTTTTTCATATAAATACTCCTTAATTCTTTTTATTCTTTAATCCCGCCAAGGGAAATATTGCTCATCATAATATTATTGAAGCACGCGAAGATAATCAACGTCGGTATGGAAGCAATCATACAAGCCGCGTACAACAATTCCTTTCTCGCCATGCCTTCCGTATCGCTATCGAAGATATAGATACCAACGGATAACGTAGGCAAATTCGGCATATAAAGCAACTGCCCTTCGTAGCTGTTCCAAGCACCCATCCAAGCAAGCAAGAACAACGCACCCACCATCGTCATACTTTGTGGAAGCATAATCTGGAAGAAGACTTGCCAATCGTTTGCCCCGTCCATATACGCCGCTTCCGCATAGCTCCAAGAAAGGTTCTTGAAGAATGCCGCAAAGTACATATACGTTGCGCCGATACCGCCAAACGACGTGACAACAAACGCGTAGTTATCGATCAAATTCAAGTTGTGAATCAACTTGTACATTGCGCCGCCCGAGCTATAAATGGGCAAGAGCATTACGACGAAGGATAAATAATAATAAGCCTTTGCGCCGAAGAAATGGTATTTCGTCGTCACGTAAGCAAGCATGGAGCAGAAAAGGATTGCGCCTGCCGCCGGTACGATGGAGAAATACACGCTATTAAAAGTCATTTCAAAGAAATCCGCTTCCTTTACCACGAACGTTGTGAAGACTTCTTTATAATTTGACCATTGTGCTTTTGCGGGAAGCCCGAACGGGTCCATTACGACTTCCGTCTGGGACATTAAGGATGCTAAAATCCCCCAAACGAAGATATACAAATAGGAAAGTGCAAACAAGGTGAACAAGATAAAGATTACCGTATAAATAATCTTTTCCGACGTAGATTTTCGTTGTAAAAAGTTAATTCTCATACGTTTTACCCCCTTAATAATCTACGTCCTTGAAGCACTTGTTTTCAATAAACTTGCCAAGCGCTACCAATACCATCGCCGCCAACGTAACGACGATACCTACTGCCGAAATATAATTATATACGTTCGACGTGGGATCTTTCGTATTCAAAATGTTTACGTATTGCCACACGGAGAAGGTCATCGTCTTCGTAGATTCCTTACCACCCGTCAACAAGAACACTGCGCCCGACGAACTAAACACCGCCGAAATGAAGATAATCATCTTTAACGCGAAGGTGGGCCAAATCATAGGAAGGATAATTCTCGTAAGCTCCGTCGTCCACTTTGCGCCGTCCAATCTTGCCGATTCAATTACGCTATCGGGGATTCTCGCAAATGCGCCGCCCCAAATAATCATATCACCAGGGAAGGAAAGCCAAAGCATATGTACCCAAATGAAAGTATTCGCATATCTAGGATCGCCAAGCAAATCAGGGGGATCAGATAAGCCGTTCATCTTTTGCACGAGCAATGCAAGTGGGCCCACAGGATCTGCTGCGACCAAATTTCTATAAAAGACAACGGTGATAATGCCGTTAATAATGCTCGGCAAGAAGAAGAGCAATCTAAAACCTTTATAGAAGGGGATTTTCTTATATAAGAAATAGGAAACCACTATCCCCCACGGGAAGATAATCATATTGATTAGGAATGTCTTGAAGGTATTGATAAACGCAAGCCCCAAGCCCGAATCCATATGCTTTAATTCTTGGAAGAAGGCACGGAAATTTTGCAAGCCCCAATTCTTCTCACCGCCCACTTTCGTATTGTAAAACGCCATTAAAATCCCATCGAAATTGACGTACACGTAAAAGACGAGAAAGTTTATCGTAGGCACGATAATAAAGCAAAAAATGAAGAATTTTCTGCTTAAACTCATTTTTTTCTTTTTTAGCATTTGATTCATACGTTATTCCTCTATCATAAAGATTCCTACGCCTACGCCGAGCGTGATATTCGCGCTAGCATCAAAGCTTTCCAACGAGCATTCGCCCTTGCGGTACACCTTGCATTGCGTAGGTTTTTTGAAGGACATTTTTACGTCCACGCTTTTGTTTTTCGACGAATCCATCACGTTCACAAGCATAAAGCCTTCCTTGCCGTCCTTGCCCGTAAAACAGCCGAGCAAACAACGCGCATCCGCTTCCACGCTTTCTAGCGTTGCGTACCCGTTGAACGACTTGCCGCTTTGGCTATTAAACAATGCCTTCGGCTCGTCCACCGTCGAATCTATGCGGCGACATTCCTGCCATTCCATAGAAACAAGTTCTTTTTCAAAGCACTTGAGTTCGCCGTGAATTTTTTGCGCATAGTGCCATCTTTCCGTCGGAGCACCTTTATCGAAAAGCCCCGATTGACGTTCGAAGAACTCGTCCGTCGTCGGCGTTTGATAGCAGAAATGCGAAAAACCTTTCGCGCCGTGCGCCAAATACATATAGATTTGTAAGCGCAAGTCCTCTTCCGTCGGCGTGCGATCGTTCCACCAAGAAATGATGCCGCCGTACGCCATACTTTGGATAAAGAAATGGGGTTTAAGAGCATATTTCTTCGCCACCGTCACCGTCGTTTCCACGTCGGTAAACCAATCTTCGTGCAAATAGAATTCATGCTCCATCGTGCGCCGCAAGGGATAGTGATCCATCGAAAGCCATCCCCCTTCCCCGTCGATCTCTCGCACCAATTTCGCGAAGGTTTCCACGTACTTGGGATAGTTGCTCATAATCTCGTCGTTGGGTGCGTAGCTCGGGTTTAAGTTGATATATACTCGCTTATCGGGATACTCCGCTTTCACCTTCGACGCGAGCTCGCGCAAGGGTTGCTCGTGACTATAAAGCGGTTCGTCAAAAATATTGAACGTCGTCACCGTTTCGCTTTCTTTTAACGGGCTTTCTAAAATCTCGGAACCGTCAAGCTTGTTTCTACCTTCCAAGACGATTTCAATTCCGTATTTTTTCGCAAACGCCACCGCCTTCGTGCGGTCTTCAAGATTTTCGGTATAGTCCCCGTTCAAAAAGACCGAGTTTATTCCACAATCGGCGAGAAGCTTATAATTCTCGTCCGTGGCGGGTGGCGCTTGCCATATCCCTATAAATAGTTCTTTATCCATCATGCTGTATTTTGCCTTTAGTTTTTGAAATATACTACGCTTACCGCGCAATCCTTGGTTACCGTAAGGGACGAAATAATATTCCCTTCGGTATCCATAATTTTATACGTGTAGCCGTCCTTTGCGAACTGTGAGAAATCAATCGAATCCCCCGCTTGCGCTTTGATCGCGACTTCCGCGCCGTCCACGCTCACAAGCACTTTAATATACTCTTGCTCTGCCGCTTGCAACGTGAAATCTTCCGTGACGGGTTGCGAGAAATCGTACGCCACGCCGTTTACAGTCCATACGCTATCTTCGTCGAGTACGAAAGGCATATCGAACGTAACACCGTCTTTCACTGCCCAAACTTCTCTTGCATAGCCGTACGCTTTTACGGTGACGAAATGCATATTTTCATAGGAAACGTCGCATTCCACCGTGTTATCGTAAACTTGCGTGTTGCCGAGCATAATATCGCGAACCGCTTGAATTTCTTCCGCCGTAACGCCCGCGTCCAAGAGCAAGTTTTCCGCTTGTTCGGCAAGCGTTTCGCCCTCAAACGTCTTTACGTACGACATAAGGCCTTGAATATTCACCATCAACGCGTCGGAAACCTTATTCCAGCTTGAAATGTAGGCAAAAACCGAAAGCAAATATTCGTTGACAATGGTTTGCTCGTCCACGCCAAGCAACGCGTTCAAAAGCGCCGTCGCCGTACCCGTTCTATCGCGACCGACGCTACAATGCATTACGATCGGATAGCTATCTTTATTCGCAAAGGTTTGGAACACCGTTTTAATCGCCGCTTTTCCTTCAAGCGTGTTAATGCCGTTCGTATACACGGGCGCGGGCGTTGCGTTGACGAATTGAATGCCCAAGGGGTTGGCTTGACCTTCCCCAACCTCTCTCAAATCCAAGTCCGTCTTAAAGCCAAGCTTTGCCGCCATTGCTCTGCCTTCGTCGGTGATGTCGTCAAGACGCGCCGTACGATAAATCAAGCCTTGCATCGTCTTACCGTTAGGGGTTTGATAACCGCCCACGTCACGCGTATTCGAAACGCCGTCAAGATCGATTGTACGCGTACCTGCCTTGGTGGAAAACTCGAAAATTTCCGAATATACCTTTTCTTCGCCGTTGGCAATCACTTGCCAATAGTAGTTCGTACCCGAATACAAGGTGTTGCCCAAGTATACGGAAGTTTCCTCCACCGTTTCGCTAAATACGACTTTGGTGAAGCTCTTATCGAGCGCAACGTTCACCGTATAGCTTTCCGCACTTTCTTCGCAATTCCACGCCAACGTATTGTTGATGGGTGCGAAATCGTCGTTATTATCATAACACGCGCGAATTTCTTCTTGTGAAGAAGGCAAGCCTTTATTGTTAAATTCTTGCATATCGGGCGTGAAATAATAATACTTACCAAGCTCACTCGGCGTCACGTTCGTCAATCTTAACACGCTTTCCATGCCCGAGTGCACGACGCTAATTTCGTTGCCGTTATGGGGCGTGGTTGCCGTAATACTGCTATCAAATTTAATCATATCTACGTTATCTGCTTTTACGCCGATATTCGAGAATGCCGTCACGGACGTAGCCGCGAGCAATGCCGCGGCAATCGTAATTTTCCACTTATTCTTCATCCGTCTTTCTCCTTCTGCAAAGCATCAAACCGCCAACGCATACGCCCAAAGCTGCCGCGCTTGCGCCGAATGCCGAGCCCGAGCAACCGCCCTTCTTCGACGATTTTTCCTTGCTATAGGAAACTTCAATCGCCGTATCCTTCGTGACGATTAGCTTCGTGACAACGACGCCGTTTTCCTTCACTTCTTTTACCATGCCTTCTTTATTGAAGATTGCAAGATCCACTTGCGCACCGTAAGTCAAATAAAGTACTTGCGTTTCGCCGCCTTCCACCTTCACCGACACTTTATAATAAACGTCGCTTTGAATGAATTTTGCCGTAAGCGCAACGTCGCTCGTGACTACGTCGTGTTCAAAATCCCACTTTTCTTCGCCGAAGTACCAGCCGTCGAAGGTATATTGATATTTTTCCGTCGATTCCTTCGTAGGATCTTCCGGCTTTGCAATCTTTGCACCGTACGCGTACGTCGTTTCATCTTTTCCGTTGAAGGTAATCGTATATTTTTCTTCCCCTTTCACGGTGACGCGAATACTTGCCGTTGCTCTATTGCCGTTTGCGTCCGTTGCCGTGACGATGCAATACCAAAGCCCCGCGTTCATCTTTCCATCGGTGATTGCGCCTTCGTCCCATTCGTACGTAGGCGTGATTTCCGTCATACCGTCTTTCGCAATCGCGTCGATTACGGGAACAGCATCCCCTTCGTTCAAGACGATTTCTTGCTTACTAAATACCGTCAAAAGCGGATCGAAAATATCGCCGTACTTATAATCTTTCAAGGTGCAGCTTCTCATAGAGCTGTACACCATAATCCCGCCGCCAAGGCAATCGCCAATGGGCGTAATATCGTTAATTTCCAAAATCTTCGAGCAGCTACCGCCGATCACGATCGAATACTTGCCGTCGTTTTCTTTCACGGAAATTTCGATTTGCATTTCAATACCGTTTGCAATGCCGAAATCCGCTTCGCCGATCAAGACGTGTTCGTCGCCAACACCGCCCATCGTCGCATCGTAAACGTACACCTTATTTCCGACGAAGAAAATGCGCCAACCGTCCCAAAGATTCGTGCTGTTCAAATAAATGGTAAGCCCACCAAAAGGTGCATAGTTGACAATCGCTTCGTCCGAATAATAAACGAACTTCAAGCTTACGTCCCCTTCATAGCCGTCGATTGCAGCCATTTGACCTTCCGCGCCCATCGAATGACGATCTACGCCGAGAATATCGGATACAGTGACGTACTCGTCTTCCTTTTCCATCACTTCCACTTCGCCCACAACCCACGTACCGCCGATAAGCGAAAGGGTGATTTCGGGCAATTCGTAATTTTCAAACACCGTACCTTCCGCAACGTGCAAAACGGTGATCGGGTAATCCGCCGTAGGATAGATTGCCGAAGCGGGCAAATCGATACCCATGTGGTTGTCGCCGTGCATATAGGAAACCGTTGCTCCTTCGATATCGGTGAGTTTTACGCCGTTCAACGTAATGCCCGCCATTGCCACGTAATTCGTCGTGCTGCTTACTACGTTGCCGAGTGCCGCTACGTTAAAATCCAAAAGGGTTAATCTCGTACCTGCCTGCGTGAAAATGTTGTTGTTCCAATAGTTTACTTCCACAAATTCCGCAATGGGCAAAGGCGTACTCCACTTTCCATTCGTAAGCTTCAATTCCACAGTTTCCTTGATTTCATATACGTTCGTATCTTCGCCGCCAACGGTGAACTGTGCACCCGCAGGCATCACAAGACGAGAGTCTTCTGCGGGAAGTTCCTTGAATCGAAGGATGAAACCGCCGTTTGCGCCAATCCAAAGCGCGCAAACGATCGATGCATTTTCCGTATCCAAAGCTTCGCCGTTCAAAGTCATTTTTGAAAGCAAATCGCTAAAGTCGCCGTCCAACGCGCCGCCACCGATATTGCCGTCAAAATAAATAAGCGAACAGAAATAGCCTTGATCGACGTAATCGTAGTTGTTCCATTCACCGTTTACCGATTGATAGTTTACCAAAACGGTTTCCACAACGGGTTCGTCGGGAATTTCCGGTTCTTCCGGTTTAACGGGCGGAACGTCGGGATCGGGCGTTTCCGCTACCATTTCCCACGCGCCGTTTTTATAGATCAAATGAATATCGTCCGAAAGCTCGTAAACGTTCGCATCGTCGCCGCCCACCTTGAAGGTTGCGCCGGCTTGAACGATAAATTCATCCCCTTCCGCAGGCGTTTCCGCACTAAACAAGATGATGAAATCCGCCGCTACGTTCGGCCCTGCGATATAGGACGCGGGGCAGAAGTTCAAATAGGACGCACCGCCGTTGATCGTCGATTTCGCCATCATGTCCGTCCAATCGTCACCTTGCGTGAAATAACCGCTCGATTGCAAGCCGCTTAAATGCAAAACGGTGTAGTGCATGCCGTTATTCAAAATATCCGTATTATCATTCCAAGAAGGATCGATATAGTTTAAGGTGACCTTCGTCGTTTCTACGGGCGCTTCCACTACCGTCCAAATACCGCTATTAAGCTGCAAATAAATATCTGCCGAAATTTCGTAAAGCTTGGAATCGGAGCTGCCATTCGTAAACGTCACACCTGCGGGGATATGCAAAACTGAACCTTCTTGGGGAAGCGTCACCCAACGCATGATTAAGCCATCGCCTTGTCCGTCAAACCATGCGCGGCAAATAAAGGAAACGTTGTCCGCCGAAACGGGTTGCCCGTCAATCGTCATGTTGGCAACGAGATTGCTATAATCCGCAAGCAAGTCCCCTACGCCTACGCCGCCGCTAAAATTAAGAATAGAGCAATACGTATCACTAAGCGCATAGTTATTCCAGTAGGGATTTACGTCCGTAAACGAGACCTTCGTCGTTTTCTTCATATTCACGGTGATGCTATCGATATAGAAATAATCGGAAATCGTACCCTTATCGCGCAAGCCGAATGTAAACGAGCCCAAATTGCCGTCC
>JAZTWL010000016.1:0-1530 GCA_045635845.1 Candidatus Scatosoma sp. | reverse complement strand
AGCTACCAAGGCATAAATGGCGACCCAGAACGGGCTCGAACCGTCGACCTCCAGCGTGACAGGCTGGCGCTCTAACCAACTGAGCTACTGGGCCATTTATCCAAGCACTCTCAAACAAGTGCTCGTATATAATAATCTATTTTGAGCTTTTTGTCAAGTATTTTTTCTCTCTTTTTATAGATTTTTTTCACTTTTTTTGAATTTTTTTTCGGGACAAAAATTTTATCACAAAAATACGCCCAAAAATCATTTCAACGCGTACATGGTAGCCCCATTTTACTTTTTATAGAGCTTTGCAAGTCCACCCTCTGAGGTCTCGCGATAGGACTTATGCAAGTCTTTTCCCGTTTCGTACATGGTTTGCACCACCAAATCGAAAGAAATCTTTCTACTATCCGATAAAAAGTAGGCAAGGGACGCCGCATTGATTGCACGCATTGCCGCAACGGCGTTTCTTTCAATGCAAGGAATTTGCACGAGCCCGCAAATCGGATCGCACGTCAAGCCCAAATGGTGCTCCATTGCCACTTCCGCGGCGTATTCAATTTGCCCAAGCGTAAGCCCTTGCAACTGTGCAAGCGCCGCCGTCGCCATGCAGCAAGCGCTCCCGATTTCCGCTTGACAACCGCATTCCGCACCCGAAATGGACGCGTTCGTTTTAATCAAGTTTCCGATCAACCCCGCCGTCGCCAAGGCGTTGATAATTTGTTCGTCCGTATAGCCTTTTCTTTCTTGGGAATACTTCATAACCGCAGGAAGCACACCGCACGCGCCGCAGGTAGGCGCGGTGACAATCGTACCACCCGAAGCGTTTTCTTCGCTTACCGCGAAGGCGTACGCGCACACGAGTCTATTCTCACGGTTTTCCGCGCTCTCGTTATGAATAACACCGTCATAAAGGACCTTCGCGCGGCGTTCAACCTCCAAACCGCCGGGCAAGATTCCCGTCTTGTGTACCCCCCTAGAAACGGCTTCCTTCATAGTTTGCCACACTTCCGCGAGATAGCTTTTCAGGGTTTCCCCTTCCCTTTCGTAAACGTAATCGTAAAGTTGAATACTCTTCTTTTCACAGTATGCACGGATCTCAGAAAGGGTGTTCAAATCATAAACTTCCGCGCCTTCCACGCTCTCTCTACCGTCCACACGAATCGCGCCACCGCCAACGCTAAAAATACGCATTTCCGCCGTCTTCACCCCACCCGTGTACGCGATGAGTTCCATTGTGTTGGGGTGTTCGCAAGCGGAAATGGTGTCAAATTCCACCGTCACGTTCGGCAATACGCTCTCGATAACCGTGTTTGTGCCATGTCCTTCCCCCGTCAATGCGAGTGAGCCGTACAAGATCGCCTCGAACGAGTCTGCGCTCGGATTTTCCGATAAAAACAATTTGCAAGCGCGTTCCGGACCGATCGTATGCGAAGACGACGGGCCTTTACCGATTCTATATAATTCCTTCAATGAGCGCATATTTTTGCCTCCGTGTTCTTCTTACGTACTTATTTATTATACCACATTTCGCCGCGTTTGTAA
>JAZTWL010000015.1:0-6154 GCA_045635845.1 Candidatus Scatosoma sp. | reverse complement strand
GCCATGGTTATCAACCCCGAATACGAAGCGGCGCAAGAAATCGCGCGTGTATTGCGTTTCCCCGCGGCTATGAAGATCGAGCCGTTTGCGGGGGGCAGGGTTGAGCTTATTAAGTTCAAGCTCACCGCGGAAAACCCTATCGTCGGGCTTTCCATTAAGGATATGATGATGAAATACCGCGCGAATTTACTCGTTGCGACGATTGAACGCGGCGACGAAGCGTTCGTAGCGAAAGGGGATTTCGTCTTTGCGGATAAGGACGTCGTTTCGATTGTTGCGCCCCCCAAGAGCGCGCACGAATTCTTCTCTACGATTCGTTGTAAAGGACATTCGATTAAAGACGCCATTATCGCAGGCGGCGGCGTAATCACCCATTATCTTTGCGAAATTTTGGAAAAATCGGGTTTGAGCTTGAAGATTATCGAAAAGGACGAAAAGATTTGCGACGAGCTTGCGGGCTTATATCCCAAGTGCAATATTATCCACGGCAACCCTGCGGATAAGGAACTTTTGATGGAAGAAGGTCTTGCGCAGACTGGCGCGTTCGTTGCGCTCGTACCGCACGACGAAGAAAACGTGCTCCTTTCCCTTTTCGCGCAATCGGCAAACAGCGGGAAGTTGATTACGAAAATCAATCGTACCGACTACGATAGCATCATCAATCGTTTGGAACTTGATACGACGATTTGCCCGATTAGCATTACGTCCGATCAAATTTTGCGCTATGCGCGCTCGACGCAAAACGCAAGCGGCAGCAATATCGAAACGCTCTATAATATCATTCCCGGGCAAGTGGAAGCGGCGGAATTTATCGTCAAGGAAAATTCCCCCGTTATCGGCAAACCCTTGTGGGAAATGAAATTCCAAGACAACGTGCTCGTTGCGTCCATCTACCGCAACAAACAAGTAATTGTGCCGCGCGGTAACGACGTGATCCAAGCAGGGGACGCCGTCGTAATCATTTCCAAAAAACTCGGTATCACCGACGTTGCCGAAATTTTAAGGTGAGACGCGTATGAATTTCTCGATTATCAAAAGAATACTCGGTTGGATACTCCTTTTCGAAGGGATATTCTTCCTTGTGCCGCTTACGACGGCGGCGGTTTACTGGGAAGAAGAATTCTTCGCTTTCTTGATCTGCATTTTCCTTTGCGGACTCGTGGGCGGCGCTTGCTTGATCGGTAAACCGAAAAATACGAATATCTACGCCAAAGAGGGGTGCGTCATCGTTGCCCTTTGTTGGATAGTAATGAGTCTTGTGGGTGCGTTGCCCTTGTTCTTCTCGGGTGAAGAAGTGTACGCAAACTACGTGGACGCGTTGTTCGAAATCGTTTCGGGCTTCACGACGACGGGTGCGACAATCGTGCCTACGGGCGCGCAGGTGGCGGCTTTGCCCAAGAGTATCTTAATGTGGCGCAGTTTCTCGCACTGGGTTGGCGGCATGGGCGTACTCGTCTTTATCATGGCGTTCTTGCCCTTGAGTGGCGCGCGCAATTTGCATATTATGAAAGCGGAATCCCCCGGCCCCGAAGTGAGCAAACTCGTGCCTAGGGTGCGGAAGACCGCGGGGATTTTGTACCTTATCTATACGATTATGACGGCGGTACAAGTGGTGTTGCTCTTGTGCGGCGGAGTGCCTTTGTTCGATTCCTTGAACACCGCTTTTGCAACGGCGGGTACGGGCGGTTTCTCGATTAAAGCGGACGGCTTCTTGGGATATTCGTCCTACGTGCAAATCGTCGTGACGGTGTTTATGCTCTTATTCTCGGTGAATTTCACGTCTTATTATTTGCTCGCAAGGGGTAAAGTAAAGGACGCGTTTAACGAAGAAGTGCGCACGTTCTTCTATATCGTTTTGGCGGCGATTGCTCTCATTACGTTGAACTTACACTTTACGCAAAGCCAAGCCCTTTCGGGTGGCGAAGCGTTGAAGCATTCGGCATTCTCGGTGGCATCCTTGATTTCTACAACGGGTTTCTCGACGGTGGATTTTGCCGCATGGACGTCCTTTGCGCAAACGATACTCGTTATGATTATGTTTATCGGTGCGTGCGCGGGTAGTACGGGCGGCGGTATGAAGGTTTCCCGTATGTTGATTATGGGTAAGGGCGCTTCTCACGAAGTGGGAAGAATGCTTCACCCCAAACTCGTGAAAAAGATTTCCATAGATAAGCAACCCGTCGGCGCGGAAGTAGTGCGCTCGGTGGCGGCGTTCTTTATGGCGTACGTACTCATTTTCGTGCTTTCTCTTTTGCTCATTTCCTTGGACGGCAAGGACGTAACGACGAACTTTACGGCAGTAACGGCAACGATCAATAATATCGGTCCGGGGCTTGGCGAAGTTGGCCCGAGCGGTTCGTTTGCGGACTTCTCTTGGTGGTCGAAGATCGTCTTTATGTTCGATATGTTCGTGGGCAGATTAGAAGTATTCCCGATTTTGGTGCTCTTTGCGCCGAGAACGTGGAAGAAGGGCGCGTAAGGCGTTAAAAATGGATTAAACTCGTACACGGTACGGGCAAATTAAGAAAAAAAATAGATGTTTTATCTATATAAGGAGGATAAATTTATGAAGAAAAGACTTTTGCTTGCAGCATTGCTTGGCGCGCTTGCGCTCGGTTGCGTTGCTTGTGGCAAAGGGGCGAGCGATTCGAAAGATTCGCAAGGCGGCGTAAGTGTGGAAAGCACGACGAGTGAAAACGCGGGTACGAGTGAAGGTACGACGAGCGAGGGCGGTAACGTAGATCCGTCGCACGTACATAAAATGACGAAGATTCGCGCGTTGGAAGCAACGTGTACCTATGCGGGCAACGTAGAATGCTGGGTTTGCAACACCTGCAAAAACTACTATTTGGACGAAGCTGGTACGACGCTTGTAAGCCGCGACGAAATCAAGGTGCCGCAAGTGCCGCACGAAGGCGTATATAATGCGGCGAAAGCGGCAAGCTGCGGCGAAGAAGGCAACGTTGAGCACTATCACTGCGATATGTGCAATAAGTACTATGAAGACGAAGCATGCACGATCGTTATGGATAAAGCAACGGTGTTCTTGCCCACGCTTCCCCACGAAATTTCCTATCACGCGGCAAATTACGGCCTTGGCTACGAAACGGGCATGGCAGAACATTGGAGCTGCGGCAAGTGCAACAATTGCTACGAAGACGAAGCCGGCACCAAGAAGCTTGACGAAGCGGATTTGATTTTGGCTGCGCCTTATACGATCCCCGATTTCATCGTAGAAGTGCCCGCAAATAAGACGCCCGTCGTATTGCAGCTTTCGGATACGCAAATCATCGACGCAGGGCAAACCCGCCCCGGTCGCGACGGCGTATATTACGATTGGTGGGCTACGGACAAGATGGAAGATCGTTGCTATAAATATATTCGTGAAACGATCAACGCAACGAATCCCGATTTCATCATCATCACGGGCGACGTTATCTACGGCGAATTCGACGATAACGGCTCGGCATTGTTGAAGTTTATCAACTTCATGGAATCCTTCCAAATCCCTTGGTCTCCCGTATTCGGTAACCACGATAACGAAAGTAAGATGGGCGTAGATTGGCAATGCGAACAATTCGAAAAGGCGCAATATTGCTATTTCGAACAAAAGACCTTGTCGGGCAACGGCAACTATTCCGTTGGTATCGCGCAAAACGGCGTAGTTACGCGTGCGTTCTATCTCTTGGATTCGAACGGTTGCGGCAATGCGAGCGCGGAAAGCTTGGCGAACGGGCATACTTACAATAGCTTCGTAGGCTTTAAGCAAGACCAAATCGATTGGTACACGAACGAAATTACGGAACTCCACAAGGCTTCCCCCGATACGAAGATTTCGTTTGCATATCATATCCAACAAAACATTTTCGGGCAAGCATATCAAAAATATGGCTTTAACCAAGCGAACAAGTACCAAGATATCAATATCGATTGGATTGACGACGCGGCGGAAACCGACTTCGGCTATATCGGTAGACAAATGAAAGGCCCTTGGGATCAAAACGGCGCGGTATATAAGGGCATGAAGGCGCTTGGCACCGATTCGATCTTCGTAGGCCACGAACACTGTAACAGCGCAAGCGTCGTATACGACGGCGTTCGTTTCCAATTCGGTCAAAAATCGAGTGAATACGATCGTTTCAATTCCATCGCAAAAGACGGCACGATTACGGGCGATTATCAAGTGGCGGCTGGCTCCGTTTCCATGATCGGCGGTACGGTAATTCCCCTTACTGAAGACGGTACGATTAGCGAGCCGTATATCTATCTTTGCGGCGAAGAAGCGAATAAGCGCAACCAAAAACCTGAACCCGCGCCCGTAGTTGGCGGCATTCAAAAGGGTACGGATTTGTATGGCGACGGCGCAATGACGTTCGAAGCAGTGAAATTTGACGAAAACGTAAACGCTTATGCGGCAACGGCAAATTCGCAAGGCAAAGTGTACATCAATACGGCGCTTTTGACGGGCAAGACGAAGTTTACGTTCACCGTTTACGTACCGAGCGGCTACAACTGCGTGTCTGGTCAAGGTCCTTTCTCGCTCCGCATTAAACCGGACGACGGCCGTATTAACAATATGCCCGGCGCATTTTTAGACGGCAACAACAAGGGGTATATTTCCTTCCGCGAAGGGGCAGCAGCGGCTTCGGACGAAGTGAGATTGCAAGTGGATACGTGGCAAACGCTCACCGTAGACATCACGGATATTACGAACAAATCGACGGCGTGCTCGGAATTTTCCTTCTTGATTGCGTCGGGCAACACCATTTATTTAAGAGACCTTGTATTGAGCTAAAAACAGCGTTCAACGCATACACGGTATAGGTAAATACGCGCGGAATTTCGATTCCGCGCGTAAATTTTTTGAAAAAATTCGAGAAAAAAGTGGAAAAGCGGTTTACATTTATATAGAATACGTGTATAATAAAGTAACAATTCAATATGGGGATGCACCGGATTCGATTGCCGGTGAGCGAGGAGATAAGCATACCGTAGACGGAGCGGCTACGATAAAACGTTCCACCTAAATTTAAATGCAGACAGAAATGCAAACTACGCTCTTGCAGCGTAACTCGTTTTTATAAAAACGATCGTCGCGCCTAATTTATTCGTCGGTTAGGGTCGCGGCGTCATTTAGACGAAACACTCTCGCAAAGATCGGAAGGTGTTTTTTCGAGAGTATTTAGCCTTCTGCGTTCGTTAAAGCGTGTTTACCCGCGTTGACGGATTAAGAAATAATAGATAAAATAAGTATGTAGAAAGTCTTTTGGCAGCCGAGTAAGACGTGAGTTCGACTCTCACCATCTCCACCAACAAAGCAACCGCTCTCCCTAAAGGGGGAGCGGTTGCTTTTGTAGATACAGGACGTTATGGTGAGAGTCGAGGGTGGGAGCCGCGAGCGGGAGCGAGCGTTTTGCCGTACGGGATAGAAAAAGAGTGAGAAGGAAAGGCAAAATCGGCAATTGATAATTGCCGAGCGGGGCGCGCTGCTAAAAGCGGACTCTCACCATCTCCACCATTTTTAACCCCAATCGAATTATTTTCCGATTGGGGTTGTTTTTTATAGAAAATATGCTAAAATAATAAAAAGTTGGCAGTAGCCTGTTGACAAATCAAAAGTCTATGTTATAATACGGCAAAACAAACGAATCCGAGTGGGTTCGTTTGTTTGCTTTATTTTAGGGGGTATGATATAATGGGGTTGCTAAACGAAATAGCGGAAAAGTTACTGAAAAACTTTCTGTCGCTAAAAGAAGACGATTGGATTGAATGGATAGCACAACCAAACGATTGGCAGGACGCTTGCGATAAATTTAACGGTTGTTATTTTATCGTAAAGCAAATGCCGAAATATCCACAGCATCCAAGATGTCAATGTCGCCTTAACAAATCAAGATGGGATAGAACAACATGTAAATTGTGGCAAAAAGGCACTATAGACCTTGTTACTCCGTATTCTGGACATAGCTATTAAGGAGAAAAAATTATGAATAAATATCAGAACAATACATTAGTCGAAGAAATGGATGCAATTATTTTATTAAACGATAATTATGCAGACCAAGGATTATTTAAGGGGTATATTGGCATAGTAATGGCTAATTTTATCAAAAAATACGGTTTCGTTGTTGCAGATTTTTCTAATCCCTTTACA
>JAZTWL010000014.1:0-1368 GCA_045635845.1 Candidatus Scatosoma sp. | reverse complement strand
CCCCCAATTTATAAAAGCGTGCCCCAAAGCTCTCAGCTTTGGGGCACGCTTTATCTATATTATTCAATTTTTTACTATGATAAATTTTAGCAGCATACAAAATTAGAGATGTCTCTCTTAAAAATAAGCAAAACGCCCATCGGCGTTTACCCTTAAAAGGTGCTTACGTCGATGGGCGTTTAATTTTAAACAAACAACTCGACAATAACATCTAAAACGCTATCTTCTGCCATCGGATAGTGCACGGCGACAAAATATTCATACGCACCGTACGTAAAATTCGCATAGGAATAATCCATTACGTTCCCCCAATGAATTTCCACACCGCCAACGCTTTTTGAATTCGGGCCGTCACCGTAAAACTCTAAATCTTCCAACGTATATCCGCTAAAAATCGCGCTAATACGCACCGTAGAGCCCGTATTCACGTCCACCATTTCTTCGCAATAACCAATCGTTTCGCCACTCTCTTTCAACCGAAATATACTCGTAGCGCAATAATCGGTGATATCATACCAATCCAAGTACAAAAGCCCCGCTTCCTTGAACGTCTCTTCCGCCACCAACATGTCGTACGAGCCCAAATCGCAATAGCGATCCTCACTCGTTTCGGGCGTTTCCGAAGAACCCCCGTTATCCGCCGTATTCGCCTTATCTTGCGGCAAGAAACGCATCGCGGTAAAAATACCCGCCGCCACCAAAAGCACTGCGGCGCACGCAGCAACGAGTTTGCGCCAAGCAAATCTCTTGACGGGTTTTCGCACGGGCGCGCTTTCTTCCGCCGTTATTTTTTCCCAAGCGCGATTCTTTTCTTCTTGATCAAGCTTTTCGATGAACTTGTGAAATTTATTTTCTTTCGACATTTCTTCCCTTCCGCACAGTGTTTACCTTTTTTATTTTTGTAATATATTTACCGCCGTTTTTCGTTTTTATCCACACTTTTTTTAGCTTTTGAAATTTCCTTCAAAATTTTTGCGATCCGTCTATGGACGTTGGATTTTTTCATTTGCAGTTTTTGCGCAATTTCCAAGTACGTACACCCCTCGTAACAGCGGAGATAAATCATCTCTCGCTCCAACGCGGAATAGCATTCCAAGTACCGACGGAGCTCGTCCTTTTCCGATAGACAATCAAGCACGTCCTTTTGATAGGCTGGCTGGGGATATTCTTCCAAGGATAGATAGGTGGGATTATTCTTTTCGTAGGAATACGCCTCGTTTTGGACGATCTTGCACAGCCAATTATAGCCGTCCTTGCTTTCATCCAAAGAGCGCGCATACTTGAACGCTTTTAAGTAGGCGTTTTGGAGTACGTCGTCCACGTCGTTTTGATCGTACGCGTAGCGTCTTGCCACAACCTTCAAGTGGT
>JAZTWL010000013.1:0-2244 GCA_045635845.1 Candidatus Scatosoma sp. | reverse complement strand
GAATGGTGATAAGGTTGGAAACGCACAAAGTGCGATAGAGTTTTTCCTTGGAAATATGTAAGCCGCGAGCATAGACGATAACGGGCACGGAAGCCGTGATGCCTTGGTTGCCGCTCCCCGAATTGATGATTACGGGCAATTCGCAGCCGTTCATACGCGCGTCGCTTGCCGCCGCCGCGTAGGCTCTTGCCGTGATTTTGATATCCGGTTGATAGGTACGCAACAGCACTTTGCCAACGTTTGCGCCGTAATTTTCCTTCAAACCCTTTTCCGCGATTGCCATATTATAGTCGATTTGGCGCTGCAAAACTTCTTCGACGTCCGCAATTTCTACGGTGTCGGCAAAAGCGAGAATATTTTCCACGCTCAAGCCGCTTCTATCCGCTTTTTCTTCGTCCTTGGGCATATTTTCGTAGAGCGTTTTGCCGTCGAGCTTCACCGAAACGATATTCGTATGCGTATCTACGATACGAACGTAAGATTCGTGATTTTTGGAATAGAGCGTGATTCCGATATCGAAAACGCGAGCATCTTCGGGCGTGGTCACTTCCACGTCAAATTCGTCCTTCACCTTGCGGATTTCTTCAATTTGAGCATCGGAAACGTGCGCGATTACTTCAAGCTCCGCATCCGCGTCGCCGGCAACAAGCCCCGCTGCAAACGCCGATTTAATCCCGCGCATACCGCCCGTATGAGGCACGGTGACACTCTTGGCGTTTTTCACGATATTCCCACTCACCGCAACCTTTGCGGAAAGCGGCGTTTCACCAAGTACCGCGCGCGCTTTTGCCGTAGCATAGGCAATGGAAATCGGCTCGGTGCAACCCATTGCGGGAACGAGCTCTTCTTTGAGTATTTTTACGTATTGTGCATAATTTTCTTGAGTAAGCATAAGTTTCCTTTATTGATTTTCCGCTTTTTCTTCCGTATTTTCGGCGGCGCTTAAGTTTTTCATATATTGCAACGCAACGCTATCTCTCTTATCGATCGTATAGGTGGGAACGAGCTCTTTTACCCATTCCTTCATGCTATCCGTTTCGCTATGCGCCGCTTCGTAAAGCTTATCGAGCGAATCCCAAAACGTCGTTTCGTCGAAAGGAATCGGTTTTGCAATATTGATAAGCCCGTTTGCCGTTTTTTGCAAGCCTTCTTCTTGCATTAAACGTTCTTCGTAGAGCTTTTCGCCAGGACGAAGGCCCGTACATTCAATTGCAATATCCACGTTCGGTTCGTAGCCGGAAAGCTTGATTAAATTATATGCCAAATCGTAAATCTTGACAGGTTCTCCCATGTCCAAAACGAAGATTTGTCCACTCTTTGCGTAAGCGCCCGCTTGCAAAACAAGCGAAACAGCTTCGGGAATCGTCATGAAATAACGGATAATATCTCTATGCGTAATTGTGACAGGCCCACCTTCCGCAATTTGACGCTTGAAAAGCGGGATAACCGAGCCGTTCGAGCCGAGTACGTTGCCGAAACGCACAGCTACGAATTTCGTGTTCTTGCTATGGCGGCCAATCGTTTGAATCAACATTTCGCAAATACGCTTGGTTGCGCCCATGATATTCGTGGGATTTACCGCTTTATCGGTGGAAATTTGCACGAAGGTTTCTACGCCGAATTCATCCGCCGCACGCGCTACGTTGAGCGTACCGAAAACGTTATTTTTCACCGCTTCGTTCGGGCTCGTTTCCATCAAAGGCACGTGCTTATGTGCCGCCGCATTGAAGACGATTTGCGGTCTGTATTTATTGAATACGTCACGCATTTTCACTTTATCGCGCACACTTGCAATCAAGGTGAGCAAATTCAATTCGGGATAGCGGCGTTTCAACTCTTGTTCAATGTCGTACGCATTGTTTTCGTAAATATCGAGAATGATAAGCTGCGTAGGATTGTGCATCGCAATTTGACGGCAAAGCTCCGAACCAATCGAACCGCCACCGCCCGTGACGAGCACCACCTTCCCTTCGATATATTCCATTACTTCGTTTAGATTCACGCTCACTTGTTCACGACCGAGCAAATCTTCGATTTGAACGGGGCGAAGCTGTGAAACGCTAATTTCGCCGTGCGTCATTTTCGAAAGTTCGGGCAATAAACGCATCGGGCAACCACAATCGCGGCAATATTGCAAAATTTGCGTAGTTTCCGCTTTTTTCGTAGAAACGGCAATGAAAATTTCTTGGATCTTATATTTCTTTACAACCTCTTTCGCATCCATCGGCGTACCAACCACGCGAA
>JAZTWL010000012.1:0-15795 GCA_045635845.1 Candidatus Scatosoma sp. | reverse complement strand
AGCTCTACTTCCGAACCCGTACCCATCAAGAGTACGTCGGGCGTGCCTTCGCAGTCTTCCAAAACGTAGCCGCCCTTCAAAGCGATCTTGCCGCTGTTTTCGTATTGAGGCAAGTTTTGACGGGTGAGCACGAGTACGGTGGGTTCGTTGCCGCTTAATGCGGAAACCCAAGCCGCCGCCGTTTCCTTACCGTCTGCGGGACGGTAAACTTTCAAGCCGGGAACGGAACGAAGCATAATCATTTGTTCTACAGGTTGATGGGTGGGGCCGTCTTCGCCAACGCCGATCGAATCGTGCGTCATGATATAGGTGACAGGCGTTTTCATAAGCGCCGAAAGTCTCATAGCGGGTTTGCAGTAATCGGAGAATACGAAGAAGGTGGAGCAGTACGCCATCAAACCGCCGTGGAGCTGCATACCGTTCGCAATCGCCGCCATCGCGTGTTCGCGAATACCGAAGTGCATATTTCTGCCTGCGAAATTATCGGGCGTGAAATAGCCGTATTGATTTTCCGCCGTGTCCTTCATGTCCGAAAGGTTGGAAGGAGCAAGGTCCGCCGAGCCGCCCATGAGTTGGGGGACGTGGGGCGCGAGTACGTTGAGTACCTTCGCCGACGTTTGACGGGTTGCCATCGGCTTTTCGAAATCGTAAAGGCCTTCAATTTCGTCGAAGTTGGGCAGTTCGCCCGCCATAGCCTTCTTATATTCCGCCGCTAATTCGGGATAAGCTTCTTCGTAGGCCTTGAAGAGCTCTTTCCATTCGTCTTGCGCCTTTGCGCCCGCAATTGCCGCTTGCGCGCAGTGATTAAACACTTCTTCGGGGCATTCGAAGGGAGCGGATTCCCAACCGAGTTTTTCTTTGGTTTTTGCAAGGTTTTCCGCGCCAAGGGGAGAGCCGTGGCATTTTGCCGTGCCTTCCAAGGGCGAGCCCTTGCCGATACGGGTGTGGCAAATGATGATGGAAGGCTTTTCCGTATCCGCTTTCGCTTTTGCGATTGCTTCGGAGAGCGCGTCCACGTCGTCCTTTTGCGTAAGGTCTACGTGTTGCACTTGCCAATGTTGCGCTGCAAAACGCGCGCCTACGTATTCTTTGAAGGTGACGTCCGTATCCCCTTCGATCGTGATTTCGTTATCGTCGTAGAAAAGAATGAGTTTGCCAAGCTTATGCGTACCCGCGAACGAGCAAGCTTCATAGGCAATCCCTTCTTCCAAACAACCGTCGCCGCAAATGGCGTAGGTGTAGTGATCTACCACCTTGAAATCGGGCGTATTGAATTTTGCCGCAAGGTGTGCTTCTGCAACCGCCATACCAACGGCGTTTGCAATCCCTTGACCGAGCGGGCCCGTCGTCGTTTCAATGCCGGGCGTATGACCGTATTCGGGGTGGCCGGGGGTTTTCGAGCCGAATTGACGGAAGCTCATCAAATCTTCCTTCGTAAGACCCATGCCGTACAAATAGAACAACGTATAGTTGAGCATAGAGCCGTGACCTGCGGAAAGCACGAAACGGTCGCGGTTATCCCATTGCAAATCGGTGGGGTTGAATTTCAAAAAGTTTTGAAATAACGTGTACGCAATCGGTGCGCAACCCATGGGCAAACCGGGGTGGCCGGATTTTGCTTTGTCGATCGCTTCCGCCGACAAGATACGAATTGCGTTGATGGTGGTTTTCTTTACGTCCATTGAATATTCCTACCTATAAAATAATTTGTTTTTCAAGGCGAATTCCCGTAGGGAAAACACATACTAATATTATAGCGTTTTTTTCTTCTTTTTTCAAGCCTTTGAATGAAAAAAACGGAATTATTTTTCCGCCTTTCAAAAGACTTTTTCGTTATTGTCATAAAAAGGTGTGACAAGTTTCTTAAAAAGCGTTGACACACTTTATTAAGTGTGATATAATATAAGCGTACGATAGAGAAAAAAGGAGAGAAAAAAATGGCGTTGTTTGACGTATCGACGGATTCCACTTGCGATTTGAAAAAAGCGTACGTCGAAGAGAGAAATATTTGGTTTGTTCCCTTGACTTTCACGATGGAAAAGGGCGGGGAAATCGAAGAATATTTCGATAATTTCGAAAAGGAAGAACAATACGTAGAATTCTACGAAAAGGTTTCGGCGGGCTACTTGCCCCGCACGGCGAAATTGAATTACGAAGCGCACATGGAGCACTTCACCAAAATGGCGGAAGCAGGCGTGAAAGAAGTGGTGCACTTTATGATTTCTTCGGGCCTTGCAAATACGATCACGATCACCGAACAAGCGGCGAAGGATATGAAGGAAAAATATCCCGATTTCACCGTGTACGCACTCGATCCCTTGACGGCAACGATCGGGCAGGGTATCTTGGTGTCGTTGGCGGCGGACTGCCGTGATAAGGGTATGACGGCGAAGGAAACGTACGAATATTTGATGGAAGTGCGTCACCGCATTCAGCATTGCGTTTTCCCCAACGATCTCTTCTATTTGAAGAAGGGGGGCAGAGTTTCGGCGGCTGCGGCGGTGTTTGGCTCGATGCTCAATATCAAGCCCATGCTCGCATTCGACGCGGAAGGCAAGTTGAAGGTGCAAGAAAAGTGCAAGGGTATGAAAAAGGCGTTCGCGCGCGTAATCGATCATATGGGCCTTGCGCCGATGGACGAAAACGGGATTGCGGTTGTCGTGCATACGAACAACGAAAAGGGTGCTTTGGAATTGGCGGCGCTCGTAGAAGCCAAGACGGGCGTAAAGCCGTTGGTGACGATTATGGGGCCCGTAATCGGTTCGCACGTCGGACCGGGGGGCGTGGCTTGCGGTTGGGTTTCCACCAAAACGAGAACGGAGCTTTTCGAGGCTTTGAAATAAGACAAGATAAAAGAGAGCGTTCAAAAGGCGTTCTCTTTTTTTTGCTTGACAATTTCTTTGCGCTGTGTTATCATATAGACAATCGAATACGAACGTACGGTACTTTATTTGCGGATAAAGTTTAATAGGGAAGAGAGAAATCGGCGCTTTGCCGAATTGCTCCGCTGCCGCCGCAACCGTAAGAACGTCCGCCCTTTTTCACTGCAAAATCGTGGGAAGGAAGGGGGCATGTACGCGTTGAACGCGTATAAGGGCGTTGTAAGCCGGGAGACCTGCCGCGCGTTTTAGAGAAGCGATTTTCTGCGGACGGGCGGAAAGGCGTTTATAACTGTTTGCGTTGCAAGCGGTTCTTTTGCGCACGATTCTTTTCCCGAAAGCAAGAAATTGCTTTCGGGAAATCTTTTTAAGGAGCGTGGA
Organism: Candidatus Scatosoma sp.; assembly: GCA_045635845.1. Classification (GTDB taxonomy): domain Bacteria; phylum Bacillota; class Clostridia; order Christensenellales; family Borkfalkiaceae; genus Scatosoma. The sequence goes on along the minus strand of JAZTWL010000012.1, from coordinate 12,535 downwards.
AAATATGAAACGTTTGAGTAATTTTTTTGTAGGCGTACTGCTGACGGCGACGGCGGTTTTTGCGGCTCTCTTTTTCTATTCGTGCGGCAAGAGCGCGGATGGGGTAGAGCCCGTTGTGATTGTTGCAGACGAAAGCGCGGAAGGAAAAACGCTTTTGGCTGTCATGGAAGAAATGGAAGCGGCGGGCGAGCTTTCGTATAAGGTGAAGGATGGCATGATCGTGGAAATTAACGGCACGGAAAACGATATCGATTATGATCCTTGTTGGATGCTCTATACGTCGGATGCGGAAAATTCGAGCACCGCTTGGGGCGAATATGACTACGAAGGGCAAATCCTTGGCAGTGCAAATTACGGCGCGGAAAGCTTGCTTGTGAAGGCGGGCGAAATCTACGTTTGGGTATATCAAGAATTCTAAAATGGGGCATACAGGTACGAGATGAACGGGAAAAACACGGGCAAATCGATAAGAAAAGCGGCGGTGCGGACGAGTAAAGAAACGGCGTATATCGCCGTTTTCGTCGCGCTCTTGATTGCCGCGCAGCTTGGTTTTGCCATGATTCCCGGGGTGGAAATCGTCACGCTGTTGTTCGTTTCCTACGCCTTCTCGTTCGGCGTTTGTAGGGGGCTCGTTGCAGCAACGGCGTGTTCCCTTTTGCGACAGTTTATTTTCGGCTTTTTTCCGTCCGTTTTGGTGCTGTACTTGCTCTATTTTAATTTCCTTGCGCTCGTTTTCGGGTTGCTTGGACGGGCTGTGAAACGCCCGATGCAAAACCTTTGGTGGGTGCTGCTCGTGGCGTGCGTTTGTACGGCGATTTTTTCTATGCTAGACAATCTAATCACCCCGCTTTGGTTGGGGTATGATTGGGCGGCCACGAAGGCGTATTTCGTTGCGTCGTTCGCGTTTATGTTTCCGCATATCGGTTGCACGGGCGTGACGGTGGGTTTCCTATTTTTGCCGCTATTGAAGGTGTTTCGAATAATCAAAAAGGGCTTGCGATAAGCTCTTTTTTTTGTCCTTTTGGGAATATGCGCACGTGCACAAGCGCTCGTGGAAAAATTTCACGGTGCGCGCAAGTGAAAGAATTCCCCAAAAATAAGAAAGAATTTGACGGGATTTTTTAGAAAAACCCTTGCAAAGCGCGAGAAATTTTGCTACAATATAGGAAAGGAAAAAAGGAGTGTTTTTTATGAATTTTGAACAAGCAAAAGCCCTTCTTGAACAAAAAGGGCAAACGCAACTTTTGAAGTACTACGACGAATTGAGCGAAAGTGAGAAGGTGAACCTTCTCAACGCGATTGAGAATATGAATTGGGATTTTGAAGACGCGCTCGCAAATCCCGTAGATTTGAGTGGTAAGGATCGCGATATTAAGCCGATTGCAGGGCTTCGTCTTTCCGCAATTGAAGCAAAGAAGGCGGAATTTGAAGCACTCGGCGTGAAGGCGATTCAAGAAGGTAAGGTGGCGGCTGTGTTGCTTGCGGGCGGCATGGGTACTCGCCTTGGCGTGGACGGCCCGAAAGGGGCGTACGATATCGGTATCACGAAGCCTTTGTATATTTTCGAGCAACAGATGCGCAACTTGCAAGAAGTGAACGAAAAGTGCGGCGCAATCGTGCCCTTGTACATCATGACGAGCGATAAAAACCACGAGCAAACGACGAGCTTTTGGAAGGAACACGGTTATTTTGGCTATCCCGAATCGGAAGTGAAATTCTTCAAGCAAGACATGGCACCCGCGGTAGATTTCGACGGCAAAATCATTTTGGAAACGAAGGATATGCCCGCTCTTTCCCCCAACGGCAACGGCGGTTGGTTTGCATCCTTGCAAAGAGCAGGCCTTTGCGAAGATTTGCATAAGCGCGGCGTGGAATGGTTGAATATCTACGCAGTAGATAACGTTTTGCAACGCATTGCCGATCCCGTATTCGTCGGCGCGACGATTGATAGCAAAGTAAATTGCGGCGCAAAGGCGATTTTCAAGACCTTCCCTTACGAAAAAGTGGGCGTTTTGTGTATGGACGGCGATCAGCCCGACATTATCGAATATTACGAACTCACGGACGAAATGGCGAATGAACGCGATGAAAACGGCGATCTCGTTTATAGCTACGGCGTAATCATGAACTACCTTTTCAATCTTGCAAAGTTGGAAGAAATCGTAGATAAGAAAATTCCCGTACATATCGTAGAGAAGAAGATTGAATGTCTTTGCGAAGACGGTGTGACGAGAAAACCCGAAAAGGAAAACGGCAGAAAATTCGAAACGCTTGCGGTGGACTTGGTGAAACTCATGGGCAGCGTATTGCCCTACGAAGTGGCACGTGAAAAGGAATTCGCGCCCATCAAGAATAAGACGGGTGTGGACAGCGTGGAATCGGCAAGAGAGCTTTTGAAATTGAACGGAGTGGAACTTTAATGGCAGTTGATTTGGTTGGAAACGAAAAATTGCAACGCTTTATTCAACTTTTGGCGAACGTGAATCACGCGGCGGCGGAAATGTTGAAGACGGGAAACACCCGTTATCTCGCACCCCTTAACGATGCGATTGAAGAAATGTACTCAATCCAAAACGGCTCGGATGCGGAAGAATACGTCGCAATCGACGAAGACGCGCAAATCATTTATAAGAACTTCGACGGTATGGTGGCAATGTTCCAAAGCAACGAAGGGGATACGCCCGACCTTGCGACGAATGCGACGGTGAAGCATTTCTTGCGGAATATTTTTGAAGCGAACGTGCGCATTATCCGTGATTACGGTTTGGCGTAAAAATAGACAATTAAATAAAAATGGAGCGCCCATGTACGAGATGAGCGCTCTTTTTTTATTAAAAAATGTTCTCTAGACCGATCGAATAGGATTGCGGAATGTCTTCACTCAAGCAAATCACCACTTCGATTTTGGAAATGGCGCTATCGAAATCCTTGACGTAGAGATTGCCGATCGCTTCGTCTAATTGAAAGTCGATTTCGTGCAAAATGGTGTGGGGAAGCCAAACATAAAGGGTATTTTTCTTATTTTCCCAAAATTCGCGCACGGCGTCGCCGTCGTCTGCCGTCGCGGTGTGCGCGAAGGCTTTGTCCATAAGCACTTGCAAGCGCGAAGTGAACTCGGAAAAGGTAGTTTTTACGTAATGAATTTCTGCAAACGTCAACCCCGCAATAATCAGCAAGGTGACGAGAATACTAATCAACGTGCGTATCATATTTGCTCCTTTTTACCATAAGCGTTCCTTCCAACCAAGGTGGAAAATTTTGTAGGATTGACCTGCTTGTTGGAAATAGACTTTGCCGTCCCCGTCCACCGTCATTACGAGTGCTTTTTTCAATTCATCGCAACCCTGCCCCCGTAAAACGTCCAAAAAGTACCCTTCGTCCTTGCCCGTGCGTTTGAGATTTTTCTTATCGAATTGCCCGTTCGTGATAATCACGATGGGTAGGGAAGTTTGCAACTTTTCATAGTCTTGCTTGGGAAGGGCGGAAAACGTGCCTTCCGATTCGTAAAGTGCGTATTCGATGCCGTCGAGAGCGAAATACCCTTCAATGCGCAGGCTTGCAATCAAATCGGAAACGTCCAAATTGTTCTTTTTAAGTTCCCGATCGTCGATGCCGTTTTTGTTCAAAACAATGCTCGGCGTGCCGCTTAAAATCGTTTTGGACGCCTTCCATTTCAAATCGATAAGGCAGACGATTTGGTGCAAAAGATAGACGGTGAGTATGGAAACAACGCCGTACAAAAGGGGAATGGAAACGTCACTCATGGGAATACAAGCCAACTCGGAAATGATGAGCGTAATCACGAGCTCGTAAGGCTGCATTTCCCCGATTTGCCGTTTGCCCATAAGCCGCATGACGACGAAAAGGGTAATGAAAATGATGGCGGTGCGAATAAAAATCAATCCCATACGGATATTTTGTGGGGTTTTTAGAAAAATATTCCCGCAAATGCTTGCTTTTCGCGCGCGTATGCGCTATAATGAAGGAAAAGTAAGAGTAGCTTTGACGCGTTAAGTGCCGCCGAACGGGACGTTGTCGGTGGACGAAAGAAAGGGAAATTTCTGCGGTGTCAAGGCGCGTCCGCTACAAAATGGGGCGACCGTGTGCGCGTTGAAAGACGAAGGTATGCGTTCCCCACAGCTTTGCGGACCTTCTTTGATAGGAGGTTTTTATTATGCAAAAGAAGGGCTTGTCGATTTGGGAACGTTTGTGCTTTTCTCCGACGCTTGCAGGAAAGAATAAGGCGCACAAAATCGCGTATATTGCAGTGCTTACGGCGTTCGTCGTCGTGGCGAATATGTTTTTTGAGTTCAAGCTTGCCGATACGCAGTTTTCGCTCACGATTTTCGTTTCCGCTTTGTGCGGCTTGATTATCGGGCCGATTTTCGGCTTTGCGGCATGTTTTTTAGGGGACTTGGCGGGATTTTTATATAATTCCGGCGGGTTTGCGTATATGCCGTGGGTGGGGATTTCCATGGGCTTGACCGCCTTTTTCGCGGGGTTGATTATCATGGGGCTTCACAGCAAAAAACCGTGGTTTTTGTACGTAAAGCTTGCGCTCGTGTGCGTGCTGACCTTCTTTATTTGTACGGTGGCAATCAATACGACGGCGTTTTGGTGGCTCTATTCCAAGGTGAGCTATAAAACTTATCTAACCACACGCCTTTTCGTGCAAGGGCAAATTTGGAATAGCCTTGCCAACTACGCACTACTTTTTATCGCCGTCCCCCTTTTGGGAAGGGTGAAAGCCTTAAAAATTGAACTAAATTAAACAAAAATACTAGTGAAAAAATCGTCGAGTTCTACTTGACGATTTTTTATTATTATGCTATAATAATAAAAGCACGGGCTACTTTTTCCCGCGCGAAGGAGAGAAAAAGCTATGTATGATAAAGAAATACTCGGATTTTTCCACTTATACGGTTTGATGATCGGTGTGGGGCTTTTGGCGGCGTTCGCCGTTTTGTTCTACACGGCAAAAAAGAAAAATTTCGACGAGAAGTTCATTGATTTTATCTTCTATAACGGTATCATTTCGATTGCCGTTGGTTTTGGCGCGGCGGCGGTTTTCCAAGGCTTTTATAATTATATCGAAAATCCCGACGCGGGCTTCAAGGTGGGGGAAGGCATCACCTTCCTTGGCGGTTTGATCGGCGGTATCGCGTGTTTCTTGGCGGTGTACTTCTTGATGAGAAAGCGTTATAGCATGCGCTTGATCGACGTGGTTTCCACGCTCCCCGCGTGCATTATTATCGGCCACGCGTTTGGTAGAATCGGTTGCCTTTTTGCGGGCTGCTGTCACGGCGAACCGACGAACGCTTGGTACGGCATTACCATGAACACGGCGGAATACGGCAGAACGAAGGTCGTTCCCGTACAGCTCTTTGAAGCGATTTTCCTTTTCGCGCTCTTTGCAATCTGCTTTATCTTGACGATGAAGAAGGATTTTAAGCACAATTTGAGCATTTATTTATCCGGCTACGGGCTTTTCCGTTTCTTGATCGAGTTTATGCGCGACGATGCGCGCGGCAAATTCTTCGGTATGCCCCCTTCTCAATTTTGGGGACTTGTGATGGTTTTTGCGGGCGTCGGCGTATATTTCTTGACCGAATATTTGATGAAAAAGCGCAAAGCGGAGCTTGCGAAGGAAGATGAAAAAACGGGGGTGGAAGAATGAGAAATCTCACGTTGTTGACCGACTTATATCAATTGACGATGGGGTACGGTTTTTACCGTCACGATAAGCATGAAGAAGAAGTTGTTTTCGATCTTTTCTTCCGTAAAAATTCGCTAATTACCTATTCGCTTGCGGCGGGCTTGGAACAAGCAATGGATTATCTTTTGAATTGGCGTTTCGACGACGAAGATATTGCCTACTTGCGCTCGTTAAAGCTTTTTGGCGAAGATTTCTTGGAGTACTTGAAGAACATGAAATTCACGGGGGACGTGTACGCCGTCAAGGAAGGCACGCCCGTATTCCCCGGTGAGCCGATTTTGACGGTGAAAGCGCCCTTGATTCAAGCGCAGTTTGCGGAAACGGCGCTTTTGAATATCATCAATCACCAAACCTTGATTGCGACGAAATCGTCCAAGATCTGCCGTGCGACGGCGGGGCAAGGCGTGGTGATGGAATTCGGCTTGCGCAGAGCGCAAGCTCCCGACGCGGGTATTTACGGCGCACGCGCGGCGGTAATCGGCGGTTGCGCTTGTACGTCGAACGTGATTGCAGGGCAAATGTTTGATATTCCCGTAGCGGGCACGATGGCGCACAGTTGGATTATGGATTATCCGAGCGAATACGAAGCTTTCCGCGCGTACGCGGACGCGTACCCCGATAGCTGTATGCTTTTGGTGGATACCTACGATACCCTTCGTAGCGGTATGCCCAACGCCATTAAGGTGTTCAAGGAGCTCCGCGAAAAGGGACACGAGCCCAAGGGCGTGCGCTTGGACAGCGGCGACTTGGCGTACCTTTCCAAGAAGGCGAGAAAGATGCTGGACGAAGCGGGTTTTGAAAACGCGATCGTGTGCGTTTCGGGGGATTTGGACGAGCGTTCGATCAATTCCTTGATTCAACAAGGTGCGAAGATCGGCTCGTGGGGCGTTGGCACGCGTTTGATTACGTCGGAAGATTTGCCCGCGCTCGGTGGCGTTTATAAGCTCGCGGCGGTGATTGAAAAGGACGGCACGATGACGCCGAAGATTAAGCTTTCGGACAACACGGCGAAGATCACCAACCCTGCGTTTAAGAGTCTTTATCGTTTGTACGATAAGGAAAACGGTATGGCGATTGCCGATTTGATTACGCTCAAAGACGAAACGGTGGACGAAAGCAAACCGCTTACGCTCTTCCACCCGATTGAAACGTGGAAGGATTACGAAGTGGAAAATTTCCACGCAGTACCCTTGCAAGAACAAATCGTGAAGGCGGGTAAGCTCGTTTATGAATTCCCGAAGCTTATGGATATTCAAGCATATTCGAAAGCAGAGCTTTCGAAGTTTTGGGAAGAATACTTGCGTTTGGACGTTCCCCAACTCTATAAAGTGGACTTATCGAGAAAATTGCACGATTTGAAATTCGGCATGATTGACGGTATTCGCAAAAAGGCGAAAAAGGAAAGTAAGAAATGAGTGATACGTTGTTAGCGAAAAAGAAGAAAAACGCGGCGAATGCTTGGGGTGTCTTCTTTTTCTTCGTATTGATTGTGATAGATTTGGTGACGAAGCTAATTGCGGACGTCTATTTTGCAATGCCCAACGCGCGCGAAGAAATCACCATTATTCCCGGCGTGGCGGTGCTTCGTATGGTCTATAACCGCGGCATTTCCTTCGGGATAGGCTCGGGGGCGTCTATGGCGGTGAAGCTGTCCGTGCTTATCGGTACGGGCGTGCTTATGCTCCTGTTCTCGATCGTATTTTTCCGCTTGGACAGCCGCCGCAAATTCTTGCGCGTGGCGCTCGTTTTGGTTATCGCGGGCGGTATCGGGAATTTGATTGATAGACTTTATTATCAAGTTTGGGATCCGAATAGCTATCAAGGCGCTTTCCGCGACGGCGTGCGCGATATGGTGGATTTGACCTTCTCGTTTATCGGTTTTTCCGCTGTGTGCAACGTGGCGGATTTTTGGATCACCTTCGGTGCGGGCGTACTCATTCTCGCGTTGCTCTTCTTCGATCGTGACGCCGTATTTCCCGTAGGGAAATATAAAGCTATGGCAAAAGCCCACGAAGAAGAAACGGAAAAGGCAAAAGCGGCAAAAGCGGAAAGAAAGGAAAAGAAGACGAAAAACAATGGATAAACGGCTCTTCGTTGCGGAAGAAAATTGCAAACGGCTCGATCTGTTTTTGAGTGAACAAACGGACGAGTTCACCCGTTCTCGCTTAAAAAAGTTGATTGAAGACGGGTGTGTTTCCGTGCGCGGAAAAGTGACGACGAAGGCGGGGGCGGATATAAAAATCGGGGACGAAGTGGTGCTGGAAGTGCCCGACGTGGCGGAATATTCCCTGCAGCCCGAAAATATCCCCATTGATATCGTTTACGAAGATAGTGATTTCGCGGTGGTGAACAAACCCCGCGGCATGACGGTACACGTCGGCAACGGCAACGAAAGCGGTACGCTTGTAAACGCCCTTTTGTACGCGCTCGAAAGCTTGAGCGGGATCGGCGGGGTGTTGCGCCCGGGGATCGTGCACCGCATCGATAAGGATACGACGGGGCTTTTGGTCGTGGCGAAAAACGACAAAGCGCACGTTTCCCTTGCAAGCCAAATTGCGCAAAAGACGTGCAAACGCACCTATTACGCACTTTTGGAAGGGAATTTGAAAACGGACAGCGGACGGGTGGTGACGGACATCGGTAGACACCCCACCGATCGTTTGAAAATGGCGGTTTTGCCGGACGGCGAAGGAAAAATTGCGATCACCGATTACGAAGTAATCGCGCGCTTTGGCAGTGATTTCACCCTTTGCAAATTCGATTTGCAAACGGGGCGCACGCACCAAATCCGCGTACACGCCAAGCACTTGGGGCACCCGATTGCGTGCGATCCCGTGTACGGCTATAAAAAACAAAAGCTCAAGGGGGACGGACAGCTCTTGCACGCGCAAAGGCTGGAATTGACCCACCCGAGCAAGGGCGAAAAAATGGCGTTTTATGCGCCGTTGCCCAAAGAATTTGCGGAAATTTTAACGAAACTTTGCAAGCAATACGCGGTGGATAAAGCCGTTTTTGCGAGTATTTTGGAATAGGAACAAGGAGCGTAGCGGCGACGATATGTTGAAGATTACGAAGGTAAAACGGAATAGTATCGCAAAAGAACTCGGCTTGGAAGTCGGGGACGAAATCGTCGCATTCGACGGGTATCCTTGCGAAGACGAGCTCGATTATTTATATTATTGCGAGACGGACGGTTTTTCCATGACGGTGCGGGATAAGCGCGGCGAAGGGGAAGTGACCGTGGAAATCGAAAAGGACGAAGGAGAAGATTTGGGCTTGGAATTTGAGAAAAATTCCACCATTCGCACTTGTCATAATCGGTGCGTGTTCTGTTTCGTCGATCAAATGCCAAAGGGCATGCGTGAGAGTTTGTACGTCAAGGACGACGATTACGGCATGAGCTTTTCTTGCGGGAATTTCGTCACGCTCACTAACCTTTCCGACGAAGGTTTGGAACGGATTATCCGCTTGAAGCTTTCTCCCTTGTACGTTTCCGTGCATACGATGAACCCCGACCTTCGCGTAAAACTTTTGCGAAACCGTTTTGCAGGCAAGATCGTCGATCAAATCAATCGGCTCGTGAAAGGGGGGATTCACTTGCATTGTCAAGCGGTGCTTGTACCTTACGAAAACGATGGCGAAGAGCTTGCTTATACGGCGAGAGAGCTTTTCAAATACTATCCGTACGTGGAAGATATTGCGTGCGTGCCGACGGGGATCACGAAGTACCGCGAAGGCTTGCACCCGATTGCGGACGTGGACGGGGAATATAGCGCGAAGCTTTTGGATCTCGTGGACGAATTGAATAAGGAATTCGGCGTGAATTTCTTGCTCCCCGCCGACGAATATTTCGTGAAATCGGGCAGAAAATTCAAGGATGCGAGCTTCTATGGCGATTTCGAGCAAATCGAAAACGGAATCGGCATGACGGCGAAATTCTTGGCGGAAGCGAATACGGCTTTGGCGGAGCTTACCGCAAACGACGGGGGCGTGTACGCGTTGAAAACGCCGAAAAAGAGTTTGGTTATCAGCGGCGTGAGTGCGGAACAAATCAATCGGGAATTGCTTGATCGCTGCAATTTGGCAATAAAAAATTTGCAGGCGGACGTGCTTGCGGTGGAAAACGATTATTTCGGGCACACCGTCACGTGCACGGGGCTTTTGACGGGGGAGGACATTCTCCGCGCGATAGAAAACTATCGAAACGGCGGCGGCGAATTCGACGAAATCGTGCTTGCCGGGAACGTACTAAAAGAGTTTGAAGACGTATTCCTTTGCGGAATGACGTTGCAAGAATTGAAGAAAAAATTACGCTTTGAGAATATCCAAATCAACCGTGACGGCGGTTATGGCTTGATCGAGATATTAGCAAAGGACGGAGGTGATAAATAATGGCAAATCCTTTGATTGCCTTGGTCGGCAGACCCAACGTAGGGAAAAGTACCTTTTTTAACAAAGTAGCAGGTAGAAAAATTTCGATTACGGAAGATAGACCTGGTGTCACGCGTGATAGATTGTACACGGACGCAACGTGGCGCGATCGTCATTTCACGATGGTGGATACGGGCGGTATCGAATTAAAATCGGAAGATATCATGTGGAAGGAAATCGCAAAACAAGCGGACGTTGCAATCGATACGGCGGACGTTATCTTGTTCTTTACGGACGGGCGCGATGGGTTGCACCCTTCCGATTACGACGTGGCGGACATTTTGCGCCGTAGCAAAAAGCCGGTTATTCTCGTCGTAAACAAGATCGACGATTATTCGCCCGAGAAGATTTTCGAATTCTATTCGCTTGGGTTGGGCGAGCCGTTTGCAATTTCCGCGGAACATTCCAAGGGGATCGGCGACGTACTCGATGAAGCGATTTTGCACTTCCCCGACACCACGCAAGAGCCCGTGCCTTCGCTCAAAATTGCCGTTGTCGGCAAACCGAACGCGGGTAAATCGAGCTTGGTGAATAAGATTCTCGGCCACGAAAGAAGCATTGTCACGCCCATGGCTGGCACGACGCGCGACGCGATCGACACCCTTTTCTATCGTGGGGACAAGGCGTACACGATCATCGATACGGCGGGTATTCGTAAGAAGAAAAACGTAGACGACGACGTGGAATATTATAGCAATATGCGTGCCTTTGACGCAGTGCGCCGCAGCGACGTGTGTTTGCTCGTGGTGGATAGCTCGGAAGGGCTCACCGAACAAGACGTAAAGATTATCGGCTACGTGCACGAACAAGGGAAGCCGTCCGTTATCGTTATGAATAAGTGGGATTTGGTGGAAAAGGATACGCACACCGTCAACCGCTTTGAAGAACAGCTCAAGGAAGATTTGAAATTCATGGACTATTTCAAGTCTATCTACATTTCGGCAAAGACGGGGCAACGCGTGGAAAAAATGCTTGCGGCGGTGGACGAAGTGTACGCAAACGCTTCCTTCCGCGTACCGACGGGCGAATTGAACGATTTGATTGCGGACGCGGTGAGATTGCAAGAACCGCCCTCCTATTTGGGCAGAAGAATGCGCGTATTCTTCTCTTCGCAAGTGGGTGTTTGCCCGCCGTTGTTCGTCTTGCACGTGAACGACGAAGGGTTGCTTCACTTCTCGTACCAACGTTATTTGGAAAACCAAATTCGCCGCGCGTACGATTTCACGGGTACGCCCATTAAAATCGTCGTGAGAGAGAAGAAGGACGAAGAATAAGCTTTCACTTTTTGCTAAAGCAAAAGAATGATAAGGAAAAGATTATGAAAACATTTGATTTTTCTCAAAACTGGTGGCAATTTATCGTAATCGCAATCGTTTGCTATTTCGTAGGTTGTTTCAATTTCGCGCTCTTGATTTCTAAAATCAAGAAGCGTGATATCACCAAAATCGGTAGCGGAAACCCCGGCACGATGAATATGAGCCGTGAATTCGGCTTAAAGGTGGGCTTGATCACCTTCCTTTGCGACGCGGTGAAGGGTGGTCTTTTGGCGATGATTAGTTATTTCATCTACAAGGACTACATCTTTGAAGGCTCGTTCGTGAAGGTGGTGGACGTGATGAGATATTTTTGCGGTCTTTGCGTGATTATCGGGCACATTTTCCCCGTAACGATGCATTTCAAAGGCGGCAAGGGGATTGCGTCTACGCTCGGGCTTTTCTGGTTTTGCTTGCCCTGCGAATGGGGTTGGTGGGCATTGATTTGCTTCGTGCTTTTGGTGGGCGTGGTATTTTTCATTGCCTATACGGAATGGGGCTCTTTGGGTTCGCTCTTGGGCGTTTCGGGCTTGAGCATTATTCAGCTCGTTATCTTCTTTAGAAGATACGGAAACGTATTCAACGCGTACCTGGTGTGGGCGTATATGTTAATTTTGGCAATCAACGTACTCACGTGGGCGGCGCATCACCAAAATATCGCCCGCCTTTTCTCGGGGGAAGAACACCACACGTCCGTGAAGAAATTAGCGAAAAAGAAAAAATAAGCGAAAGCTTGGAATAGGATAGAAACATGAAAGTAATTATCGTTGGCTGCGGCAGAGTAGGTCAAAGCCTTGCAGAAAAATTGAATAACGACGGCAACGAAGTCACCGTAATCGATATGTTGGCGACGAAGGTGCACGAAATTACGGATCGCTTTGACGTCATGGGCGTGATCGGCAACGGTGCAACGCCGAATACGTTGCGCTCGGCGGGCATTAAGAGTGCGGATTTGTTTATCGCCGTCACCAACTCGGACGAGCTCAACTTGCTTTGCTGCATGATTGCAAAGAAGGAAGGGGAATGTCAAACGATCGCCCGCGTAAAAAATCCCGAGTATAGCACCGAATCGGCG
>JAZTWL010000011.1:0-1415 GCA_045635845.1 Candidatus Scatosoma sp. | reverse complement strand
GTACATATAATAGGGCACGTACCCGTTTTCGCCCAAAATTTGACGGGAAGCAGACACCATGTCCGAGATGAAATCGCTTTCAAGGTACTCCGTTTCTTCCTTAAGCTTTGCCCCGCTCTTCAAGGAAAGGCAATGCACCGTGATATTATCCGCGCCCGTTGCCACCGCTTTTTGCACGCTTTGCACGAAGGTTTCCACGCTTTCGTCCGTGAGCCCCGCAATCAAATCCACGTTGATCGAAAAATCGTACTTCTCGCACATTTCAAAAGCGCGGTAAATATCTTCCGCCGTATGCCGACGGCCGATCTTTTGCAACGTTTCGTTGGAAAAGCTTTGCGGATTAATGCAAATTCTCGTCACGCCGTAGTCCTTCAAAAGCGCGAGCTTTTCGTCCGTGAATACGTCGGGACGCCCCGCTTCCACCGTATATTCGGCGTTTTTATTCAAGTCCTTGAAAATCGAATTTACGCTATCGAGCACCCTTTTCAAATCGGGCGCATCCAACGCAAAGGGAGTACCCCCGCCGATATAGACGCTTCGCAAATGCCCCACGCTCTCTTTCGCCGCTTGCAATTCCTTATCCAAACAATCCAAATACGCGGGCAAGAAATGCTTCGTCTTATCGATCGGCGCAGTGATAAAGGAACAATACGCGCACTTCGTCGGGCAAAAGGGAATGGAAACGAAAAGATCGGTGTTTCCGTCCTTCTTCTCGTAAATGCCTTGCTGCGCGTTCAAAATGTCGGCAACGAGCTTGATATTTTCCTCTTTTACGCCCATTAAACGGAAGAGCTCTTCAAAGGATCTTTCCTTCTCGATTTCCGAATAGGCGAGCTTGGTGGGACGAATGCCCGTGAGCGCGCCCCACGGCATTTTTTCGCCGTATAATTCGCTTAAAATCCCGTAAAGACGGAGCTTGGCAAAACGGCGTTCCAAACGCTTAAATTCAAGTTCGTCGCATACCTGCCCCCTATCTTCATAGGAATATTGTACGCCGTCGATTACGAAACTATTAGAAAAAACGCCCCCTTCAAAAGTAAAAGAGTGCGTAATACTTTCCGGTCTGCGCTTGAATAACCGCGCGACGTCCAAAAGCTCGTTTTCTAAAAATTTGCAATCGGTTGTGAACATAAGCCGTCCTATTATAAATCCAAAATAAACGGATTCGTCCGTCTTTCTCTATCAATCGTCGTTTCGTCGTTGTGCCCGGGATAAACAGCCAAATCGCCGTCCATTGCACAAAGCTTGCGCAAGCTATCCCGCATGCGCGACATATCCCCCGTCGGGAAATCGGTGCGGCCGATACTCCCCGCAAAGAGCGTATCCCCCGTAAACAACGCCTTACTTCCGTCCTTTGCTGTGAAAAGGTAGGAGCAGCTACCCGTCGTATGCCCTGCGGTGAGCACCGCTTTCAC
>JAZTWL010000010.1:0-2294 GCA_045635845.1 Candidatus Scatosoma sp. | reverse complement strand
GCAAGCTCCAACGCATTATATGCCGTACGCAAATCCCCTGCAGCCATGTTTGCAATATGTTCTAATGCCTCTTCTTCCGCTTGAATTTTTCGTTTCCCAAGCCCTTTATGACGGTTTTTCAAAGCCGCTTTTAACGCGCCGATAATATCTTCGTTGGTCAAATGTTTAAACTCAAACACACGGCAACGGGAAACGATAGCAGGCGTCATCGACGCATACGGATTTTCCGTCGTTGAACCGATAAAAATAATCGTACCTTGCTCAATTGCGGGCAACAAAGAATCACTCTGCGTTTTATTGAAACGGTGGCACTCGTCCAAAAGCAAGTACGTGCGCTTGTTGAACATTTTAAGGTTATCACGCGCTTGCTCCACCGCCTTTTTTACATCCGCAACCCCCGCGTTAACGGCGTTTAACTTGATAAACTCCCCGTTTGTACGCAAGGCAATAATATTCGCAAGCGTGGTTTTCCCGCACCCAGGAGGCCCCCAAAAAATACAGCTACCCAAACGGTCTGTGGCAATCGCGCGGCGCAAAAGCGAGCCGTCCGAAACGATATGTTTCTGACCGATAAACTCTTCCAAGGAGTTTGCGCGCATACGCTCTGCAAGCGGTTTCGCCGTTTCTTCGTTGTTGTTAAAATCGAATAAATCCATTGCTTTTTTTTACTTTCTTCCTAATAGTTTCTTGATCGCCGCTACGTTTTCTTTACCGATTTCATAGCCTTTATCGTATGCAAACTCCACCTTTTTGAGGTCGTAAATACTCATATCCCCCAACTCTGGCTCCAGCCACATATCGATTAGTTTTTTGTTTTGTTCACGGCGGGCTTGCGTACGGTAATTGTCCATAATATCCAACGTTTCCATCAGCACGCCGATCATATTCGGGCACTTTTCACTGCATGTTCTTTGCCCAAGAACATCCACGGCAACCACTACGTTCGCGCCCATTTTATGCACGAGTTCTACGGGAACTCTTTCCAAAATTCCCCCGTCGATCAAGCGCATGCCGTCACGTTCTTGCGGGTGAAAAATCGAAGGGATACTCGACGATGCAACAATCGCGTCCAAAACACTCCCCTCGGAAAACTCTACTACTTGTTGCGAGCACATATCCACGGCCACGCATTGAAAGGGCACGCGCAAATCGGAAAACTGTAAATCCCCGATATAGCGTTGCAACAACGCGCGCATTTTTTTCGTGCCGAACAAGCCGCCGCGTTTCCCCGCAAGCCCGATTAAATCGAGCACGCGCAAGTTCATCACAGCCTCTTTCATTCTCGCAATCGGTACACCCGCCGCATATGCCGCGCCTACTACCGAGCCCATCGACGAGCCTGCGATAAAATCCGGGTGAATCCCCTCTTCTTCCAAAGCCTTTAAAAAACCGATATGCGCTACCCCGCGGCTACCGCCCGCGCCCAAAGCTAAACCAAGTTTTTTCATTGTGCCCTCCTTTGACGGACAACGATTGTGACCGCCCTTACTTCAAGCCGTTGTTATACGCGCCGAGAATTTTACACTCCAAAGTATTTGCTTTAATCGCCGCCAAAGATTCATTTGCTTCCTCCGACGCGATATCCATATCCGCCTCGATAAAGAATCTGTAATCACCGGGACGGTCCTTTACGGGACGGCTTTCAATCTTTGTCATATTGATATTATGCTTCGCAATCACTTGCAATAATTCTACCAAGCTCCCAGGTCGATGCGGGCAAACCGCAGAGATGAATACTCTTTCACTCGTTGCAGGCAATGCGCTCACGCCTTTTTTAATCAATAAGAAATGCGTGTAGTTATTCTTTTCATCGGAAATACACTCTTCGCCCATTACGAAACCACTGCGCAAATTTTCGGTATGCGCGCCAACGATCGCCGCGCTCTTACCCGTTTCGTCTTCCACCGCGCGGGAAAGCCCAAAGCCCGTGGATTCCGTTTCACGCAAGGATGCAAAAGGAATTTCCTTACTCAAAAACGCAGAACATTGATCCAACGCTTGACGATGAGAGTATACTCTGCCGATTTGCGAAAGCTTTATGCCTTCTTTATACACCAAACGATGATCGATAAGGATAACCGTTTCTTTCATTGCGTACAAATCGTTGGAACCTTGCAATAAATCAAGGTTCTGCGAAACCCCGCCTTGCAAACTGTTTTCAATGGGAATCGCCGCCGCGTCCACTCTTCCGAGCGAAACGGCGTTCAAAACCTCGGGGAAATTGCGAAACGGTACGCATTCGTTCCACTTCGCCCCGTCGTTATTTTCCAACGTTTCTATCGCGAGAAATTCTT
>JAZTWL010000009.1:0-1579 GCA_045635845.1 Candidatus Scatosoma sp. | reverse complement strand
CTCTTCGCAAACGCCGCCGTCGATTTGCAAATCGATATCTTTGCCGCTCGCGTCGATAATCGAGCGAATTTCGCGCACTTTATCGAGCACCGAAGGAATGAACTTCTGCCCCGCAAACCCAGGAAATACGCTCATTACGAGCACCATATCGCAAAGGGAAATCACGTCCTTGATTTTCTCTACGGGCGTATCGGGATTGATTACCACACCCCCCTTTACGCCGCACGCGTGAATCAAATCGAGCACGTCTTTCAAGTTTTCTTGGCACGCCTCATAATGCACCATGATAATGTCCGCGCCCGCTTTTGCAAAACGTTCCACGTACTTTTCAGGATGCACGATCATCAAATGACAATCAAGCGGAAGCTTCGTAATTTTGCGAATATCCTCCACCATTTTCATGCCGAACGTGATATTATTGACGAACACACCGTCCATCACGTCACAATGCACCATATCCGCACCGCTTACTTCCAACGAGCGAATTTCTTCCCCCATTTTTGCAAAGTCCGCCGAAAGAATGGACGGCGCGATTTTCACTTTTGTCATCTGCACATACTCTCCTTATTGTTTCTCTTCCAAATAGCTTGCGCGCAACTGTCCGCACGCACCGCCGATATCCACGCCGATTTGACGGCGCAAAGTGGCGGAAAGTCCGCCCTTTTCCAGCACGCCCAAAAATCGATACGCGTCCTTATCCCCGAGCGCTTTCAAGGAACGCTCCTTCACTTCGTTCAAGCGGATTAAGTTCACGTGGCAAGGCTTACCTTTTAAGAGCTGTACGAGCGCTTTCGCGTGTTCTTCGTCGCAATTTTCCCCGTCGATAAGGGTATATTCAAAATAATATCTTCTGCCCGTTTTCTTGAAATAATGTTCGCACGCTTTGAGAATTTCCGCAATCTTGTACGCCTTGGCAATCGGCATCGTCCGCATACGCGTTTCGTCGTCCGTCGCGTGCAAGGAAACGGTCAAATTCAAGGAAATCCCCTCGTCGGCAAGTCGGTACATTTTCGGCACGATCCCACACGTAGAAAGGGAAATATTCCGCGCGCTGATGCACACACCGCCTTCGGCGGTGACGTTGCGCAAGAATTTGAGCACTTCGTCGTAATTATCGAGCGGCTCGCCGCTGCCCATCAATACGACGTTCGTAACGGCGCGCGCTTCCTTCCCTTGTCCCGCAACGTCCGCCTTGTGCAACGCGTTGACGATGAGAATTTGGGATAAAATTTCCCCCGCCGTGAGATTGCGCACAAGCCCACCGAGCGTGGACGCGCAAAATTTACAACCCATACGGCAACCGATTTGCGTGGAAACGCATTGCGTATAGCCGTATTTATATTTCATCAAAACCCCTTCTACGAGATTGCCGTCCGCATACTCGAAAAGGTATTTTTCCGTACCGTCGGCGGAATAATAGGTCTCTTTAATTTTGATTGCGCAATCTTCGTATTCTTCGCAAAGGCGTTCCTTGAAGGGCTTGGAAAGGGAAGAAATCTCTCGAATAGATTTCCCCTGCATTAAGCCTTCATAGAGCTGTTTTGCACGGAATTTTTTCTCGCCCAAGTCCAGCACGAGC
>JAZTWL010000008.1:0-9869 GCA_045635845.1 Candidatus Scatosoma sp. | reverse complement strand
CACGTAGGTAGAAAAAAACCGACTGCATCGCAGTCGGTCCAAGTGCATAGTGAAAAAAAGCGAAAGGAAACTTACGCTTTTTTAAGGGTTCTAATACATCTTGCGCAAACGTAGCCGTTCGTTTCCTTACCGTCTTCAACGTAGTCGATCTTTTGTACGTTAACCTTGAACGTTCTTCTCGTTTTACGGTTGGAGTGGCTTACGTTGTTGCCCGACGCTTGACCTTTACCGCAAATATTGCATACTCTGGACATATTAACACCTCCGATTTTTGGGTTATTTTTTTCTAAATTTAGTGATTTTGCTTCATTTTTCGCGTGCAAAAAAGGCATCACGCAAAATGAGCATATTAAATATAGCATTTTTCTTGTGAAAAAGCAATCAAAAACGAGCCCCAAAAACGCAAAAAATAAAAAATTTACGAAAAAAATGAAAAAGTACTTGCAAAATCTGTGTAAATGGTGTACAATGGATAAGAACTTGGAGAAAGATTATGGCAGTTAATACCAACAACGCATACGGAAAAATTTCCATCACCGACCTTGCAATCGCCAAGGTCGCATCTAAAACCGCGATGGGCGCTTACGGCATCGTGGAAATGGCGGCTCGTCTTCCGCGCGCTCTTTATAAAAAAGAACAATGCGCGAAAGGCATTCGTGTGACTACTTTCGACAATAGAATCTACATTGACGTCTACGTCGTTATGAAATACGGCGTATCCATCAACGCAGTAGCGGAATCCTTGAAGGAAGAAGTGAAGTATAAGGTGGAAGCGTTTACGGATATGGTTGTGAGCACCGTGAACGTCAACGTCGTGGGTATCAAGCTTTAACTACACTACGGCGCATGCGGCTTCCGTTTGCGCGTTTTATCATGCGTGATTCAATTTCCTATTCCCATGCAAGGCTTATGCCTAATTCCTTAAAGAATCGCGCTCTTTTCCGCGCCTTGCGGACTTACAATACGATTAAAGGAGCATTAACAAATGCATAAAACGATAAATAGCAGCGAACTTCGTAAAATGATTCTCGTTGGCGCAAAGCAACTCGACGTGAACCGCGCGAGAGTGGACGCTTTGAACGTGTTCCCCGTTCCCGACGGCGATACGGGTACGAATATGTCCTTGACGATGCAATCGGCTGTACGCGAATTGACGGCTTGTCAATCGAGTGCGTTCACCGACGTATGCGATAGCCTTTCCAAGGGTGCTTTGAAGGGTGCGCGCGGTAACTCCGGCGTTATCACTTCCCAAATCTTGAAAGGTATGTGCAGCGTTTTGCGTCAAGCTGAAAAGGAAATCGACGTAAAAACGTTTGCAAAGGCGTTTGAAGCGGGTTCGAAAGTGGCTTACGGCGCGGTGTCTGTACCCAAGGAAGGTACGATTCTCACCGTTATCCGTATGATGAGCGAATACGCAGTGAAGACGGCGTCCAAGAAGAAGACGATTGAAGAATTCTTGGAAGACGTAATCAAGGAAGGCGATAGAGCGCTTGCGCTCACCCCCGAAATGCTTCCCGTGCTTAAGAAAGCGGGCGTAGTAGACTCGGGCGGCGTTGGCCTTATGGTAATCATCAAGGGCTTCCTTGCAGCGCTTACGGGCGAAGAAATTGCGGATAGCGCAATGGAAATGGACGCAGCACCTGCTGGCGGCGAAGATTTTGGTGATAACTCCGCAATCATGGGCATGGAAATTGCCGATATTGAATTTGCGTACTGCACCGAATTCTTCATTATCAATATGAAAAAGAGCACGACGCTCGCGGCAATCGATAGATTGCGCGAAAGATTGATGGCAATCGGCGATAGCGTTATCTGTATCGGGGACTTGGAACTCGTAAAAGTGCACGTACACACCAACCAACCGGGTAAAGCGCTTTCCTACGCGCTTGAACTTGGCGAATTGGAAAGACCCAAGATTGAAAACATGCTCGAGCAAAATCGTCAACTCAAGGCGAAGCTTGAAGCGGAAAAGAAGGAAATGGGTATGCTTGCAATTTGTACGGGTGCAGGTCTTTCCGAAATCTTCAAGGATTTGTACGTAGATCGCATTATCGAAGGCGGTCAAACGATGAACCCTTCCGCAAGCGATATCGCAAACGCGGCGCAAAAGATCAATGCGGAACACATTTTCGTATTCCCCAACAACAAGAATATCATTCTTGCGGCGGAACAAGCGAAAAATCTCGTAGAAAATAAGAAAATCCACGTAATTCCCACGAAGAACGTGCCCCAAGGCTTTGCGGCGGCGCTCGAATTCAATGCGGAAGCTACGGCAGAAGAAAACAAGACGAACATGGTACACGCGCTCGATAACGTGAAGGTTGGTCAAGTCACCTACGCTGTGCGCAACACTTCGTTGAACGGTTTCTCGATCAAGGAAGGGGATATTATCGGTCTTGACGACAAGAAGATTCTTGCGAAATCGCATTCGCTTGAAGAAACGGTGCTCAAATTGATCGGTCGTATGAAGGAAGATTTCCACCAAGTGATCACCCTTTACTACGGCGAAGACGTGAAGGAAGAAGAAGCGGAAGCACTCTGCGAAACGATTGCGGAAAAATATCCCGATTGCGACGTAGATTTCCATAACGGCGGTCAATCTGTTTACTACTATATTATGTCTTTGGAATAATGCAAGAATATGCATTGATTTCCGCATAACTATACAAAATTGTAGAATAAAGAAACGTAAGAAAAGGGATAGGCGGACGGTCTATTCCTTTTTTGCTCAAAAAGAAAGGTAGGTGCGAAGGAATGAAGCTTTCGTTGTTGCGCTCGATCGGCGAAAAACGAGAAAAAGATTTTCATAAGCTTGGAATTGAAACGGTGGAAGATCTCGTCCGTTTTTATCCGCGCGCCTATTTGGATTTGACGGAGCGGGTTTCCCTGCGCGGGGCGTATCACAACGATATGGTGCTCGTGGCGTGCGAAGTCACTCGTCTTGCGCCCGTGAATCACGCGAGCCGTGTGAAGGTGGTGAAGGCGTATTGTTCGCAGGACGGTTTCCCGTTTACGGCGGTTTGGTTTAATCAGCCCTATGTAGCGCAGAAATTGAAGGCGGGGGAATACCTTTTCTACGGGCGTGTGCAAAACAAGTTTGGACAAGTTTCGCTCGTGAATCCCACCTTTGAGCCGCTAGATAAGAACTACCGTTTGAAGGGGATTGTGCCCGTTTATTCGTTGAAGGGCTCACTCTCGCAAAAGGTGGTGCGCGCGGCGGTGAAGGAAGCTTTGCAGAAGGTGGATTTATCGACGGTGATTCCCTATTCGATTGTCAAAAAATACGGTTTGCCCGATTTAGAACGGGCGTATTTTGAAGTGCATAACCCGTCTTCGCACGAGAAAAAGGACGTTGCGTCCGAGCGAATTGCGCTGGAAGAATACTTCGCGCTCGTTTCCGCTTTCAAGATTATCAAGGGCGGGAAGGAAGAAGTGCGGTTGCATAATTATACGGTGACGGCGAAGGACGTGAAAGAATTTTCTACCCGCTTTGGTTTTGATTTCACGGACGGACAAAAACGGGCTGTGAACGAGATTTTTATGAACTTGAACGAGCCGACGAAGATGAATCGTTTGATTCAAGGGGACGTAGGCAGCGGTAAGACAGCCGTGGCCTTGTGCGGCATATTCATGGCGGTGAAAAGTGGGTTTAAGGCGGCGTATTTGTCCCCGACGGAAGTGCTTGCCGAGCAAAATTACCGCGTGCTTGAGAAATATTTCCCCGATTATAAGGTGGGGTATCTTGCGGGCGGTATGACGGCGAAAGAGAAGCGGGAGATGAAAACGCGGCTCAAAAACGGCGAGATTGATATTATATGCGGTACGCATGCGATCATTCAAGGGGACGTAGAGATCCCGAATTTGAGCTTTATCGTGTGCGACGAACAGCACCGCTTCGGCGTGGCGCAAAGAAATGCGCTTGCGGAAAAGGGGGAAGGCACGGATATGCTCGTCATGAGCGCGACGCCCATTCCACGTACCCTTTCCTTGATTTTCTACGGGGATTTGGACGTGACGACGATCACCGATAAGCCCAAGGCGCGCCAAGAGATTTCCACGAGTATTATCCCCGAAAGCAAATACGACGATATGCTCGATTACGTGCGCAAGGAAACGGCGGCGGGCAAGCAGGCGTATATGGTTTGCGCGAAGATTGAAGACGACGAAGAAGGCTCGATTATGAGTGTCACCGAGCTTTACGAAGAGTTGCAAGTGCGCCTTCCTAGCGTGCGTTTCGCCCTTTTGCACGGCAAAATGAAGGAAAAAGAGAAAGCGGACGTGATGAACGCTTTCAAGAATAAGGAATATGATTGTCTTGTTTCCACGACGGTAATCGAAGTGGGGGTGGACGTGCCCAACGCGACGATTATGATTATCTATAACGCCGAGCGTTTCGGGCTTTCGCAGCTTCACCAACTTCGTGGTCGGGTAGGGCGCGGTGCGGAAAAGAGCTACTGCTTCCTATTGCAAGGCGCGGACGGGGAAACGGCGCGCGAACGGCTCTTGACGTTGAAGAACAATTCCGACGGCTTCAAGATTGCGGAAAAGGACTTGGAAATGCGCGGCAGCGGGGATTTCTTCGGTACGCGGCAATCGGGCAGAATGCTTACGGATATTAAGAATTTGCGCTATCCGACGAGCGTGATTTTCACGGCGAAGAAGATGAGCGACGACGCCTTCGCGTTGGGGCTTGCCGACGAGCGTGTGCGCGATGCGGCAATTCGAAAATACGAGCGCTTGAAGGACGTTGTTCTCAATTGACGAATAAACTCGATTTTTCCCGAAAAAACAGGAGAAAATGAGAAAGTCATACGAAAAAATGACGAAAAAGGCAAAAAAATTTTTCTATGGGTATTGACGGATAGAAAAAAATGGTGTATAATAATTACGAAGGATGCTATACGGAGGTGTGACTGATGGCAACGAAACAAGGAACGACTTTGAATATCAATAATTTTAAGTTCGATAAAGACGGGTTGATTCCCGTTGTAGCGCAAGATTACGAGAGCGGTGAAGTGTTGTTGCTCGCGTACATGAATCAAGATGCGGCGGAAAAGACGTTTGCCACCGGTTATGCGCATTATTATTCCCGTTCGAAGAAGTCTGTGAGCAAGTACGGCGAAGCAACGGGCAATACGCAAAAGGTAAAGGCTGCTTTCCTTGATCACGACAATGATAGCTTGCTTTTGAAGGTTCGCCAAAAGGGCAAAGCGGATGCGGAAAAGAATACGTACACCTGCTTCCCCAACCAAATCGTGGGCGAATATAACGATATCGGCGGCGAAATGTTCGGTAGATTGCAACGCATTATCACGGACGTGAAGAACAATCCTGAAGACGGTGCTTATACGAGCTTCCTTTTCGTGCGCGGTGTGGATAGAATCGGCAAGAAAGTGGGCGAAGAAGCTGTGGAACTCGTTATCGCGGCGAAGAACGGGGAAAAGGCTGCCGTTGTGGGCGAAGCTGCCGATCTTCTCTATCACGTAATGGTGCTTTTGAACGCTGAAGACGTGAAGATCTCCGAAGTATGCGCGGAACTTTGCAAACGTAATAGATAATTTGGAAAACAAGCGAAAACCGCTTTGGTGGAATACGCCAAAGCGGTTTTATTTATAGCGCGCGTTTTTATGGCGCAACGTTTGCGATGAACGGTGTGAAAGAGTCCGTTTTGCGTGGCGCGTGCAAGAAAAAAAGGGTTGCAGGAAAAGAATTTCCACAAAACTCTTGCTTTTTGTGGGAAAATGATGTAAAATAGAGCGTGTGAAGGGTTGAAAAACGACCAAAGATTTGGTTTTTCTTCCAAATTCGACGAGATTTCCCGTCCTTTCTATGATAAGATATTCCGTGCGAATATCGACGTAGGGGGGAAGTATGGCAAGAAAGATTGTAATTACGGGTGGAAAAGGCGGCGTTGGAAAGACGACGGTGGCGATTCACCTTGCTGCACAGCTTGCAAAAAAGGGCTGCCGCGTGGCACTTTGCGACGGGGATTTGGGTTTGAATAATATCGACGTGGCGACGGGGATTGAAAATCTTGTCACCTACGATTTGGTGGACGTGATGGAAGGGCGGTGCAGAGCCAAGCAAGCGCTTGTGAAGCACCCGAAATTTCCAACGTTATATATTTTGACGAGCAGTCATTCCGCGCCCGAGCGGTACGTTTCGCCGCAAGCCGTGAAGGTGGTGCTCGATACGCTTGCTCCGCAATTCGATTTTATCATTATCGATTGTCCTGCGGGGATCGACGAGGGGTTTCATAGATCGGTGGCGACAGCGGACGAAGCAATCGTCGTGACGACGCCGAAAATTTCCGCGTTGCGGGATGCCGATAAGGTGATTACGGTGCTCAAAAGCTATCACTTGCAAAGTCTTTCAGTGGTGGTGAATATGTTGCGCGGGGATTTGCTTTTGTCGGGGGAATGTCTTTCTCCGAAGGAAGTGCAAGAGCTTTTACGCGTGCCCATTCTTGGGGTTTTGCCCGAGACGTACGCGCTTTTGGAGGGGGATTTGAGTCTTACCCACCCTGCCTTTCGCGTGCTCGCAAATAACCTACTCACGGACAAGCGTCGGCTCTATGACGTGACGAAGAAATATAGCGGTTTTTGGGGAAATATCCGCCGCGTATTAAAGCGAAAGCTTTGAAGGCGGTGGAAATATGAAGGAAAAGGATGCCGCATTCAAGCGGATTAACGACGTACTGCAAGCGGATAAATCGGTGATGAGCGAGAGCTGTAAGGCGCTGATTTTGCAGGACTTCGCGGATAAATTTAACGAATATTTCGATCTCGTCGGTTTGCCGAGAATGGAATTGACTTGTAAAAACGGAATCTATTCCGTCGCCCTTTCGTTTGAAGCGGCACGGATACGGAAATTTCAAGTGCTAAAATAGCCTATAAAAATACAATCAAACAAAATAAGGAGCGTTTTACTTATGGAAAAAAGATTATTCGATATTGTCACCGATTCCGGCTGTGATATGCCTGAAGAATATTTGGCAAAGCATAATATCTCTTGCGCAAAGCTTGGCTTTACGATGAACAACATCAATTACGAAGGGGAAGGCGGCGAGCATATTAGCGAACCGGATTTCTATGCACAGCTTCGCGCGGGCAGTATGCCCACCACCTACCAAGTGACGGGGGAAATGGCGCGCCAACATATCGAAAAATCTTTGAAGGTTGGCCGTGACGTGCTCGTAATCGCCTTCTCGGGCGGACTTTCGGGTACGGCGGGGAGCTTTATCGTAGCGGCTCGCCAACTCGCGGAAGAATATCCCGATAGAAAGATCCGCGTAGTGGATTCCCTTTGCGCGTCGATGGGGCAAGGCTTGCTCTTGCACTATGCGATTCAAAAGGCGGATAGCGGCGCGGCTTTGGAAGATACCTACGAATACGTAGAAGGCTTGAAATTGAAGATTTGCCACCACTTCACCGTAGATAGCTTATTCCACTTAAAGCGCGGCGGCCGCGTTTCGACGGCGAGCGCGATTATCGGCTCGGTTTTGAAAATTAAGCCCGTTATGCACGTAAACGACGAGGGTAAACTCATTGTGCTTGCAAAGCCCATGGGTAGAAAGAAGGCGCTTGCAATGCTTGCGGAAAACGTTTGCGCTTGCGCGGATATGGACGAAAACGATCCTATTTTCATTAGTCATGCGGATTGCATTGACGACGTGGAATATTTCAAAGGCTTGCTCCTTGAAAAGATGCCGGGCGTGGAAATCATGGTGCATTACGTTGGTACGGTAATCGGTACGCACGCAGGCGCGGGTACGATTGCGGTGTTCAACAAAGGCAAAAAGAGATAATATAGAAAAGTCGTGCGCCCCCGATAAAATCGGGGGCGTTTTTTTATTTTAGCTATTGACAAACGCGCGATTTGCCCTTATAATAGAAAGGGCGGATATGCCGACATAGGAGAAAAACGATGAAAGATATTAGATGCGTACACTTGGATTTCCACACGTCCGAATTGATCGAAGGGGTGGGCTCGCTCTTTGATGCGGAAGATTTCAAAGCCAACTTAAAACGCGCGGGCTTGGATTCCATTACGCTTTTTGCAAAGTGTCACCACGGCTGTTTCTATTACGAAGATACGAAGTTCTTCAAGCACCCGCACCTTTGCGGTTCTTTGCTCGATAAACAAGTGCAAGCGTGCAAGGAAGCGGGGGTTTCCGCGAAGATTTATATTTCTAGCGGTTACGACGAACACACGGCAAAGGAACATCCCGAATGGCTCTTGCGCAATCAAGACGGCTCGGCGTGGACGGATTCCCGTTTTAGAAGAATTTGCTTCAACACGCCCTATTTGGATCTCTTGGTAGAACAAACGGAAGAAGTGGTGAGAAAGTACATGCCCGACGGCGTATTCTTCGATATTATGGCGGACTTTTGGCCTTGCTATTGCGAAAACTGCCGCGCGGACATGAAGAAGAAGGGGTTGGACGAAAACGTTTTGTCCGACGTAATGAAGCAAGCGAAGGACGCCCTTGCGCTCTATCTCGAACGCATTGAAAAAGCCGTGCATTCGATTAAGCCGGACTGTATGATTTTCCACAACGGCGGGGACTTCCCCGTGGGCAGACACGATCGCATGGATTGCTGTGAACAGCTCGAAGCGGAATCCTTACCGACGGGCGGTTGGGGGTACGATCACTTCCCGCTTATGATGTCTTACCTTCGCCGCAGGGGTAAAAACTGTATCGGTATGACGGGCAAATTCCACACCGATTGGGGCGAATTCGGCGCGTATAAATATAAGAACGCTTTGAAATACGAAGTTTCGCAATGCTTGGCGCTCGACGCGGGTTTCTGCGTAGGGGATCAAATGCACCCGTCCGCAATGATGGATCGTTATACCTACGAAAATATCGGGGATGCGAATGCCTACATGAAGGAACGCGAAGCTTGGCGCGGGGGTGATTTCCTTGCGGAAGCGGCAATCTATTCGCCCGTGGGCGGCGGCGGGGACGAACGCACGGGGCTTTCCCGTATTCTTTTCGAAGAAAAGATTTTGTTCGATTTGATTGAAGAAAGTGAAATTTCCAACCGCTACAAGCTCATTTTCCTTTGCGATAATCAAGAGCTTTCGGATAGTGAATATGAAAAGCTCAAAGCCTTCACGGCAAAGGGTGGCAAGCTCATGGCGATGGGTAAAAACCCCTTGTACAAGGGCAAAATGGCGTTCGATTTGGGCTGTGAATACAAGGGCGAAGATTTGGAAGTGCCTTGCTATATTCACGCGAATTATCCCTTGCGCGTGGCGGACGATATGACCTTCGTTGCCTACGAAAAGGCGTACCATATCGAGCCGACGGGAGAAGTTTTGGCGGAAAAATTGAGTCCCTATTTCAAGAGAGAGGGCAGCCGTTTCTGCTCGCACCAACACACCCCTTACGATTTGAACAAGCGTTCCGTGGCGATCACGGCAGGCAAAGACGGCGTATATTTGGCCTCCGATTTGTTCTCGCAATACGCGCACGAAGGCTCGTTGACGGCGAAGCAACTTATCGCGCCTTTGCTCGATAAACTCTTGAAAGAACGCACGATTTTGACGGATTTGCCCACTTCGGGGAAGGCGGCGCTTTACGAAAAGGACGGCAAGACGATTTGTCATTTGTGGTACGCGAATACGATCAAGCGTGGCCGCGGCATTGAAATCGTGGAAGATATCGTCACCCTTTCGAAGGTGAAAACTTCGATTAAGCTCGATAAAAAACCCGCCAAGGTGCTTTTGCAACCGACGGGGGAAAGCGTGGAATTCACGTACGAGAACGGCAGACTTGCTTTTGAAATCAAAGATTTCAACTGCTACCAAATCGTAGAAATTTCCTATTAAGAAAAACGCCCGAGAACGGATTTATCCGTTCT
>JAZTWL010000007.1:0-4710 GCA_045635845.1 Candidatus Scatosoma sp. | reverse complement strand
ACTCCTTGGCTCACAGAACGACATGGCTACGATCCGACTTTATTCCGCTTCCCCGTTATTTACAAGCACGCAAGGCGGAATCATATTCCGATTATAATTCATCGCCATCGAATAGTTGTATGCCCCCGTCGATAAAACAGCCAAAATGTCCCCCGTTTCCGCTTTCGGCAAGGATACGTTTACGGCAATCAAGTCCCCGCTTTCGCAGCATTTGCCTGCGATAGAAACGATTTCCGTGCAAGGTTCGTTCGCGCGATTTGCAAGAATGGGCGTGTATTTCGATTGATAGAGCGCGTAGCGGGGATTATCAAACATACCACCGTCCACTGCAATATATTTCTTCACGCCGGGAATATCCTTAATTGCGCCAACCGTGTACAAAGTCACGCCCGCTTCCCCGATAATCGAACGGCCGGGCTCTAAAAGTAAATACGGCAATTTCAAACCGTTTGCCGCTGCTTTTTCCTTTACCGTTTGAATCAAAGCTTCCAAATATTCCGCATAACCTTCCGCGGGAATTTTGCGGTCTTCGTCGGTGTACCAAATGCCAAAGCCCCCGCCCATATTCAAGGTTTCAAGGGTAAATTGAAGCTTGTTCTTCATTTCCACGGCAAAATCCATCACCTTTTGTACGCCAAGGACGAAGGATTGCTTTTCAAAAATTTGCGAACCGATATGGCAATGATAGCCTTCTAATTTCACGTGTTTTTTCGACATGGCGTACGCAGTCGCCTTTTCTGCCGTACCGTCCGAAATGGAAAAACCGAACTTACTATCCGTCGTTGCCGTTTGCACGAAAGCATGCGTATGCGCTTCCACGCCCGGGTTGATACGAAGCAAAATTCTTTGCGTAATGCCACGCTTTTCCGCTTCCGCATTGATTTTATCGATTTCCGAATAAGCATCCGCTACGATACAGCCGATTCCCCCGTCCAACGCTTCCCCGATTTCATAATCGAGCTTATTATTGCCGTGCATATAAATTTTTTCCGCAGGGAAACCCGCTTTGAGCGCGGTATATAATTCCCCACCGGAAACAACGTCCACGCCGATATTTTCTTCGTCTGCAATTCGATAAATTGCTTGGCAAGAAAAGGCCTTGGACGCATACAAAACGAGTCCGTTTTCCCCATAGTGTTTTTTAAGCGTATCACGATATACGCCCATCATTTTACGAATGTACGCTTCGTCAAAAAGATATAAGGGCGTGCCGAATTTCTTGGCAAGCTCCACGCAATCCGCGCCGCCAAGCTCCAAATGCCCGTTTTCGTTAATTTTCAAGGTCTCTCTTTTATTCATAGGATTTTCCTTCTTTAGAACTACACGTTATGATTATTTTAACAAATATTTGTTAAAAATGCAACGGCTCGAAGGTGATTTTTCATAGAAAAATCCGTCTTTGGAAACTTTTTTTCACAAAAACGGATTCTTTACTCTTTTTTTCTATTTTTTAGCGTTTATTCCATCCTTCCGCAACGTCTTGAATGCAGTCGAATAGATTCGCTTTTCTCACGCTTTCATAAGCAACGAGTGGCACGGAATCTATTTGTACGCCGTCCTTATAAACGAGCATTTCCCCGACGGAATCCCCCTTCTTGCAAGGCGCTTTCACGCGTTTTAACTGCAACTCAAAATTTACGTTTCCATGTTCCCCGCGCTTCAAAAAAACATACGCCGCGCGTTGGGGTGCAACCGCAATTTTATCGGCTTTCCCGCCTTCTACTGAAACCCTTTCTTCCAAAGGAATACCTTCTTGCACGACCGCTTTCGTCGTATAATTCGCAAAAGCGTAATCAAACATCGTTCTCACGTCGTCGAAGCGTTGTTTACTGTCTTTTTCCCCGATAACAACGGAAATTACGCGTGTATTATCCCGTTTTGCCGTTGCCGCAAGGCAGAACCCCGCTTCATTCGTAAAGCCCGTTTTACCGCCGTCACAACCATCATAAAAGCGCACGAGCTTGTTCGTATTCGAAATTTCGGTGTATCTGCCCTTGGGGTGCTCAAATCTATCCATCCAAACCTTGCCAAACTCATAATATTCGTCGTTTTCCAAGAGTTTTGCAAGCATAATCGCAACGTCTTTTGAGCAAGAATACTGCGGTTCTTTCGGCAAACCCGTACAATTTGCAAAAAGCGTATTATCCGCGCCGATTTCCTTGGCCTTTTCATTCATTTTATCCACGAAAATGCTCTCGCTCCCCGCAATTCGTTCCGCCAAAGCCACGCAGCTATCATTTGCTGAGCAAATCACGATCGATTTGATCAATTCCCGCACCTTATATTTCGCGTTTGGCTCTAAAAACACTTGCGAACCGCCCATAGACGCCGCTTTTTCACTCACGCAAATTTCCTCGTCAAAGGACAAATTCCCTGCACGAATCTCGTCAAAGGTAAGCATTAGCGTCATAATCTTGCACATACTTGCAATCGGCAAGCGCATATCAGCATTGCTTTCAAAAATGGGCGTTTTGCTATGATAATCCATCAAATATGCCGATTTTGCGGATATATTTAAGAAATTTTGCTCCTTTTCAACCGCAATATCCGCCTTCACATACGTTTCGCCCCAACCTTTCACGCTATTTATACGCGCTCCCGTTGCAAAACAGCCCAACGCAGCCACACCTAACACAAAATTTACAACTTTTTTCATTCTCTACTCCTATACTTACAACAGCAAGATTGCTATGTCACACATAATTATTATGCGTGACATAATGCCTTCCCTATTCACACAGCATTTTTTCTATTCCTATGCCGTATCCGCGCGTGGGATCGTTCAAAAATACGTGCGTGACCGCCCCTATCATTTTTCCGTTTTGAAGAATGGGGCTTCCACTCATACCTTGCACAATTCCGCCCGTTTCACGTATTAATTCTTCATCTTTGATCTTAATCACGTAATTTTTGTTCTCTTTATTCGATTTATCTACCTTTACGATCTCAATTTCGTATTTTTTAGGCGAAATACCGTCAATAGTTGTATATATGCACGCATTTCCAGGCGTTGCGCCGTATGAATTCGCCACGACGCTCATCAACTCGTCCGTTTCAAAATCAACGGAAATATCGCCAAAAATGCCGCAATCACACAGTTTTTCCGCCTTACCAAGGTGTTTATCGTTCAAAAACGCACCCCGTAGCTCGCCCGCTTTGCCGCGCATACCCTTATTTACGCCGATAATACTGCATTCATAGACGTTTCCATCTAAAATTTGCATTTCTTTTTGATTTTCACCCACAACGGCGTGTCCTAACGCGCCAAAACGACCGTTTTCCTTATTTATATAGGTGACCGTACCGATTCCCGAAACGAAATCTCGAATCAATACGCCGATTTTATATCGTTCCATTTGCCGCTCTTTCACGGGCGTAATTTCAATCTCTAAAAGATTTCCCTTACGCAAAATCTCAAATTTCAAGGTTTTGCCCTTACTTTTATTGATAATTTCGTTTAATTGCGAAATGGACTCGATTTTTATGTCGTTTACCTTCAAAATTGTATCGTTTGCGCGCATTCCTGCTTCACGGGCGGGCATACAAGCACCGTCATCCGACATAACTTCGCAGGTACCGATCACTTGCGCGCCTTCCGTTTTCAAGGTAAATCCCGCGGGCATACCGCCAACGTACACGATTTGATTTCCCTTTAGTTCATCCGCATTCGCCTTAAATATCGAACGTTCCCCGCCCACACTTGCGACGAACAACGTTGAAACGCCTAAAATAAAAATACCCAACCTACGCATAGTATTCCTCCGTTCCTATCTACTTTGCGTAAATTGAGTATTTTTTATTCCAATTTTAATATGTTTCTTAATTCAATGCCGCTTTATATTCTTTTGCTTGTTTCAAAAGCTCTTCCGCGTGCTTTATAGCAAACTCGTCTTGCGCGCCACCGCCCAACAAACGCACGATTTCCTTCGTTTTTTGCGCCGTGTCGAGTTTATATACGTTCGTAAGCGTTTTGCCCGATTCTTCGCGTTTTTCAATCAAATATTCCACGTCGCTCATCACTGCGATTTGCGCCAAGTGCGAAACGGCAAGAATTTGCGTATTTTTCGCAATTTTTGCGAGTTTTTCACCCACAACTTTCGCCGTTACGCCGCTAATACCCGCGTCAATTTCGTCGAAAATGTACGTACAAATTTCATTCACGCTAGAAAGCTGCGTTTTAATAGCAAGCATGAAACGGCTCATTTCACCACCGCTGATAATCTTGCCAAGCGGCTTCATGGGCTCGCCCGCGTTCGCCGAGAACAAGAAGCAAATGCTATCCATACCGTTGGAATTTGCCCTTTCTACGTCCGCTTCGGTGAATTCTTCGAATTGAATTTCAAATTGTGCACTTGCAATATTCAAGGTCTTTAATTCGTCAACTACGCGACCGCAAAAGGCTTTGCCGCATTTTTGACGAAGGCTCGAAATCGTACGGGATAGCGAATAGATTTCCTTGCGCAATTTTTCAAGTTTTTCCGTTAAAAGCGTGTATTGTCCTTCGCAATCGGATAAAAGCTCGTATTCTTCCGTAATTTTCTTCAAATATTCGTCTATTTCCGCTTTAGATGCCCCATATTTGCGTTTTAATGCACGAATCGCATCCAAGCGAGATTCCACTTCCGCCGCTTCATTTTCGTCAAAATACAGCTCATCCGCCATATCGTTGACCGTTGCCACCACGTCGTCCAAGTCGGATCGTAGCCATGT
>JAZTWL010000006.1:0-8916 GCA_045635845.1 Candidatus Scatosoma sp. | reverse complement strand
CAGAAGGTTGGGCGGTGAATTGGACGACGGAAAAACCCGTAGAGCCCGAAGTGCCTACGCTTGGCACGCCTGACGTTGAATTTGTGAGCTTTTATGACAATCAAAATAATAGCGTTTGGGACGGCACGACGCGTACGGTAGGACTTGCATTCAACGGAAACTTTACTGCGAAAGCGTATAATGCAAACGAAGGCGGCTGGGATGCGCCCGTAATTGCAGCCGTTAGAAACTTTGTAAAAATCAACGGTCAGCCTTTGGGGAACTTGACGTTCATAGAAGTAGAGAATGAAAACTCCGTTACCTTCCTTTACGACGAGAGCTTGTTGGTTGTACCCGAAGGGGAAGAATATACGACGTTTACGATTGAAGAAGGTGCACCCTTTGGTGGCCGCTATTTGCCTGCAATCACGTTGTACTTAGTAAACGGCGTGTGGCAAGATACGGAACCTGCTCCGGAACCCGATCCTGTGACGGAAAACGTAACGGCTGAGGATATCCACAATAGAAACGGTGGGGATCAAAGGATCTTAATCTTCATTAGCAATAGCGATTACGCCACGAACGGTGAGAATATCACCGCAAAGATTGCAAATACGAACGTATTGGATTACGTAAACGTTTATACGTCGCCAACGGAATATAAGACGCTTAGAGAAATTTATCAAGGCAATGCACAGGCAAACATTTGGGGCGAACAAAACTCCGTTGGTTTCCAAGTGGATGCAAATTATCACGGTACGGCGGTATATGCAATCGAAATCAAAGCGGGCGCAGAATTCCCTGCGGCAAGCAACGGCTATACGACGTACGTAGTGAGCAAAGACGCTACCTTCTACAATTTGGACTATAACTCAACGGTAGAAGGCAAGGAAAATCATGCAACGGCTTGGAAGCTTGTGCACGTCGTTACGCTCGAAGGGGCGCTTGCAACGGGGGATGAGAGCGCAAAATTATGCGTTATGCCTAACACGGCGTTTGTTTATCCCGAAGCATATAGCAAGGTGAAAGAAGGCGATGAAAATACCATTTACGTGTATAATTGGTATTTGAACGGCGAATTGTACGATTTCAATGCACCCGTGACGGGTGATATCACCTTGACGGCGGACGGCTCGTTTACGGCGTACACGTCTTATTACGTGACCTTTGATGATGGCGAAACGCAAAACACGGTAGTCGTTCCCGATGGGCAAACGGTTGACGAACCCGGCGTACCGACGAGAACGGAAACGGCGGCATATAAATACGCATTTAACGGTTGGTACAACGGCGAATTGAGATGGGATTTCTCTACGCCCGTTACGGACGACGTTGTGTTAACGGCGAAATTCGACGAAATCAAAAAGATTGTTCTTTCCGATTTGTACGTGGAAGGAAAAGCATCCGAAGCAATCAAAACGGGTGAAATTAAGCTTGTAAATTCTGGCGACCATTATAAAGGATACGTTGGTGGCAATGCTTATTTCGATCTTTCTTTGGAATTGTCCTATAAGACGGCAATAACAGGAGATAATCAGCTTGCTGTGTTTGACGTTAAGATTACCAACGATGCATACCAAGACGTGGCGAGCCCGTTCTATTTGTCTTGGCACGTATATTATCAAAGATCTTCAAATACGCTCTGCATTGAATATCAAAGATATAGTACAAACTTATATAACGAAGAAACGGGTGAAACGTATGCTGGGCGCGAAACGTTTGCGGCGGTAGGTAGTGACGTAGTCCTTGACGTGAACCGGATTTATCAAGCAAACTTTGCTTATCGTGTGATTGATAAAGCAACGGGCTTGGTAGAGCTTTATAGCAATATTGCGGACTGGGAAAATACCTTGACGGTTGAACTTGGCGCGGAATATTTTGCGACGGCGGCGGACTATGAGTATATTGCTTTCGCAGCGGAAGCAACTAGCACTGAAATGAATCTTACGCTTGCGGATCCTGGTTTGACGGGCGCGGCGCATTACGATATTACGTTTAAGAACGGTGAAGAGACGATTATGTCGGGTAGAGGCAACCAAATCCAGTTGCCGTCCGTAGAGAGCAAGCCTGTGGAAGATGGGCTTTCGCAAGTATTCGTAGGTTGGACGACGGATTTGAACACGCTTCCTGATTTGTATCCTGCAGGATATAAATTGAAGCTTACCCAAAAAACGCAGCTCTATGCGGTGTGGATGGGCTTCGAGCTGGAAGATGGTGCTTCGGTGCGTTTGGTATCGGGCGCTAGCGGTATCCGTTTCACGGCAAACGTGGATGCGGCGGATTATAAAAAGCTTGGCGATTATATTTTAGGAACGGGTACTTTCGTTGTACCTACGGAATATCTTACGAAAGCAACGTTTGTGCATAGCAGCTTTAAAGAAGGCTATTTTGTGGACGTTCCGACGACGTTGTGGCGTGAGCAAGGCGATGATCAATCCGTTTGGGTATATTCTTCGGCACTCATTAATATTAGCAAAAATCAATATGCACGTTTGCTTTCCGCAAGGGGTTACTTAAAAGTGAACTTCACGAGCGGTGAAGGGTACGTTTATACTATTTATAACGAAGAAGAAAATTCGCGTAGTATTTATCAAGTGGCTACGGCGGCTTATAACGATTCTGAAAAGAATTATAAGAACAACGCGCAAATTTTGGAATACATTAATTCCGTTGCGGATATTACGATTTCCAGCGAAATGGGTTTGGAAAAAACCGAGACTGCCGTAGGCGAGTACACGTTGACGAGCGTTTTGGAAGATAAGACGTTTACCGTTTCGTTTAGCCATGATATTTCTGCGGCGATGATTAACGGCACGCGTATTACGAGTGTCGCGGATAAGAACGTGCAAATTGGCGACTTTATTTTCAGCATTAAAGACGTGGCAATCAACGGCTTGAAGCTTACCTTTACGATTGCGCCTGCATCGGAACTTGACGATAAATATAGCGGCGACAACACCTATTTCCGTAGCTCCGATTCGGATTTGGATTCCTTCTTGAACGACTATTTCACTCGTCACGCAACCGGTATGTACGAAAACGGTGAAGATCAATCGGTAAACTCTGTTGTTGCAGGGGATAACGCCACCGAATTCTTCTATTGGGAATGGTTCTCCACGGCGTACTATATGATGGATACGGATAGTGGTAACTTGGATCGAATTGAAGGTTTGAGAGAAAAGCTCACCACCGTGCCTGTGGACGATTACGGGTACGTATGGCAAAATACGGACGTTGTACGCGATGCAATGTCCACGCTCGATTCTGCCGAACATAGAATGGGTTGGCCCTTCCCTACGGCGAACGAGATGATTGTGACCGAAGAAATTAGAACGAGCTTTATGGGAAGCAAAACTACGTATATCACGAAGGGCTATTCTACGAGCTGGGATTTCAACGGTAGTGATAGAACTTCTTGGACTAGCAACGTAAATGCTAGCTTGAATGGCGCAGGCTTATTCAAGGGTACGGCAAGCGGTGCGAGCGTGGTTTCGTTTAGCTCGCCTACGTTGCCGCAAACGCATACGGTTAAAAAATATAGCGGTTTATCTTCTTCGACCATTACCGTTTATGACGAGCCTGCTATTTACACCTACTATGCACCTTTGCTTGAATTAGACGTGCGTATGTCCAATGCGGATAACGTAAAGGATATCGTCGTTTACTTCAAGACGAACGAAGGCGGCTCGACGGAATATTCTATGTCTGTCAACGAATATGCGTTTATCAAATATGCGTATAGCGGTACGTACGAGCATATGCTCTATTTGCCTATGTATGCGCACGAAGGCTGGGGGGATTCGGAAACGAGATACGTGACGAATCTTCGCATTGAAATTATCCCCCAAGACGGCAAGACGCTTTCGGGTGATTTCGCATTGAGCTACGTGCGTCCTTCGCTCGATACGAGACATACGAATAACAACTCGATCTTTATTTCTTCCCTTCGTCAAGATTACGATTATACGGGAGATCTTGCTTTCCTTGAAGAAAATATTACGAGAGCAAGAAAGGCAATGAACTTCTTGATGCAATTCTACGACGTGGATAGAAGCCTTCTCGATGGCTCTTATCTTGTTGGTCACGATGCGGATAAGACGGGTTCTGATGCGGCGCAACGCATTGCGCACAGTCTTGGAAACGGCTACTGGGATATTTCCTACATGCCGGAATATGATTTCCAATCGAATACGTATTTCTATAAAGCTCTTGCTGATATGGTGTATTTGGAAAACGTTTTGGCGCAAAAAGGCAGCTCGTATGCAAGCGATGCGGCAAAAGCCGAAGCCAACGTGCAAACGGCAGGCAGAATGAGCAACACTACGCTTGGTAAGGGCTTTGATGAAAGCGAGTATTCCGCTTTGAACTTGACGGCTACGCAAGCGAATACGTTGGGTGCGATTCGCGCAACGACGAGCGATAACGGTTTCTGGGATGCAACGAAGGGTAGATTCGTTGCAGGCTACGGCGATGCAGATGCGAATGGCAAATCCGAATGGGTGGACTACGGCTACGTCGTATGGAATTTGGAAGCAATCTACTATGGCATTGCAACGCCCGAACAAGCAGAGCTTATTATGCAATGGATCACGGGCGAAAGAACGGTAGATGGGGATACTTCTACCGGTGAAGATATTTATTTCTTCGAGCTTGCGCCTCGTGCTACGACGTATCAAGGTACGTCCGCAATCGATAGCTCTGTATATACGGGCGTATGGCATGGCACAAACAACGGCGGCGAGTACGGTAAGAGCCAAGTACAGCACGGCGGTGCGATTATGTATGCGTCGTACTATGATTTGATGAACAGAATTTCCGTGAATGGTGCGGATGATGCCTATGCGCGTTTGAATGCCATTAAAGATTGGTATATGGACGTGTACGCATATTATCAAAGCTCTGGCTCTACCCCCGACGATTTCTATTGGGATTATTATGAAAATAGTCAATGGGATTCGAACGGCGATGGCAAAGGCGAATATTGGAGAGTGCAAAACGGCATGAAGGGGCAAGCAGAAAGAGACGGCTTTACCGGTGGCGTAATCGGTATCGACGGTGAATTCTTGGAATCCTTCCTTCCCGTAGCCGCTATTCCTTACGGCTTCTTTGGCGTTGAATCCTTGGGCAACGGAACGTTGCAAATTGCTCCGAAGCTCCCTGGTGATTTGGATTATTGGACGGTGGAAAATCTTACGTTTAACGGATGCAAGTACGATGTGACGATTTATGAAAAAGCCGTACAAGTGAGTGCCGTTAGAGGAGATGCTGCTAATTTGAAATTGAAGGTAGCGCTCAATGCGCCTGCAGGCGATTATAAGGTATACGTAAACGGCTTTGCAACGACGGAATACGAAGTTGTGGATGGGCAAATCATTGTTGAGCTTGCGTTCGGCAATGCAATTGTGGAAATTCGGTAAGGAGGCGAAAATATGAAAAAGACTTATCAAGAAATAGAGCTTTCTATCATTTTCTTTACCGAAGAAGTGGTGAGAACTTCTAATTGTGATAACACAGAAAAATTACCGGAGTTCCCTGAATTTTTAGGTTGATGGCAATCATTGTCGTTCGTTTTTTGGAAACAATAGAAGAATAGACAGGACGCATGAACCTACAAATGCTATAGTAATAGAGGAGAGATTATGTTTTTTAACGAAATTATTCATGGTACGCAGTACTATCGTTCTCCTACTCCTTTGCCCGAGGAGTGGGAGGGTGATATTGGCAATATGGATAAGTTTAATTTGGATACGATCCAAATTAGAATCAACTGGCGCCAAAACGAAAGAAAAGAAGGCGAATACGATTTTTCGGACGTGGATCGCTTACTGGAATTGGCAAAAAAATACAATAAACGCGTAATAATGAAATTCCTTTTAGAGTGCGCTCCGCAGTACGTATTCGATCGATTGGACGGCGTTCGCGTCGGGCCGAGAGGCGAACGTTTGCGTGGGGGGTACCACGGTGCGTTTTATGGCGGCTGGAAGCCTTGCTTTACAAACGTGAAGGTCAAAGAAGCTGCGCAACGTTTTGTCAACAAGGTCGTAGAAAGATACTATAAGAACGAAAGCATCATTTTATGGAACGTATGGAACGAACCGAGAAATAAACCGATTGAAGAATGCTTTTGTGCGCATTGTAGAAAGGGCTTCGGTAAATATTTAGAAGGCAAATTTGGGACGATTGAAAAGCTGAATCAATTTTACGGTGCAACGGAAGAAAGCTTTGAAAACGTGAACTTGCCCGCAATGCCCCACGGCTATTGGGATATGTTTGAATTCAAAAAATTCAAGGCAGGCGATGGTTTGCGGGATACCTTGCGTTTTGTGTATGATGAGATTCGCAAATATGATAAAGAACGTCCTATTATGTCTCACGTGGGCTATACGAGTGCATTCCAAAGCGCATTAGACGATTGCTGCGACGATTTTACCGTATCAAAAGCTGTTGATTTCTGGGGTACGTCCATTCCTTGCGATACGACGATGGATACCCATGAAAAACGTTTGGATTTCCAAATGCTAAACGATTTCTTGCGTTCGGTGGACGAAAATTATTTCTTGCATGAAATCTATCCTGGCTTGGGGATGTTCTGGAAATACGATACGAATTTTGACATGAATTTCAAGCTCTATTCGGCGCTTGCGTCCGGGGCAAAGGGCTTGGTGTACTGGCAGTATCGTGCAGAGCGTGTGGGGCATGAGAATGATTGCTCGGGGATTATGCATATAGACGGCACTCCGAGAGAAGTGGCATATGAAGTAAAAGGTGTTGGCGAACGCTTAAAGCAGGATAAGGATTTGTTTAATGGCAGCCAAGCAAAGCCCGCTGAAATTGCAATCGTCTTTGATTACGATAGTTTGTTGCTTTCGGAGATTGAAGATAGCTGTGGCCCCGATTATACGTTTGGTTTGTGGAATCCACGCTATTATTATAAAAATGCACATACGGGTATGTACCGTTTGCTTCGTGATGCGAATTATGCGGTAGATTACGTAGGCGCATGCAATTGGCAAAAATTTGAACAATATAAGGTGCTCTATTTGCCCTACTATACGATGATTAAGCCCGAAGTAGCGGAAGCATTAAAGTCGTTCGTTGAAAAGGGTGGCATCGTTATTGCAGACGAAGGCTTCGGTATGCGTACGCTTAACACTTGGATGCAGCCGTATGATATCGATTTTAAGCCCGTTCTTAACGCAAGAAGAAGACATCGCATTTTTGCAACGGGGGAAAAAGTAAATTATCAAGGACTTACTGCTACCATTTTGCCTGTTAAGACGGATTACGAAGTGCAAAACGCAGAGATTTTGGCGCATTTTGACGACGGAAAACCCGCGATGTTTAAGATGAAATATGGCAAAGGTACGTTTTATCTTTCTGGCTTCTCTTTGGGCTACGGCTATCGCACCGATAAGAATGAGCTGTATAGCAAAATCGTAGAAGATATACTTGCGAATACAGACGTTCGTAAATATGCGTATGCAGACGTGCAAAACGGATTGTATGAAAAGCGTTTGAAGCTTAAGAAGGGTGAGATGATTTTCCTTATGAACGCAACCGAAGAAGAAAAGGCGATTGCGATGACTGAAAAAGGACGTGTAATGCATGATTGTGCAACGTTCATTGATGGGAAAGTAACGATTCCGCGCAATACTGCGATTTATTTCGTAACGGAAGAATAAGGAGGAAATAGAAATGGGCAATAAGATAGTAAGCGTATCTATCATCGGCCTTGGCGGAAGAGGTGGTGAAGCTTATGGCAGATACATGGCATTCCTATCGGATAAGTTCAAAATTACGCACGTATGTGATATAAATACGACGAGATTACATAAGTACGGAGAGATCTTCGATGTTGCCATAGAAAACCGTTTTGAAGACGAAAGCAAGTTCTTCGAAAAGAAGTGGAGCGACGTGCTCTTTATTACTACGCAGGATAGAATGCATGTACGTATGGCGAAAAAGGCGTTAGAGCTTGGCTATGATATCGTTTTAGAAAAACCGATTACCGACAACGTTTCGGAATTGCAAGAGCTTGCGGCGCTTGCGCATGAGAAACAAAGAAAGATCATGGTATGCCACGTATTGCGATATACCGTTATGATGAGAAAGCTCAAGGAGCTTTTGAATGCAGGGTCGATAGGGAAGTTGATTTCCATGGACCAAACGGAAAACGTAGTATTTTGGCATGAAGCCCATTCCTACGTGAGAGGAAATTGGCGCAGCACCGAGATTGCAGTGCCTATGATTATGGCGAAGTGCTGCCATGATTTGGATTTGATACAAGATTTTGTCGGCGGTAGATGTAAATCCGTTGCATCCATGGGCAACTTGTCCTATTTCAAGCCTGAATTTAAGCCTGAAGGGGCGGCGGATAGATGCGTAAACTGTAAATATGCGGATAGCTGTGTATATAGCGCAAAACGCATTTATATAGAAATGTGGCGCAACGTAGGGCAGCCTGCAAATATCTTCCCCTTTAATTTGATTACGGACGTTTGTCCGCTTACGGAAGAAGCTTTAATGGATGCTATCAAAACAGGCCCTTACGGAAGATGTGCATTTGCTTGCGATAACAACGTTGTGGACAACCAAACGGTGATCATGCAATTTGAAAACGGCGTGACGGCAACCTTAAAGATGGAAGCTTTCGTAAAAGAAGGTGGAAGGGATATCCGCTTCTTCGGTACGGAAGGCGAATTAGAGCTTCGCGAACACGAAGGGACGATTGCCCTGAAGAAATATTTTGGTGAAGACACCATTTGGAAAATCACCGATTTGACGGACGATTTGGAAGGACACGGCGGTGGCGACCATAGAATGATAGACGAGCCCTACGATATTATGACGGGGGAAAATCCCCAAGTGGCGACTTCTATTGATGAATCGATTGAAAGCCATTATATGGCTTTGGCAGCAGAAGAATCGAGAGCGAAC
>JAZTWL010000005.1:0-2690 GCA_045635845.1 Candidatus Scatosoma sp. | reverse complement strand
TGCGACCTGCTCTTCCGTCAGATCGTGAAGAACAAGAGCAAACTGGAAAAACGCCTGAAAGAAACCGCTTTCAATGCTGAATATGATGACGCACCATATCAGCAGGAAGAATATCAGGTTGTACGCACCAAACGTTTCCCTGTGAAACCAATGGATGTGGAAGAAGCAATCCTGCAGATGAATATGCTGGATCACGACTTCTTCGTTTACAGAAATGTTGCTTCCAACGAGATCAATGTGGTTTATAA
Source organism: Candidatus Scatosoma sp. (assembly GCA_045635845.1). Classification (GTDB taxonomy): domain Bacteria; phylum Bacillota; class Clostridia; order Christensenellales; family Borkfalkiaceae; genus Scatosoma. The sequence goes on along the minus strand of JAZTWL010000005.1, from coordinate 2,442 downwards.
ACGCAAAGGCGGCGCTTATGGCGTCAACGAAGCTTCCGAAGAAGCAGAATAAATTCAATTATCATTCCCCGGGGAGAAATCCCCGGGGCTTTCTTTTTATAAAAAATGCGGTGTTTCTGCGTTATTTTGCTTATTTTTTCATTTAGCTATTGAAAAAACAAAAAAGCTATGCTATAATACTTTTAGAATCTATTTGGTTCTAATGAATATAAAAAACGGTGAAAAATATGAGTGAAAGTAAGAGCAGAGCAAAGGCCTTGTTGGCGAAAATGACCTTGAAAGAAAAGGTGGGGCAGTTGGCGCAACGCCCTTTCGGTTTCCAAGCCTATACGAGAGATGAAAAAGGGGAAATCGTCTTGACGGAAGAATTTAAGGAATACGTTTTGCGCTTTGACGGGCTTGGTATGCTTTACGGCTTTTTCCGCGCCGATCCGTGGACGAAGCGCGGCTACGCGACGGGCGGCATTCGTGCTTCCGAAATGGAAAAGGCGTATAATATTTTGCAAAAATTCGTGGTGGAAAACACCCGCTTGGGTATTCCCGTTTTAATGGAAGAAGATACGCCGCACGGTCGGCAAGTGCTCGATAGCGTTATGTACCCCGTGAGTTTGAACGTGGGCTGTTCGTTCAATCCCGCGCTCTATCGCAAGCAAACGGCGGAGATTGCCAAGGAAGCGCAAACGAGCGGGATAAAGCTCCCGTATCTTTCCGTATTCGACGTGGCGGTCGATCCCCGTTGGGGGCGTTTTGAAGAATGTTTTTCCGAAGATCCCTATCTCTCGGCGCGCATGACGGAAAACGCGGTGTACGGCATGCACGATAGCGGGAGTATGGTGTGCTGTAAGCACTATTTGGCGCAAGGGAGTGCGCTTGGCGGACACAACGGTGGCATCAGCAATATCGGTGAGCGTGAAGTTCGCGAAATTCACTTGCCTGCCCCTGCGGCGGCGGTGAAAGCGGGCTGTGAATTTATCATGGCGACGTATAGCCAAATCGACGGCGAACCCTGCCACGCAAGCTCGTATTATTTGCGCACCGTTTTACGCGACGAGCTCGGCTTTAAGGGCTTGGTAAAATCGGACGGTTGCGCAATCGACCAACTCATGGGCTATTGCGGTGTGGACGAAGCGCAAGCGGCGGCGATTGCCGTCCGCGCGGGCGTGGATACGGGGCTTTGGGACGTTTCCATGACCCACCTTGAAGAAGCGGTGGAAAAGGGTTATATCACCGAAGCGGAAATCGATCAATCGGTGTTGCTCTTGTTGGAAAAGAAATTCGAATGTGGCTTGATGGATAAGCCGTACTTGGACGAAAACGGACAATCGGTGGCGTATTTGCAATCGGGGCAAGGCCAAAAGGTGGCGTACGAAATGGCGAAGGAAAGCCTTGTTCTTTTGAAAAACGACGGCACGTTGCCCTTGCAAAATAAGAAGGTGCTCGTCATCGGCGGGAACTTGGATAATATCTACTATATGCTCGGGGACTACACGTCCGAGCAAGGTAAGTCCACGACGTTGAAGGACGTATTCACGGCAAACGGCGGCGCGTACTTGCAAGGTTGGACGTTTGAAGACGGAATCACCGCGACGGACGAAGAATTAGAAAGGGCGGCGGCACAAGCGGACGTAATCGTATTCGGTTGCGGTGGAAGCAGTGTGCGTGATTTCGAGAGTATTTATAACGGCGCGGGGGCAATCGTTCAAGCGAAGGGGAAATACATGGATTGCGGCGAAGGCTGTGATCTTGCCGAGCTCAAATTGAAAGCGTGCCAAATCGAGCTTTTGGAAAAGCTTGCCGCGTATAAGAAGCCGATAGTGAGTCTTGTAATCGCGGGCAGAGCGTACGTATTGACGGAAATCGTGGCACATTCCAACGCCGTGCTTTGGTGCGGTTATGCGGGGCAAGAAGGCGCGCAAGCCATTTACGATAGCGTAATCGGTCTTGCAAACGATTTCGGCAGACTTTCCTTCTCGTTGCCCAAGAGTGTGGGGCAGCTGCCCATTTACTACAATTTCAAAGAGAGCGCGCCCTACGTGGAAATGGATGATAAACCCCTTTACGCGTTTGGCTACGGACTTTCCTATTCGCAATTTGAATATTCCGATTTCGAGCTTGAAAAGGCGTCGTTGGACGAGATTCGAAAGGGCGGAAAAATTGTTCTTTCCTTCCGCGTAACGAATACGTCCGAGCGCGCGGGCAAGGCTGTGCCGCAGCTTTACGTATATCAATTCGGCGGTACGGTCACCCATAGAAGAAAGGAGCTCAAAGCTTTTGAAAAGGTGTCGCTTGCACCGAAGGAAAGCAAGAAAATCACGTTCACGTTGGGCTTTGACGAGCTCCGCGAATGGGCGATTTCGAGAAAGTACGAAGTGAATCCCCACCGCTTGACGATAATGCTCGGTGACGGCAGCAATCGTATTACGTGGGAAGAAAAATTCGAGG
>JAZTWL010000004.1:0-1185 GCA_045635845.1 Candidatus Scatosoma sp. | reverse complement strand
AAAGGTAAACACACCTACGATAAAAAGCAAACGATTGCCGACCGCGACGTCAAGCGCGCCGTAGATCGTGAAATCAAAAACGCAGGTTTCTAATCAACAACCCCACACTCTTTGAGTGTGGGGTTTTCTTTATATACTCGAACGAAAAAAGCCGCGCCTTCGGTTTTCAATCAAATGGTATTCCTTTCCCCAAGCAAAATCCACCGAAATCGGGCTTTGCGGCGAAGAAAAAGCAACGTTCCCCCGTCCATCCGCAACGGCGCAGTACCCCCTTCCGCACAAAAAAATCGGCGTGCCGAATAGGTAGGCATACGCACGCATGAGAGTGATTTGGGTACTATCCGTCATACGCCCGTACGGACAAACGACAAATTCACAGCCGCAATCTACCATACTTCCTAAATAATGGGGAAAATTCAAATCGTCCGCAACGAGCACCCCCATTTTCCCTTGCTTCGTTTCGTAAAGTTTCATGCCCCCGCCGCAACTAAACTCCCCGTCCAACGCGCATTGCATATCGGAAATGCCGAGCAACTTCCCTTCTTCCGCCACTAGCGCCGATTTTCGTTTGTGCCCACGCATATTCGTCACGCAACCACACACCACGATATTTTTATCCCGTTTAGAGAGCAACGCACCTTCTTCAAAATAAAGACTTTCCCGCTTAATTTCCTTTTCGTAGCTCACTTCCCCCATGCCGTCAAAACCAAAGATCGTAATATCCGCGCCGATTCGTTCTTCTTGCGCCTTAAACGTTTGCAAATCCCCACGGCTCACAAAACAAACTCGCATACGCTCGCTCCTTATTCGTTCTCTCTTTATTATATCCTTTTCACAAAGAAAAGGTGCGCGTGCGTATAGTATTTTATAAAGCGGGCAATACTTTGCCAAAAAGGAGAAACGACTATGCTTTGGCTTGGACTTGGAATCGGATTCTTTCTTGGCGCAAATTTCGGCGTGATTACCATGGCGCTTTTCAAAATCAACAAAAAATAAAGCGGTGGAAGCTTCTTCCACCGCTTTATTAAGTCTTTTTAGCAATATTTTTCTACGATTGCTTGCATTTCGTCCAAATGCAAAATCATATCCTTTGCAAGCTTGAGTTGACACTTCGCTCTCGCAAGGTTTTGATAACCGTAATGAATCTTGAAATACTTATCGCCATCCAAATAGTCCGTCAAGAAG
>JAZTWL010000003.1:0-2976 GCA_045635845.1 Candidatus Scatosoma sp. | reverse complement strand
AACGCGTACACGGGCGGCGCAAAAGCCATTTTTACCTTGGGCGGCGGCTCGAATTTTGACGAGTACGTTATCCACCAACTTGAAATGATTGTCAAGTGCCTTGGCGTGGGTGCGCAAAAGGTGTGCTACCATAAGAACGATAGCCAAGAATGGGCGGAAATTTCGTATGCGGACGGCAGATACGCGAGAATGATGTTTGCGCAAGGTATGCCTTTCGTGGCAACGGTTTCCGACGAAGAAGGCACGAAATATTTGCCGATCAATTCGGCGTTTTTCGATAATTTGGTTGCGGATATTTTCCGTTTCTTTGAAACGGGCAAGACGTCTTTTTGCAAATGCGAGACGTTGGAAGTGATGAAAATCCGCGAAGCGGTGATCCAAGCGAAAAGCGGGGCAGGGGTATGGAAAACGTTGTAAAGAAATTGCGCGTGGGCGTAATCGGCTGCGGACGGGTTTCCGTCATGCACTTGGGCTCGATCGCGCTTTTGGACGACGTGGAACTCGTCGCATGCTGTGATATTAAAAAAGACCGCGCCTTGGCGGCGGCGGAAAAATACGGTTGCAAAGCGTATTCGTCCTATGAAGAAATGCTTTCCTTCGAAAGTTTGGATGCGGTACACCTTTGTCTGCCCCATTATTTGCATTCCCAAGTGGCTTGCTACGCCTTTGAAAAGGGGGTAAACGTCTTGACGGAAAAGCCGATGGACGTCGACCTTGCGAGCGCGGAAAACGCCGTGAAAAGGGCAAAAGAAAGGGGCGTTTTGTTCGGCGTAATCTTTCAATGCCGATATAATAACTCTGCACAGCTTGTCAAAAAGGCGCTTCAAAGCGGCAAGCTTGGCAAAATCATTTCCGCACGCTCGACGCTCACGTGGACCCGCCCCGATAGCTATTATATGGAGAGCGATTGGAAGGGGACGTGGGATAAGGAAGGCGGCGGCGTAGTCATCGACCAAGCCATTCACTCGATAGATTTGGTGAATTGGATGGTAGATAGTCCCGTAAAAAGCGTTTCCTGCTCCATGGCGAATCGCGGACACGAAATCGTAAAGGTAGAAGATAGCGCGGAAGGACTTATCACCTATGAAAACGGGGTGCGCTACGGCTTTTATTGCATGAACAACTACGGTTGCGACGAGCCGATTGAAATTCGGCTTTATTGCGAGAAAGGGAAGGTGCTTTTCGGCTACGACGACGCATATATTGATTATAACGACGGCACGCACGAAGAAGCGCACCAAGACCAAAACACAGCGGAGTATGAAGGCGGCAAGGATTATTGGGGTTTCCAACACATTCGACAAATTCGACAATTCTACAACGCCGTTTGGGGTAAAGAGCCTTTGGAAATCAGCGGCGAAGAAGGATTGAAAACGCACCGCTTGATTATGGAAATTTATCAAATCGGCAAGGCAGGTATGCAATGAAAATCGGCGTAATCACGGATTGTTTCAAAAAAACGCACACGGAAGGGATAGAAAAGGCGGCGGCGCTCGGTCTTGACGGCGTACAAATTTATGCCACGACGGGCGAATTTTCTCCCGCGCTTTCCCAAGCGGAAAAGGACGAATATAAACGCCTGCTTCAAGCAAAGGGCTTGGTCGTTTCCGCGCTTTGCGGGGATATGGGCGGCTACGGCTTCGAGATAGAAGCAGACAACGCGGAGAGAGTGGAAAAGACCAAACGCATCATCGATCTTGCGGTGGAATTTGAATCCAAGGTAGTCACCACCCATATCGGCGTCATTCCCGACGATAAGAGCCACCCTAGATATAAGGTGATGCTTTCCGCATTGACGGAATGTGGGCTGTACGCCAAGGAAAAAGGAGTGACGCTTGCCATTGAAACGGGGCCCGAAAAGGCAACCACGCTTTTGCAGTTTTTGCAAGATACTAAGGGCGGCGTGGGCGTGAATCTCGACCCCGCTAACTTTACTATGGTGACGGGGCAAGATGCCGTGGAAGCGGTGGGAATTTTGAAGGACTATATCGTGCATACCCACGCAAAGGACGGCAAAATGCTTGATAAAAACCAAAACCCGACGGACGTTTACCACGCGTTTGCGGTGGGCGGCGTGGACGCTTTGAATGCTTGCAAGGGCTTTGAAGAATTGCCGCTTGGCGAAGGGGATGTGGCGTGGAGTGCGTATTTGCAAGCCTTAAAGGATATCGGCTACGACGGTTTTTTGACGATTGAACGAGAATGCGGCGAAGACCCTACGGCGGATATCGTAATGGCGGTAGACTTTTTGAAAAAGGAATTGCAAAATTTAGCGTAATGAAAACGGCGAGCCATTCGGCTCGCCGTTGTTCTTTAATATTCTTTTCTACCGCATAAAAAATCAATGCTAACGTCAAAAAAGTTGGCAATTTTCCAACATTCCATAATGCTCGGCTCGTTTAAACCTTGCTCCCAACGAGATAAATTTGCTTGGCTCGTTCCGATTTCTTTGGAAAGTTGGCGTTGAGATAAGCGTTGCTCTTTGCGCAATTCGGCAATTTTATTGTTCTTAAACGTGTATTCCATAAAAATATTATATACAAAAATGTATCAAAGTACTTGACATATACAAATTTGTATCATATAATATATTTATCAAATACAAAGGAGGTTGTTTCTATGACGGACAACAATAAACTTGCACGCTTTTTGCTTACTTTTTTCTTGGGTTGGATTGGTAGCTTTGTAATCAACCACACGTCTTTAAAACCTGCAGGGTTTAGATCTAGAACGTGGGCATATTTCTTTTTGACGATGATTACGTTTGGTATCTATGCGCTTGTAGCATCCATTTGCAATCTTACGTTTGATTCTACGAAGAATAAGAACGTTGGCTATTTCCTTGACGGTACGGCTAGATAATTAAAAAAAGAAAAAGTGACGGTGGGCCATTCCGCTCGCCGTTATTTCATGCGGAGAAAATTTCGTAAAAGTATTTACAATGCAAGGCAGGAAAGGTATAATATAATTATATAA
>JAZTWL010000002.1:0-13300 GCA_045635845.1 Candidatus Scatosoma sp. | reverse complement strand
TGCGGCAAACAACACGAGCAAAACGACGTTGTCTGCGCCCGTGGTAAGCAAGGGGCTTGGCTACACGGTGACGTGGAATGCCGTAGCAAATGCGGACTACTACACCATTCACGACGATAACAATTATCGTGCGTATGCAGTGGTGATGGCAGGCGAAGAGCTTATCTATAAAGCGGAAGTGGTAGGCAACCATAACGTTTACGTAAAGGCACACGCTTATACGCAAGGCTTCAACAGCTCGACTGTAAGCAACACGGTGGCAACGCCCGAAGTGAAACCCGTATTCAGCTATAAGGCTATGCAAGACGGTCTTTATAAGTTCTCTTCTAGCCAAATGAGCACGATGGGTATTTCTACTACGGGTTACTATTACGATTCGAGTGATAGGAAGTACTTTGCATACTACAATAAGGATATTGGTTGGACGCCTTATCCTGCAATGAGTACCGACTGGAGCTCGCCCGAAGAATTCCCTGCACACGCACAAAGATTGAAGGACATGGGCAACAATATCATTATGTTGAACCATGATAGCAACGGTATGTTCAGGGAAGGCGATGCTTGGGAATCGAGCCGTTTGAAGTACGTAATGGATACGGCTTGGTCGATGGGCATGAAGGTGCTCGTTTGTGACGAAGTGCTTTATAAGCTTTCTTTGAGTGATAATTCGAAGGATAGCGATGGCAACAAGAACGGCGCAACGAGCAAAGCGCAAGTGACGACGGCAATCAACAATAGCAAGGGCTTCAAGCATTACGTAACGCACCCTGCATTCTACGGTTTCTCGCTCGACGACGAACCGTATGCTAAGTATATCAGCGCAATGAGCTATACGATTAGCGCAATCGACGACGCATGCGAAGCACTTGGCGTAGAAAATCCCTTCTACCTTGCTTGCTTGTTCCAAGCCGAAGGCGGTGAATGGCAAAATATGCTTGATGGCGAGTTGTATTACGGTGACGAAGATGATTTGGAAGCTTACTGGAATAAGTGGCTTGCAATTGACGGTGTTGACGGACAATATCTCTACGTAGATATTTATACGCAACACGCAATGGATCAACCTACCAACCGTTATAATAAGTCGTTTAACGTAGTTTATAGCGACGATTATTTGGGCGGCAAGTACGATTTCCACCAAGCAATTACGGCGCATACGCAAAATGACGGCGTGCTTTTAGAACAAGACATGTACATGTCCTTGCTCTATGCGGCGGCGCATAACGTAGCGGGCTATTCGTGGTTCTGCTACTTCCCGATTAGCGGCGAAACGTCCGGTTCGTTGGCAGGTTTCGACGGCAACGGTTATGGTAATGGTATCGGCAATAGCGTTGAAAAGGGCAAGAGTTTCTACGGCGCGGCACAAAGAGCGGCGGCGCAATACGAACTCATTCAAGGCTGGTTGGACGGCTACGAATGGAAGACGAGAAGCCATAGCGATAGCAAGAATTTGCTTACGACGACGCTTTCCAACGGCACGAAGACGGCGACCATGTACGTAAACGCAGACGTGGATAAGATGACCGGTTCGGTGACGGTAACGGCAAGTGGTAGCGTATGCTATCTCGTAGGCTACGGCGTTGGTACGGCGGAAATGCCTTATCAAATCGTTTCGGGCAGCGTACCGCTTGCTCCTGGCCAAGCGGTGCTTTGCTTGCAATAAGAAAGGAGGGCGAAAACAATGAAAAAATATGAAGATTTGATGATTGAGCTCGTGCTCCTTATGGCGGAAGACGTGATTCGCACGTCGGGCAATGAAGATTTGGATAACGGCGGTGAAACGCCTGAATTCCCCGAAATTTTCGGTTAACGTAAAAAAGAATTCCCCGAGCCCTGCGCTTGGGGAATTTTTCTTGCAAGTCCTTGACAAGCCCGCCCTTTTTGCGATATAATAAAGACGTACACAAGAAGAAAAAGGAGTAAATATGAAAAAGAAACAAAAGACGATTGCGCTGATTGCGCACGACAACAAGAAGGCAGACATTGTAAACTGGGCGTTAAAGAATAAGGGGACGCTTGAAAAATACGATCTTTGCGGCACGGGTACGACGGCACGCTTGATCGCGGAAGCAACGGATTTGCCCGTAAAGCGCTATTTGTCCGGCCCGCTCGGCGGCGACCAACAAATCGGCGCAAAGGTTGCGGAAAAGAAAATCGACATCGTGATTTTCTTCTGGGATCCGCTTTCTTCCCAACCGCACGACCCCGACGTAAAAGCCCTTTTGCGTATTGCCGTGGTATACGATATTCCCATTGCCACCAACCGCGCAACGGCGGATTACGTTATGCATTCTAGCCTTTTGGAAAACTAAATCGAAGAAAAACCACTCTTTCAAAGAGTGGTTTTTTATTGCGTAAAATCCGCAAGACCTTTCCGTTTATTGCGCTCGCCCAAAACGTATGCCCGATGGCGCAAGCGTCAAAATTCGACGTTCGAAACTTGCCGAAAAACCACGTATGCGGTGGCGGGCAATCGTCGGGACGCGCATACGACGAATTTCGCGTAAAAGCCCTAAAAAACCGCCAAAATCGCACGTTTTTACGGTGGGGGGAGTAAATATGCGGTTTACCGCATTTGAACGGGGCGTGTACGCGTTGAAAGGGGAAAACGTATGGGGTGAACCGCATAAAAAAAGCGATTGCAAAATCTTGCAATCGCTTTTAGTTTTTTATTCAAGATCGAGCTTGGGGAGTCCCGCAAAGCCCTTTTCAAGTTCCTCGTCGGTGGGGATATAATCTTGCATTTTTCCGTCGTGGAATTTTTCGTAGCACATCATATCGAAATAGCCCGTACCCGTCAAGCCGAATACGATATTCTTATGCTCGCCCGTTTCCTTGCACTTGAGTGCTTCGTCGATCGCAACGCGAATGGCGTGCGCCGATTCGGGCGCGGGCAAAATCCCTTCGATTCTCGCGAAGTATTCCGCCGCTTCAAACACCTTCGTTTGTTCCACCGAGCGCGCTTCCATCAAGCCTTGATCGTAAAGCTCGGAAAGGGTGCTCGTCATGCCGTGATAGCGAAGTCCGCCCGCGTGACTTGCGGAGGGAATAAAGCCCGAGCCGAGCGTGTACATTTTCGAAAGGGGGCAAACCTTGCCCGTATCGCAATAATCGTAAGCGTATTTCCCACGGGTGAGCGTCGGGCAGGACGCGGGCTCTACCGCGATAAAACGATAGTTTGCCTTCCCTTCCACTTGCTCTGCCATAAAGGGTGCAATCAAACCGCCGAGATTCGAGCCACCGCCCGCACAACCGATAATAATATCCGCCTTCACGCCGTACTTATCGAGCGCGGTTTTCGTTTCCAAGCCGATCACCGATTGATGCAAAAGCACTTGATTGAGTACGCTCCCAAGCGCATAACGATAGCCGTCCTTGCTTGCCGCCGCTTCCACCGCTTCGGAAATTGCACAGCCGAGCGAACCGCCCGTGCCGGGGAATTCCGCGTTGATTTTCTTGCCCACTTCCGTCGTCATGGAAGGGGAAGGGGTGACCGTCGCACCGTAGGTGCGCATCACTTCTCTACGGAAGGGCTTTTGCTCGTAGGAAACCTTTACCATGTAAACGTTGCAGTCCAAGCCGAAATACGAACACGCCATCGAAAGTGCCGTACCCCATTGTCCTGCGCCCGTTTCCGTCGTCACGCCCTTCAAGCCTTGTTCTTTCGCGTAGTACGCTTGCGCAATCGCGGAATTGAGCTTGTGCGAGCCGGACGTATTGTTGCCTTCGAATTTATAGTAAATATGCGCGGGGGTATCGAGTACCTTTTCCAAGCAATAGGCGCGAATGAGCGGCGCGGGGCGGTACATTTTATAGAAATCGCGCACTTCCGTCGGGATTTCGACGTACTTCGTCGTATCGTCCACCTCTTGACGGGCAAGCTCCGTGCAAAATACGCTCGAAAGTTCTTCCGCAGACATCGGTTTCAACGTCTTTGGATTGAGCAACGGCGCGGGTTTTTTATCCATAAAAGCGCGCAAGTTGAGCCAATATTTCGGGAGTTCCGTTTCGTCAAGATAGATCTTGTAAGGTATTTCTTTTTTCATATTCTCTCACTCCTTTTTATTGGTTAGAAAATATGTTATCATATTTTTCGATAATAGTCAAGCAAACAAACGACAAAATCGTTCATTTACTCAAAAAAAGTGTGAAAAACACCGCCCTTTTGTAAGGGCGGTGGAAATTTCCGTTATTTTTAATTTTTTCGGGGTGTTTTTTCTCAAACGAGCCACCCATGTACGCGATTAAAGGGTGTAGCAATCGAAGATGCCGCCCGTTTCAAGATCCTTCCAATAGAGCACGCCGTCGTCGAGAAGGATATAGGAATGGGGCGTTTCGGGCTTGGGAAGGGAAACCGAGCCGCAGTTCGCGTAAATCGCGCCGTTTTCCATTTCCTTGCAGCAAGGGGTGTGGAAATGTCCGTTGAAAAGCACGTCGCCCTTTTGCAAAAGGGGCGGGTTTTCGTCGGAGAACAAATGCCCGTGGGTTAAGAAAAGGGTTTTGCCTTTTTCACAAAGAAGGGCGTAATCGGCAAGAATGGGAAATTCAAGCACCATTTGATCCACTTCGCTATCACAGTTTCCGCGCACGCAAAGGAGTTTATCCTTCATTTCGTTGAGCATGGCGAATACCTTTTTCGGGGAATAATCGTCGGGGAAATCGTTTCTCGGTCCGTGATAGAGAAGATCGCCGAGCAAAACGAGCTTGTCTGCTTGTTCGTGATGAAAGGCGTCCAAAAGCTCCTTCGCCCAGTACGCCGAACCGTGAATATCGGATGCAAAAATAATCTTCATAATGCCACCTATACGCCTTGAAATAGAATGCAAGCTCCCTAAAGGGAGCTTTGGTTTTAGAATATAAACTTAATAACGTCGAATTGCTCGGGCAAATACGCGCCGCTGCTATAAATTTGCGAATATTCTTCCAAGATATTCGGCAAGTCTTCTTCGCGAGAGCTCTTGAAAGAGAATTCCGAGAAGGTGACCGCTTTATTTGCCAAAAGGTTGATCGCCGTCGAAACGAATTCGCGGCTTTCGCTAATTCCTTTGATCGTCACGTTGTTCTTGATGGCGTGCTCCAAATTCACGTGCAAACTCTTGCCCGTAAGCGAGCAGAAGGCTACGTACGCGTCCCGTTTTACCAAGGGGAAGAGTACGGAAGGTTCGCAACGATTCGAGAACGCGAGATACACCGCCCCGTCCGCAAGTTTTCCGCCCGTCACGTTGAGTACGTTTTCCTTGAGCGTTTCGTCGTTGGGGAAGGTGTAGTAAATGCCGCTACGCTTTGCGCGGGCAAGTCTTTCGGGGTTATTGTCGGCAAGGATAGGCACGGCGCGGTGATAGATAAGGATTTGGCAAAGGATATTGCCGTACAAGCCGCCACCGAGCACGAGAATATGTTGCCCGACTTCCACGTGCATTTCGTCCACGACGTGTTCCGCCATTGCGATTGCGTCGATCAAGAACGCCGCTTCGTCGGTGACGGTAGTGGGCAACGGATATACGTCGTCCAACTTCGCAAGCACGAAATCACGATAGAAACCGTCCGTCGTTTCCCCTGCAATACGCAAACCGTCGGGAGCACATTCGTCTTCCGTCACGCTTGCAAGATATACGCGCGTATTGCGAGCAACGAAGGAATCTTCGTTGGCTTCGGTCACTTGCCCGATTGCAAAACGGCCGGGGATAAAGGGTGCTTTCACCTTCAACGCGCCCGAATAGACGGCAACGTCCGTTTCGGTCAAGAGCGCTTTGGTGACTTTCACCTTCACCGTATCTTCGGTAAGTTTCAAATCAGGCGCGGTCACGTGCTGTAAATTGTGGGGGTAAGCTAATTGCCAGACTTTCATAAAGATCCTAATTAAATATATTTTCGGACGCGCGCGAATATACGCGCAACAACCGTGCATAATAAGTATAACCTATTTTCTTGAAATTTGCAACTATTTTTTTTAATTTCGCGCAAAAACAGTTGACGAGTTGGAAAAAAAGCGGTATAATTGACTAGCATAAGAAAAATAGCGAGGTAAATACAATGAAAGCAGATATTCATCCCAAATATCACGAAGTAACTGTAACTTGCGCTTGTGGAGCTACTTTTAAGACCGGCACGACGAAAGACGGCGACGTTATGAAAGTAGATATTTGCAGCAATTGCCATCCTTTCTTCACGGGCAAGCAAAAGTTGGTTGATACCGGTGGACGTGTCGATAAGTTCAAAAAGAGATATGGTCTTTAATTGGTAAAACGGGGCTTTAGGACGTTCATAGTCCTAAAGCCTTCTTCTTTTTTGAGCGGCGTATCTTGCGTACGCCCTTTTTGCGTATAAAAAATTTCTAGACGAATTGAGAATATGAAGAAAGAAAAGAAAGAACAATTGAATTGCACCTACATTGGCGGTCAAGCGGTAATGGAAGGGGTAATGATGCGCGGCAGACGCGCGATGGCGACGGCGGTTCGCGATCCCGAAGGGAAGATTCAAATCGAATCCGAACGCTTAAAGCCACCCGAAGAAAGAAAAAAGATCACCAAAGTACCCTTCATTCGCGGCGTTGTGAATTTCGTCACGTCGCTCGTGGACGGCTATCGTATCTTGATGCGAAGCGCGGACGTTGCCATGGAAGAAGACGAAGAAGAACAAACCAAGGCAGAGCAATGGCTTAAGGAAAAGCATAAAGTGGACGTGGGCGGTATGCTCAACGCCATTTCGGGTATACTCGGCATTTTGCTCGCGCTCGTAATTTTCATTGCGTTGCCGCAATGGATTGCAGGTTTCTTGCCCTACGATAAGACGTCGGCGGGTATGGAAGGCGTGAAATTCAATTTGATTGAAGGCGGACTCCGCTTGGTGATTTTCATTGCCTATATCCTGCTCATTTCCCTAATTCCGTCGTTGAAAAGGGTGTTTATGTACCACGGCGCGGAGCATAAAACGATCACTTGCCACGAACGGGGCAAGGAATTGACGGTGGAAAACGTCCGCGAATGTTCTCGCGTACACGATCGTTGCGGCACGACCTTCTTGTTTCTCGTTATGATCGTGAGTATCGTCGTATTCTCGCTCGTAAACGTCGTTGTGGCAAGATGGCTTTACGTGGATAATAATAAGATCAACGGCTTGATTCGTTTCGGCTTCAAGATTTTGATGTTGCCCGTAGTAGCAGGCGTTTCCTACGAAATCTTGCGCTTACTTTCCAAGACGCAAAACCCGATTTTCTTGATTTTCAAGCTCCCCGGATTGCTCTTGCAAAAGTTGACCACGCGCGAGCCGGAAGACGCCATGATTGAATGTGCGATCACCGCATTCACCACCGTTTTGGCAATGGACGCCGATCCGACGATTCCCGAAAAAGTGTTTGTCACGCCCGGGAAAATGTCGGTACTTTTGGCGAATACCAAACGCCGTTTTGCTTCGCAAAATATCGAAGAAGACGAAGCGGAATGGATTTTCTCGCTCACTTTGAAAATTCCCAAGAGCGAAGTTTCTAAAGAAGAACATATCTTGAATAAAAAGCAAGCCGGCGAGATTATTCGCATTGCGGACGAACGCTTGACGGGCAGACCGCTTTGGTATATCATCGGGGACACCGATTTTTGCGGCTATACGATTAAGGTGGATGAGCGCGTGCTCATTCCCCGTCCCGAAACGGAAGAAATGGCAATGATGGTCGTTGCGGCGGCGGAAGAAGATTACAATATTCTCGATATGTGCACGGGTAGCGGCGCAATCGCGATTGCCGTTTATAAAGAACTTGAAAAATACGGCAGAAAAGCGAAGGTAACTGCCGTGGACATTAGCGAAGACGCCCTTGCGCTCGCCAAGGAAAACGCGCAAGCAAACGAAGCGGACGTTCTCTTCATTCAATCGGATATGTTCACGCGTATTCGCGGTAGATTCGATATTATCGTCACCAACCCGCCCTATATCCCTTCCAAGGATATTGACGGATTACAACGGGAAGTGAAGGATTACGAGCCCCGCTTGGCGTTGGATGGCGGCGAAGACGGCTTGGATTTCTACCGTCGTATTGCGGCGGAAGCAGGGAAATATCTCAACCGCGGCGGTATGATTATCATGGAAGTGGGCGCGGGCGAAGCGCAAGAAGTTGTCAAGCTCTTCAAGGGCGTGGCGTACTCCATGATCGTGCGCGATTTCAACGGCATCGATCGCTACGTGAAGATCGTTTTATAAGAAAAAAGAAAGTCTACGCCCGAAATTTTCGGGCGTGTTTTCAAAAGGAAATAAGGTATGCTTAAAAAACTCGACGATATCAAAAAACGCTATGAATTTTTGTCCGAAAAGTTGGCGGATAACGAAGTCATTGCGGACATGGGTACTTGGCAGAAGTATTCCAAGGAACAATCCGACCTTACGGAAACGGTGGAAAAATACAACGAATATCTCGAATGTGAGCGGCAAATGAAGGACGCTTTCGAGCTTGCGGAAGTGGAAACGGATAGCGAGATGAAGAAGATGCTTCTCGACGAAGCCTACGCTTGTAAGGAGCGTTTGCCCGAGCTTGTAAACGAACTCAAAATCTTGCTTTTGCCCAAGGATAAGAATGACGAGCGTAGCTGTATTTTGGAAGTGCGTGCAGGTACGGGCGGGGAAGAAGCGGCGCTTTTCGCCGCGGAGCTTTGCCGTATGTATCTCAACTACTGCGCAAACCACCGCTTGAAGGTGGAAGAAATGGACGTCAACGCCACCGAGCTTGGCGGCATGAAGGAAGCCATCTACAACGTCAAGGGTACGGGCGCGTACAAGCTTTTGAAATACGAAAGCGGTGTACACCGCGTACAGCGTGTTCCCGCCACCGAAACGCAAGGCCGCATCCACACGTCGGCGGCAACGGTAGCCGTCCTTCCCGAAGCGGAAGAAGTGGAAGTGGAAATCAACGATAAGGATATCCGTATCGACATTTTCCATTCGGGCGGCGCAGGCGGACAAAACGTCAATAAGGTAGCATCGGCAGTGCGTATCACCCACTTCCCGACGGGGATTGTGGTCACTTGTCAAGACGAACGCTCACAGCTTAAAAATAAGGAAAGAGCCTTCAAGGTGCTTCGTTCTCGCGTGTACGATTTCTACAACGGACAAAACGCGAAGGCGAGAGAGGATAGCCGTCGTAGCATGGTCGGCTCGGGCGATAGAAGCGAGAGAATCCGCACCTACAATTTCCCGCAAAGCCGTGTCACCGATCATAGAATCGGGTTGAGTCAATATAATCTCGACGCGTTTATGACGGGGGATATCGATTCCATGGTGGAAGCGCTTGCGATTGCCGATAGAGAAGCAATGCTTGCGTCTTCAGACGAGTAAAAATGTAAAACGTGGCATACAGGTACGCGTTGAAAAGTTAAATAGCGAAACAAAAGCCGACCTTCGCAGGTCGGCTTTTTCTATTAAGTATTCGGTTTATTGAAGCTCGGAAACGAATTTTTTGATTCTTGCCAAGCCGATTTGAATATCTTCTTCGCTCAAGGAATAGGAAAGGCGCAAGCAATCGTCTGCCCCGAAGGAAATGCCGGGGATCGTAGCCACCTTTTCGCTTTCCAAAAGCGCATCGGCAAATTCAATCGAGTTCGTAATCGTCTTGCCGTGGTAGCTCTTGCCGTACAAACCGCTTACGACGAGCATTACGTAGAATGCGCCGTCCGGCTCAACCGCTTGCACGCCGTCGATTTCGCTGATGAGCTGCAAAAGGGTTGCTCTGCGCTTATCGAAAACGTTTACCATTTCCGCGATTTCTTCGTCCGTCGATTTAAGCGCTTCGATCGTAGCCCATTGCGAGATGGAAGAAGCGTTCGAGGTTGCGTGGCTTTGGAAGGAATCGATTGCCTTTGCAACGTCCTTCGGTGCGGCAAGGTAGCCCACGCGCCAGCCCGTCATGGCGTAGGTCTTGGAAACGCCGTTGATGGTGATCGTAAGTTCCTTCATTTTTTCGCTGCACTTTGCAATCGAGAAGGGCTTTACGCCGTTATAGCAAAGCTTTTCGTAGATTTCATCCGCAAGCACGAAAATTTCCGCTTCTTCGCAAACCTTTGCAATCGCGCGCACTTCTTCTTCGTTATAAACAGCGCCCGTAGGGTTGGAAGGGGAGTTAAAAATAAGCATTTTCGTCTTGGGCGTAATTGCGTTTTTCAAATCTTCCGCAGAGAATTTATATTTATTTTCCTTCTTGCAGGAAAGGTACTTGGGCACGCCGCCGCAAACCTTCACCACTTCGGGATAGGTGAGCCAATAGGGCTCGGGAATGATCACTTCGTCGCCTTCGTCCAAAAGTGCGTAGCAAGCGTTGAAAATGGAATGCTTCGCGCCGTTGGAAACGATGATTTGCGACGGTTCGTATTCCAAACCGTTGTCCTTTTGGAATTTTTCGCAAATCGCCTTACGCAAGGGCAATAAACCCGACGAAGGGGTGTACTTGGTGTGACCGTTATCCAAAGCGGTCTTTGCCGCTTGAATGATATGCTCGGGGGTGTTGAAATCGGGCTCGCCGACGCTAAAGCTTACAACGCTTTCGCCCGCCGCCTTCATCGCCTTCGCCTTTGCGGAAATCGCAAGGGTCAACGAAGGGGAAATTGCTTCCATTCTTTTCGCTACTCTGCTTTTCATACGTGTAGTTCTCCATTTGATTTTTTTACCGTTTATTATTGTACCTTTTTTTCAAAAAGAAAGCAACCGCTTGTGCGCCACTTTTCGCAAATTCTTGAAAAATAATCAATCTTTTTAGAGAAAGGGGTTGGTGTTATCAATTTTCTCGATTGCAATAATCGAAAAAATGCTACAAAAATATATTTTTTACAAAAAGAAGGGAAAAAGCGTAAAAATTTTCATGAAAATGGGAAAAATTTTTCAAAAAGGTCTTGAAATTATCGAGAAAAGGTGGTAAACTATAGGAAACCGAGAGAAAGAGCGAATCGGCTCGGAAAAAAGCAACACAAAATCTGGGAGGATTTTATTATGATTAAAGTAATTTACGGCGCAAAAGGTACGGGTAAGACCAAGATGATGATCGACGCGGCAAACGCGGCTGTGGCAGATGCGAAAGGCCACATGATTTTCATCACCGATAATAAGCGCGGTATGTATGATTTAGAACGCGAAATCCGTTTCATCGATACGAGCGAATATGATATCGCTGGCGAAGCGGCTCTTTGCGGATTCATTAAGGGGGTTATCGCAGGTAACCACGATAACGAATACGTTTTCATTGACGGCGTTGTACGTATTGCAGGCAAGCCCGTGCAAGAAATGGCAGCATTCTTCTATATGCTCGATAAGGTTTCCAAGAGCAACAATCTCGTGATCACCGTTTGCGTATCCGCGGCGAAGGAAGAATTGCCCGATTTCGTAAGCAAATATCTTTAATTGAAACGGCGTTTGCCGTAATGAAATAGAGAAAAAATAGCCGAGCGAATCTCGTTCGGCTATTTCTAAATAAAAATACAGAACTTCTTTTTTAGAATAAAAAAGAGGTTTTGCGGTAAGATAGGGTAAAGAAAGGGAAAATGTGAGATATACAAGGTAGGCGGACAAGCGTTCGCCGACTTTGCGTGTAAAAAATATTTTCCCCAAAATTTGGGCAAGGAATGCGAAAAGGCAGGTAAAAGGAATATGTATTTCATTAGTACGAGAGGCGGAGAAAAAGTGTCGGGCGCGCAAGCGATTGTGCAAGGTTTGGCAAAGAACGGCGGTTTGTTCGTGCCGGAATTTTTCCCGCAAGTGACGAAAGACGAATTAGAGCAAATGACGGAGATGAGTTATCCCGAACGCGCGGCGTTTGTACTCGGCAAATACCTTGCCGACGATCTCGGCGCAGACTTTTTGAAGGAAACCTGTGAAAAGGCGTATTCTTCCTTTACGAGCAAAGACCCTGTGCCCCTTGTGAAGGTGGACGGCGAAACGGGCTTGTACGTTTTGGAGCTTTTCCACGGCCCGACGTGTGCGTTCAAGGATATGGCGCTCACCGTCCTTCCCTACCTTTTGAAGAAGAGCTGCGAAGTGCTCGGTATTCAAGAAGAAATTTTGATTTTGACCGCAACGAGCGGGGATACGGGCAAAGCGGCGCTTGAAGGCTTCCGCGACGTACCCGGCACGAAAGTGGCGGTATTCTATCCCGACGAAGGTGTAGCGAAGATGCAACGTCTTCAAATGTGCGTGCAAGACGGCAATAACGTTTGCGTAGCGGCAGTAGAAGGGAACTTCGACGATTGTCAACGCGCCGTGAAGAAAATGTTCGCCTCCGAAGAATTTAACGCCGAGCTCAAAGCAAAGGGCGTGCGCCTTTCGAGTGCAAACTCCATCAACTTCGGCAGACTTGCACCCCAAATCGCGTACTATTTCTCCGCGTACTTGGATTTGATCACGGCAGGACAAATCGAACACGGCGACGCAATCGATTTCGTCGTACCCACGGGCAACTTCGGGGATATCCTTGCCGGTTGGTACGCAAAACAAATGGGCTTGCCCGTTAGAAAACTCATTTGCGCTTCGAATAAGAACAAAGTTTTGGCGGATTTCTTCAAGAAGGGCGTCTATGACGTGAAGCGTCCTTTCCACCGTACCATGTCGCCTTCGATGGACATTTTGGTTTCGTCGAATTTGGAAAGATTGCTCTTTGAAATTAGCGGCAGAAACGCTGCGCTCACCGCGCAACGTATGCAAGACCTTGCGGAAAAGAAGGAATATTCCATCACCGCCAAGGAAAAAGAAATACTCGACGCGCAATTCTACGCAGGCTTCGCAGGCGAAGACGAAATGGTAGAAGCGATGTACGATATTTTTGAAGAATACGGCTACGCAATGGATACCCATACGGGCGTTGCGCTGTACGTGTATATGGAATACAAGAAAGAACTGAAAAAAGCGGATAAAAAGGACAAGACGCCCATCGTCGTGCTTTCGACGGCGAATCCTTATAAATTCCCGCAGGACGTACTGTACGCCTTGTCGGGCAACGACGTAAAGGATTGCTTCAAGGGGGTAAAACGGCTGAATTTGCTTACGGCAATGAAGCCGCCCAAGAGCCTGATTGCCATTCGTTACGCGCCCATTCGCTTTAAGGCGAAGGTGAAAAATAATTTGGACGCAATGGCAGACGTTATCCTGCGCTTTGCAGGTGGCGAAGTCGTACCCGTTCCCCCTGAAAAGAAATAAAGCCTTATCCCGATTTTTCGGGAATCACGGCGGTGGACGGCGGAATTTTGTAAAATAGGTGATAGACCCCGTCTTTTCTTGTGAACAAACTGAAAAGATGAGGTCTACATTTGCTTTTTAGCAAAAAAAGTGATATACTAAA
>JAZTWL010000001.1:0-1574 GCA_045635845.1 Candidatus Scatosoma sp. | reverse complement strand
CAACCCCCCCTTTTGGGCCAAACCCAAAAGGCGGGGGTTGGTTTTGTTTTTTAGGATATTTTCAAGATTTTGCAAATTTGCTCTACGGCTTCGGGGTAGTTGTCAAATTCCACCACGAAATCGCAAATCTCGGCGTTTTTCTTTTCCCATTCAATGCCCATGATGCGGTTCACTTTGTCTTCAATCGACGAATTTTTGCGCAAAATCGACGCAAGCAAGGCAGGTTTTTGCCGTTGAATATAAATCGTCACCACGTTTTTGAAGTGGGTGCGCAAGGTCATTGCGCCGCAAATATCCATCGTGGTAAGCACGTGCTTGCCCTTTTTCAAAATGTCTTCCACGTCCGATTTCTTCGAGCCGTAGCCGTGCCCTGCGTACATGGTCGATTGGAACATTTCCCCGCTTTCGCACATTTCGCGGAAGTTTTCCAAGGAAACGTAATTGTACCATTGATTTTCTTCCACGGCGGTGGGGTCGTTCGTCGTATAGCTAACGAGTTTTTCAAAACGGTCGGTCTTGGAAAGCACTTGCGTTGCAATCTTCGATTTGCCGCTTCCCGACGGTCCAACCAAAACGACGATGCTCGGCTCGTCGAAAAGTTGGGCGTCTTTGCGGATACGATAGCTATCGGCGATCGCCTCCACAAGCTCCAAGAATTGATCGTAGGTGTTCACGGCGAGTATGCCCGTCGCGTCTTGATTCCACGGCTGACGGCGCAAAATGGGATAGCGCGCGTTGGAGCGCAAAATGTTGTGGAGTGCGTCGTCGAAAAGGATGTCCACGTTGATTTTATCCTTGCGCGAGCCCATATAAATATGGTCGGGCGGGATTTGCGGGAATTCTTCCATAATTCGCTTTGCGCGGATGCCCATGAATTCGGGGGGGATTGCGGTGGAAACGAACACTTCCGCCATTTCGGAAAGCTTCGCCACGAATTCCTTTGCTCCTTCAAAAACGGGCTGATTGCGGTAAAATTCGGGATCGTTGAAATATTCACGGATAACGTCCGCGCGCGTGCCAAGCGGCCCCCAACCCGTCACTTCGTAAATCGAAAGCGGGGGATCAAATTGGTACTTCTCGTTGGCGAGCCGTACCGCGTATGCTACGCATTCCATTAACACGTCGTCAATGTCGAGCGCGCAAGAGAGTCTAAATTTTCTATTCATATTCCGTCTCCTATCATAGTGAAAAAAAGCAGCTTTGCCGCGTTTGATACAGAAACGTGGAAAGCTGTTCGTGGGGCTATTATACAAGAACTTTCCGCGTTTGTCAATAGTCTTTTTGAAAATATTTTCCGAAAAAGAGAAAAAAATTTGCATTTTGTATTGAAATTCTTGGCGAATTGTGTTATAATACAACGAGTGTGGTACATAAATAGCGTATAAGCTTATAATATGGTTAAGCGTATCTACCAACCGCCGTAAATGGTTGACTACCTTGCGGTAGCCAACTTTTATTTTGCAAAGGGAGAGAAGGTTATGAATCAAAATTATGACGTAATTATTATCGGTGCGGGCCCGGGCGGGATTTTTTCCGCTTACGAACTTGCGAAGAAAAATCCGAGCTTGAAGGTG